>DIEE01000283.1:0-157 GCA_002418465.1 Pseudomonas sp. UBA5782 | reverse complement strand
CGCTGTCCGACGCCCTGCGCATGGAGCTGTCGCCGTTCGCCATCGAGGTGATGGAAGTGCAGCCTGGCGCGATCGCCTCCAGCTTCGGCACCAACGCCAGCCGCGAGGCCGAAGCGCTGATCGGCGAGGATTCGCCCTGGTGGCCGATCCGCGACGG
>DIEE01000013.1:24286-39908 GCA_002418465.1 Pseudomonas sp. UBA5782 | reverse complement strand
TCGATGATGCCGTTGTGCACCAGCGCCAGGTCGTTGCCGGAGAAATGCGGATGCGCGTTGCGCTCGCAGGGCACGCCGTGGGTCGCCCAGCGAGTGTGGGCGATGCCCAGGCGACCGTTCAGCGGCGCGCTGGCCAGGGCCTGCTCCAGCTCGCTGACCTTGCCCGGCCGGCGCACGCGCTGCAGGCGGCCGTCGGCGTCGAGCAGGGCTACGCCGGCGCTGTCGTAGCCGCGGTATTCCAGGCGCTTCAGGCCCTCGACGAGGACCGGCAGGATATTGCGTTCGGCGACGGCGCCAACGATGCCACACATATGCTTCTCTCCTATTTGTCACTGACGGCGGCGAGGATCAGCCGCACGCCAAGGGATTCGATGCGATCACGCACGTCAGCGTCGAGGCGCTCGTCGGTGATCAGGGTATGTACGCTGCTCCAGGGCAGCTCGAGGTTGGGCATGCGCCGGCCGATCTTGTCCGACTCGACCATCACGATGACCTCGCGGGCGACCTCTGCCATCACCCGCGACAGGCCGAGCAGCTCGTTGAAGGTGGTGGTGCCACGCTGCAGGTCGATGCCGTCGGCACCGATGAACAGCTGGTCGAAGTCGTAGGAACGCAGCACCTGCTCGGCGACCTGGCCCTGGAAGGATTCCGAATGCGGGTCCCAGGTGCCACCGGTCATCAGCAGCACCGGTTCGTGTTCCAGCTCGCGCAGGGCGTTGGCCACGCTCAGCGAATTGGTCATCACCACCAGGCCGGGCTGGCGACCGAGCGCACCGATCATCGCCGCGGTGGTGCTGCCGCTGTCGATGATGATGCGCGCATGCTCGCGCAGGCAGGCGACCGCAGCGCGGGCGATGGCGCGCTTGTACGGCGAAACCGGCTGCGCGTCCTCGGCGATCAGTTCCTGCGGCACTGGCACCGCACCGCCGTAGCGACGCAGCAACAGGCCGTTCTTCTCCAGCGCGGTGAGGTCCTTGCGAATGGTCACTTCCGAAGTCGAGAAACCCTTCGCCAACTCATCCACGCTGACTTCTCCCGATTCGGCGAGCAGGGCGAGAATCGCGTGGCGACGTTGCGGAGTGTTGCGCTTCGACATACGTTAAGTTTCGATTCGAAAGAAATATTGGCGAATCAAAACCTAATGAGGCTTCGTCGTCAAGCCGATAAAAGACAAAAGGCGGCCTGAGCCGCCCTTCGTAACTACCGCTAACGGGTCACTTGCTGACCTTCACAGGACGCTTCCAGCCGTCGATGTTGCGCTGCTTGGCGCGCCCGACCGCCAGGGTCTGCGCCGGCACATCCTGGGTGATCACCGAACCGGCCCCGGTGGTGGCGCCGTCGCCGAGGCTCACCGGAGCGACCAGCGCCGTGTTGGAACCGATGAACACATCCTCGCCCATCAGCGTGCGCGACTTGTTGGCGCCGTCGTAGTTGCAGGTGATGGTGCCAGCGCCGATGTTGCTGCGCGCACCGACCTCGGCATCGCCCAGATAACTCAGATGGCCTGCCTTGGCACCTTCGCCCATGACCGCGTTCTTCAGTTCGACGAAGTTGCCGACATGCGCCTTAGCCCCCAGCACACTGCCCGGGCGCAGCCGCGCGAAGGGACCGCAATCGGCACCCTCACCCAGCTCGGCACCGTCCAGGTGGCTGTTGGCCTTGACGATCGCGCCCCTGCGCAGCGTGCTGTTGCGGATCACGCAGTTCGGCCCGATCTCCACGCCTTCCTCGATCAGCACGCGGCCTTCGAGAATCACGTTGATGTCGATGAGCACGTCGCGGCCGACGCTGACTTCGCCGCGCACGTCGAAACGCGCCGGATCGCGCAGCGTCACGCCCTCGGCCATCAGACGGCGTGCCGCGCGCTGCTGGTAGTGACGTTCCAGCTCGGCGAGCTGGATGCGGTCGTTGGCGCCCTGAACTTCCATCGCATCCAGCGGCTGCTCGGTGGCAACGCCGAGCCCATCGGCGACCGCCATGGCGATGACGTCGGTGAGGTAGTACTCGCCCTGCGCATTGCTGTTGGAGAGTCGGCTCAGCCAGTCGCCGAGGCGTTTGCCGGGCACCGCGAGGATGCCGGTATTGCCTTCCCTGATCGCGCACTGCTCGGGCGTCGCGTCCTTGTGCTCGACGATGGCACTCACCGCCCCCGCGGCATCGCGGACGATGCGTCCGTAACCGGTCGGATTGCTCAGCTCGACGGTGAGCAGCGCCAGGTGATCGTCATCGACCTTCTGCAGCAGGCGCTGCAGGGTCTCGACTTGGATCAGCGGCACATCGCCGTAGAGGATCAGCACGCGCTCGGCGGACAACGCCGGCGCCGCCTGGGCCACCGCATGGCCGGTGCCGAGCTGTTCGCGCTGCATGACGAAGCTCAGGTCGTCCGCGGCCAGGCGTTCGCGCACCGCATCCGCGCCATGCCCGATGACCACGTGGATGCCCTGCGGCTGCAACTGGCGCGCGGCGTCGATGACATGCCCGAGCATCGGCTTGCCGGCCACCGGGTGCAGCACCTTGGGCAGTGCCGAACGCATGCGCGTACCTTGGCCGGCGGCGAGAATCACGACTTCCAGGGACATGCAGGACCTCCAGGAGGAAAGGGAAAACGGCGCGACCTTAAGACAGCGAGCCCTGATCGGCAACCGCGGAATTCGGAAGGGACGAAAACAAAAAGGGGTAGCCGAAGCCACCCCTTTTCGTCGAAACGGATTCACTCAGCGTTTGGCTTTGGTGCGCAGCTGCTGGATGGTCCGCAATTGGGCGGCGGCTTCGGCGAGCTGGGCCGAAGCCGAGCCGTAGTCGACTTCCGCACCCTTCTCGTTCAGTGCCTGCTCGGCGGCCTTGACGGCCTCCTGGGCGGACGCTTCGTCGAGGTCGCCAGCGCGCTGCACGGTGTCGGCAAGAACCTTGACCATGTTCGGCTGGACTTCGAGGAAACCGCCGGAGATGTAGAACACCTCCTCTTCGCCGCCCTGCTTGACCAGACGGATCGGGCCCGGCTTCAGGTCGGTGATCAACGGCGCGTGGCCCGGCGAAATACCCAGGTCACCCAGGTTGCCGTGCGCGATCACCATTTCCACCAGACCGGTGAAGATTTCGCCTTCCGCGCTGACGATATCGCAATGGACTGACATAGCCATTAGGTAGCCTCGCGTGGGCGCCCGTCACCGGGCGCTCCCGATTACAGTTTCTTGGCTTTCTCGATGACTTCTTCGATGCCACCAACCATGTAGAACGCTTGTTCCGGCAGGTGATCGTAGTCGCCGTTGAGGATCCCTTTGAAACCAGCGATGGTGTCCTTCAGGGAAACGTACTTGCCGGGCGAACCGGTGAAGACTTCGGCCACGAAGAACGGCTGGGACAGGAAACGCTGGATCTTACGAGCGCGGGATACCAGCTGCTTGTCGGCTTCGGACAGTTCGTCCATGCCGAGAATCGCGATGATGTCCTTCAGCTCCTTGTAGCGTTGCAGAACGTACTGCACGCCACGAGCGGTCTCGTAGTGCTCGTTGCCGATCACGTTCGGGTCCAGCTGACGCGAGGTGGAGTCGAGCGGATCGACCGCCGGGTAGATACCCAGCGAAGCGATGTCACGCGACAGAACCACGGTGGCGTCGAGGTGGGCGAAGGTGGTTGCCGGCGACGGGTCGGTCAGGTCATCCGCGGGAACGTAGACGGCCTGGATCGAGGTGATCGAACCCGACTTGGTGGAGGTGATGCGTTCCTGCAGAACGCCCATTTCCTCGGCCAGGGTCGGCTGGTAGCCCACTGCGGACGGCATACGGCCGAGCAGTGCGGACACTTCGGTACCGGCCAGGGTGTAGCGGTAGATGTTGTCGACGAACAGCAGAACGTCGCGGCCTTCGTCACGGAACTTCTCGGCCATGGTCAGGCCGGTCAGCGCCACGCGCAGCCGGTTGCCCGGCGGCTCGTTCATCTGGCCGTAGACCAGCGCCACTTTGTCGAGAACGTTGGAGTCCTTCATCTCGTGGTAGAAGTCGTTCCCTTCACGGGTACGCTCGCCCACACCGGCGAACACGGAATAACCGCTGTGCTCGATGGCGATGTTACGGATCAGTTCCATCATGTTCACGGTCTTGCCGACACCGGCACCACCGAACAGACCGACCTTGCCGCCCTTGGCGAACGGGCAGACCAGGTCGATGACCTTGATGCCGGTTTCCAGCAGCTCGTTGCCGCCCGCCTGTTCGGCGTAGGACGGCGCAGCGCGGTGGATGCCCCAGCGCTCTTCTTCGCCGATCGGGCCCGCTTCGTCGATCGGGTTGCCGAGAACGTCCATGATCCGACCCAGGGTTTTCACCCCGACCGGAACCTGGATGCCAGCACCGGTGCTGGCGACGTCGAGACCGCGCTTGAGGCCTTCGGTCGAACCCATGGCGATGGTACGGACGATGCCGTCGCCCAGCTGCTGCTGGACTTCCAGGGTGGTTTCCGCGCCTTGTACCTTCAGCGCGTCATAGATGTTCGGGACCTGATCGCGCGGGAATTCCACGTCGATGACGGCGCCGATGATTTGAACGATACGTCCGCTACTCATCTTTGGTTCCTCTGAATTTTGAACCGTTAAACCGCGGCAGCGCCGCCGACGATTTCCGAGATTTCCTGAGTGATCGCTGCCTGACGCGCCTTGTTGTAGATCAGCTGCAATTCGCTGATCAGATCACCGGCGTTGTCGGTGGCGTTCTTCATCGCGATCATCCGCGCTGCCTGCTCGGCCGCGTTGTTCTCGACCACCGCCTGGTAGACCTGCGACTCCACGTAACGCACCAGCAGGCCTTCCAGCAACTGCTTGGCATCGGGTTCGTAGAGGTAGTCCCAGTGGTGCTTCAACTCCTGACTGTCCTCGGCAACCAGCGGAATCAGCTGCTCTACGGTCGGCTTCTGGGTCATGGTGTTGACGAACTTGTTGGAGACCACGTACAGCCGGTCGATACGGCCTTCGAGGTAGGCGTCCAGCATGACCTTGACGCTGCCGATCAAATCGTTGATCGAAGGCGCTTCGCCCAGGTTGCTGATCGCCGCGACCACGTTGCCGCCGTAGCTACGGAAGAACGACGCACCCTTGCCACCGATCACCGCCAGATCGATCTCGGCGCTCTTCTCGCGCTGAGCGCTCATGTCCTTGACCAGGGCTTTGAACAGGTTGGTGTTCAAACCGCCAGCCAGACCACGGTCGGAGGTGACGACGATATAGCCGACACGCTTGACCTCACGCTCGATCATGAACGGGTGCAGGTATTCCGGATTGGCGTTGGCCAGATGGCCGATCACCTGCCGGATGCGCTCGGCGTAAGGACGGCTGGCAGCCATGCGCTGTTGTGCTCTGCGCATCTTGCTGACCGCGACCTTTTCCATGGCGCTGGTGATCTTTTGCGTGCTTTTGATGCTCGCAATCTTGCTGCGAATCTCTTTTGCGCCTGCCATTTCACACCTATGGGGTTAGCAGGCGGGGCCTTTCGACCCCGCTGCGGCTTACCAGGTTTGGGTGGCCTTGAACTTCTCGATACCGGCTTTGATGCCTTTATCGATTTCGTCGTTGAAGTCACCCTTCTCGTTGATCTTCGCCATCAGATCGGCGTGATCACGGTTGAAGTAGGCAATCAGCGCAGCTTCGAAGCTACCGATCTTGGCCAGCTCGATGTCGGTCAGGAAACCGCGCTCGGCGGCGTACAGCGACAGCGACATTTCGGCGATGGACATCGGCGCGTACTGCTTCTGCTTCATCAGCTCGGTAACGCGCTGACCATGCTCGAGCTGCTTGCGGGTGGCTTCGTCCAGGTCGGAAGCGAACTGGGCGAAAGCCGCCAGCTCACGGTACTGAGCCAGAGCGGTACGGATGCCACCGGAAAGCTTCTTGACGATCTTGGTCTGGGCGGCGCCACCGACGCGGGATACCGAGATACCGGCGTTGACGGCCGGACGGATACCCGAGTTGAACATCGCCGATTCCAGGAAGATCTGGCCGTCGGTGATCGAAATCACGTTGGTCGGAACGAACGCGGAAACGTCGCCGGCCTGGGTTTCGATGATCGGCAGCGCAGTCAGCGAACCGGTCTTGCCAGTCACGGCGCCGTTGGTGAACTTCTCGACGTACTCTTCGGAAACGCGGGAAGCGCGCTCCAGCAGACGGCTGTGGAGATAGAACACGTCGCCCGGGTAGGCTTCGCGGCCCGGCGGACGGCGCAGCAGCAGGGAGATCTGGCGGTAGGCGACGGCTTGCTTGGACAGATCGTCATACACGATCAGAGCGTCTTCGCCGCGGTCACGGAAGTACTCGCCCATGGTGCAGCCGGCGTAGGGAGCCAGGAACTGCAGCGCAGCGGATTCCGAAGCACTCGCCGCCACCACGATGGTGTTGGCCAGGGCGCCGTTCTCTTCCAGCTTGCGTACCACGTTGGCGATGGTCGACTGCTTCTGACCAATAGCGACGTAGACGCAGCGGATGCCGCTGTTCTTCTGGTTGATGATGGCGTCGATGGCCAGAGCGGTCTTGCCGATCTGACGGTCGCCGATGATCAGCTCGCGCTGGCCACGGCCTACAGGGATCATCGCATCGACCGACTTGTAGCCGGTCTGTACCGGCTGGTCGACCGACTTACGCCAGATCACACCCGGCGCAACCTTCTCAACCGCGTCGGTAGCAACGTTGTTGAGCGGGCCTTTGCCATCGATCGGGTTGCCCAGGGCATCGACCACGCGACCCAGCAGTTCCGGACCGACCGGAACTTCGAGGATGCGGCCGGTGCACTTGGCGCTCATGCCTTCTTGCAGGCCGAGGTAGCTGCCCAGGACGACGGCGCCGACGGAGTCTTGTTCCAGGTTCAGCGCCATACCGTAGACGCCACCGGGGAACTCGATCATCTCGCCGTACATCACGTCGGCCAGGCCGTAGATGCGCACGATACCGTCGGAAACGCTGACGATGGTGCCTTCGTTACGGGCTTGGGAAGAGACGTCGAGTTTCTCGATGCGCCCCTTGATGATTTCACTTATTTCGGAAGGATTGAGTTGCTGCATTGCTCTGCTGCCCCTTCAAACTCAGGATTTCAACGCTTCGGCCAGTTTCGCGAGCTTGCCGCGAACCGAGCCATCGATAACCAGGTCGCCTGCGCGGATCACGACACCACCGATGAGGCTGGCATCTTCCGCAGCGTGCAGTCGCACTTCCCGGCTGAGCCGAGCGCTGAGAACCTTGGCGAGTTTGTCTTGCTGTTCGGCGCTCAATGCGAAGGCACTGATCACGTCCACATCCACCGACTTTTCCTGTTCGGCCTTGTACAGCTCGAACAGTTCGGCGATTTCCGGCAACAGCGCGAGGCGCTCGTTCTCGGCAACGATATGGATGAAGTTCTGTACCTGGGCATCGAACTTGTCGCCGCACACCTCGACGAAGGTGGCGGCCTTTTCTGTACTGGTCAGACGCGGAGCCTTGAGCACGCTCTGCATGCGGGCGTCTTGCGACACCGCTGCAGCCAGGCCGAGCATGGCCGACCAGGCGGCCAGCTGCTGATGGGCCTGGGCGTGCTCGAAAGCAGCCTTGGCGTAAGGTCGGGCCAGCGTGGTCAATTCTGCCATGATCGCCCTCGCTTAGATTTCGGCAGCCAGTTTATCAACCAGCTCCGCATGCGCGTTTCGATCGATTGTGGCACCCAGGATCTTCTCGGCACCGCCGACGGCCAGGCTACCCAGTTGGGCGCGCAGGGCGTCTTTGACACCGTTGATTTCCTGCTCGATCTCGGCCTGAGCCTGAGCCTTGACGCGCTCAGCTTCGACACGGGCCTGATCACGGGCTTCGTCGACGATCTGGGTCGCGCGCTTCTTGGCTTGCTCGATGATCTCGGCTGCCTGAGTCTTCGCTTCGCGCAGTTGCTCGCCCACTTTCTCTTGGGCCAGCTCCAAGTCGCGAGTCGCACGATTGGCAGCGTCCAGACCTTCTGCGATCTTCTTCTGGCGTTCGCGCAAAGCCGTGATGACCGGAGGCCACACGAACTTCATGCAGAACAGCACGAAGATGAAGAACGCAACGGACTGGCCAATCAGGGTTGCATTAATGTTCACGCCAACACCTCGCTCGTTCGTTGTCCATCAAACCGGTTCACTCGAAAGAAGACGAGTGATCAGCCGGCGATTTGACCAACGAAGGGGTTCGCGAAGGTGAAGAACAGAGCGATACCAACGCCGATCATGGTCACGGCGTCGAGCAAGCCGGCGACGATGAACATTTTGACTTGCAGCATCGGGACCATTTCCGGCTGACGCGCAGCGCCTTCCAGGAACTTGCCACCCAGCAGACCGAAACCGATGGCGGTACCCAGGGCACCCAGGCCAATCAGCAGTGCAACGGCGATAGCGGTAAGACCAACTACAGTTTCCATTTTTCCTCCGACTCTTATGTCGACTTGGTTAGGGGTTTTAGATGAAGCGGTAAAGCGAACAATCAGTGGTTATCTTCGTGCGCCATCGAAAGGTAGACGATCGTCAGCATCATGAAGATGAACGCTTGCAAGGTGATGATCAGGATGTGGAAAACCGCCCACGCCCACTGCAGCACCACACCCAGGCCACTCAGCCAAAGCAGACCGCTGCCGAACATCACGGCGATCAGGATGAATACCAGTTCGCCGGCATACATGTTGCCGAACAACCGCAGGGCCAGCGAAATGGGCTTGGCCACCAGGGTGACGAACTCGAGCAGGAAGTTGACCGGGATGAGGATGGCCTGCACCGCGAGGTTCTTGCTGCTGAAGGGATGCAGGGTCAGTTCGCCGATGAAGCCGCCGATGCCCTTGACCTTGATGCTGTAGAAGATGATCAGCGCGAACACCGACAGGGCCATGCCCAGAGTCGCGTTCGGGTCGGTGGTCGGCACGGCGCGGAAGAACACGTGCTCGTTGCCGGAGATCGCGATCGCCGCGTGCGGAATCCAGTCCACCGGGATCAGGTCGATGGCGTTCATCAGGAAGATCCAGACGAAGATCGTCAGGGCCAGAGGTGCGATCAGCGGGTTGCGGCCGTGGAAGGTGTCTTTGACGCTGCCGTCGACGAACTCTACCAGCACTTCGACGAAGTTCTGCAGCGCGCCCGGCTGGCCGGAAGTGGCCTTGCTGGCAGCCATGCGGAACAGCAGAACGAAGATCACACCCAGCGCGACCGACCAGCCCAGGGTATCCAGGTGGAATGCCCAGAAGCCCATTTCCTTAGCTTCCTGAGCGGTATGGGCGAGACCCCAGTCACCGCTCGGCAGACGCCCGAAGGTCAGGTTCTGCAGGTGGTGCTGAATGTAGCCCGAAGCGTTTTCTGCTGCCATGTTTGCCTCAACGCGTTAATTCGTAAGTCGTTTTCTCATCAGCAGGGGAGAAAACCAGCTGACCAACTGGGTCAACAGGAACACGCCGAAAACGGCCAGCGGCTCCAATGGCTTCACGCCTGCGAACGTCAGCGCGAAGAGCACTGCCGTCAGAATCAGCTTTCCTGCCTCACCGGCGTAAAACGACCGGACGATGGCTTGTGCAGCCCGCGCCCCGCTGAAGCGGAACGCCTTGTGAGCAAAATACAGGTTGGGTAGCCAAGCGATCAGACCACCACAGAGTCCCGAGTAACCGGCGACCGTTCCTCGCGAAAGCCACAGGAACGAAGCGGCGATCAGCAGCAAGACCAGTTGGGCGATCAGCACCGGAAACACCGGTAGGCGATGGAGGGGCAGGCGTTGTGGCTTGCGGGCATCCATCGCAAACGTCCTCTGGAAGGTCGGCGTCCATCAAATCAACGACTTGGCATATTTCATGCCGACCAAAATGCGCGCAGAGTATAGGGGCGGTTCCCTACCCATTCAACTGCCGGGTAGTGATTTCCGACTACCCGCTACACGTCATGCATGAGCATTTGTTTCAGCGGATATGCGCCAGTACACCCTGCAGTTCGTCCAGCGAGTTGTAGCGGATCACCAGCTGACCTTTGCCCTTCTGTCCGTGCTTGATCTGCACTGGAGAGCCCAGCCGCTCTGCGAGGCGCTGTTCCAGCCGACTGATGTCCGGGTCGGCCTTGGGTTTGTCGACGGCCGCCGGTTTGTCGCTCAGCCACTGGCGTACCAGCGCCTCGGTCTGACGAACCGTCAAGCCGCGTGCGACAACATGTCGCGCGGCTTCCAGCTGGCGATCGGCGGGCAAGCCGAGCAGCGCGCGGGCATGGCCCATTTCCAGATCGCCGTGGGCGAGCAAGGTCTTGATCTCTTCCGGCAGGGCGATCAGGCGCAGCAGGTTGGTCACGGTGACACGCGACTTGCCGACGGCCTCGGCGACCTGTTGCTGGGTGAGCTGGAATTCCTGCTGCAGGCGCTGCAGGGCGAAGGCTTCCTCGATCGGGTTGAGGTCCTCGCGCTGGATGTTCTCGATCAGCGCCATCGCCACCGCGGCTTCGTCGCTGACGTCGCGCACCATCGCCGGAATCTTTTCCAGTCCGGCCTGCTGGCTGGCACGCCAGCGGCGCTCGCCGGCGATGATCTCGTAGCGCCCGGCGTCGACGGCGCGCACCACGATCGGCTGCATCACGCCCTGGGCCTTGATCGACTGCGCCAGTTCTTCAAGCGCGGCAGGGTCCATGTCGCGACGCGGCTGGTACTTGCCGCGCTGGATCAGGTCGAGCGGCAGGTACTGCAGCTCGCGGTTTTCCACCTGGGCGGCTTCATCCTGCATGGCGGCGATGCTGGTTCCGCCCAGCAGGGCGTCCAGTCCACGTCCGAGACCTCGTTTCTTGATGGCCATGCCAGTTCCTTATGCTTGTGTGGCGGGCGCCGCGGTACGTCCGGCGCTGCGCTGGCGGCGTGCCAGTTCGCCGGCCAGCGCCAGGTAGGCGAGGGCGCCACGCGATTGCTTGTCGTAGACCAGCGCCGGCATGCCGAAGCTGGGCGCCTCGGCGAGGCGGACGTTGCGCGGGATGACCGTGTCGTAGAGCGTGTCGCCGAAATGCGCCTTGAGCTGCGCGGAGACGTCGTTGGTCAGGCTGATGCGCGGGTCGTACATGGTACGCAGCAGGCCTTCGATCTTTAGCGTCGGATTGAGCATCTTGCCGATACGCTGGATCGAGTTGATCAGATCGGTCAGCCCTTCCAGCGCGTAGTACTCGCACTGCATGGGGATGATCACGCCGTCCGCGGCGACCAGCGCGTTGACGGTGAGCATCGACAGCGACGGCGGGCAGTCGATGAGGATGTAGTCGTAGTTCTCGCGGACCGGGGCGAGCGCCTCGCGCAGGCGGTTTTCCTTGGCCGGCATGTCCAGCAGGGCGACTTCGGCGGCGGTGAGGTCGCGGTTGGCCGGCAGCAACTGGTAGCCGCCGTGCTCGGAGAACTGCATGGCCTCGACCAGGCTGCATTCGCCGATCAGCACGTCGTAGACCGAGTGTTCGAGACCGAGCTTGTCCACGCCGCTGCCGGTGGTGGCGTTGCCCTGCGGATCGAGGTCGATGAGCAGCACCCGACGCTTGGTGGCCACCAGCGAGGCCGCCAGGTTGATGCAGGTGGTGGTCTTGGCGACACCGCCTTTCTGGTTGGCGATGGCGAGTACTTTAGCCATTGTCGGTGTCGGTCCGGGTCATTATGAGCGGCGCAGTATCAGCAGATGGCGCTGGCCTTGGCAACCGGGAACCTTGAGCACATAGGTCGCGGCAAGACTGAAGTCGTCCGGCAGCGCCTGCAGTTCGTCGTCGGGGTGTACACCCTTCATCGCCAGCCAGCGGGTGGCGGCATCGCCCAGGTGGCGGGTCCAGTTGGCGAAGTCGTCCAGGGCGCTGAAGGCGCGCGAGCAGATGCCATCGAACGGCTGCGGCGGCTTGAAGGCCTCGACGCGACCATGCACCACATCGAGATTGCCCAGGCCGAGTTCCAGTTTCACCTGGGTGAGGAAGCGGGTCTTCTTGCCGTTGGAATCGAGCAGGGTGAAATGGCGCTCGGGGAACAGGATCGCCAGCGGGATGCCGGGCATCCCGCCACCGCTGCCGACGTCCAGCCAGCGCTCGCCGCCTTCGGCAACGAAGGGCACCACGCTGAGGCTGTCGAGCAGGTGGCGCGACACCATCTCGTCGGGGTCGCGCACCGCCGTCAGGTTGTAGGCCTTGTTCCACTTGATCAGCAGCGCCAGGTAACCGAGCAGGCGCTGCGTTTGCGCCGCGTCGAGCGTCACGCCCAGTTGCCGCGCGCCTTGCGAAAGTTCTCGCGCATGCTGCTCGACGACCGCCATCAAGCGCTCTGTTCCAGTTGGCGACCGGCGCCGCGCTTCTTCAGGTGGATCATCAGCAGCGACACTGCCGCCGGCGTGACGCCGGGGATGCGCGACGCCTGGCCGAGGGTTTCCGGGCGGGCCTGGCCGAGCTTGTGCTGGATTTCCTTGGACAGCCCGGAAATCCCGGCGTAGTCCAGGTCTTCGGGCAGGCGGATGTTCTCGCTGCTGCGCAGGCGGGCGATCTCTTCCTGCTGGCGGTCGATGTAGCCGGCGTACTTGGTGCGGATCTCGATCTGCTCGGCGACCTGCGGATCGGCCGCGCCTTCGCCGGTGATCTCGATCAGCCCGGCATAGTCGATTTCCGGGCGGCTGAGCAGGTTGAGCAGGTTGTACTCATGGGCCAGCGGCGTACCGAAGCGCGCGGCAACGGCGTCGCCCTGCGGGGTGTTGGGACGAACCCAGGCGCTCTTCAGACGCTGTTCTTCCTGCTCGATCGCCTCGCGCTTGGTGCAGAAGGCGGCCCAGCGCGCATCGTCGATCAGCCCCAGCTCACGGCCCTTCTCGGTCAGGCGCAGGTCGGCATTGTCCTCGCGCAGGATCAGCCGGTACTCGGCGCGCGAGGTGAACATGCGGTAGGGCTCCTGGGTACCCAGGGTGATCAGGTCGTCGACCAGCACGCCGATGTAGGCCTCATCGCGACGCGGGCACCAGGCGTCCTTGCCCTGCGCGCGCAGGGCGGCATTGGCACCGGCGAGCAGACCCTGGGCGCCGGCCTCTTCGTAGCCGGTGGTGCCGTTGATCTGGCCGGCGAAGAACAGACCGCCGATCACCTTGGTTTCCAGGCTGTACTTGAGGTCGCGCGGATCGAAATAGTCGTACTCGATGGCGTAGCCGGGGCGCACGATGTGCGCGTTCTCCATGCCGCGGATGCTTTGCACGATCTGCAGCTGCACATCGAAGGGCAGCGAAGTGGAGATCCCGTTGGGGTACAGCTCGTGGGTGGTCAGGCCTTCCGGCTCAAGGAAAACCTGGTGGCTGTCCTTGTCGGCGAAGCGATGGATCTTGTCCTCGATGGATGGGCAATAGCGCGGCCCGACGCCCTCGATCACGCCCGAATACATCGGCGAGCGATCCAGGTTGGCGGCGATGATTTCGTGGGTGCGCGAGTTGGTGTGGGTGATCCAGCAGCTGACCTGGGCCGGATGCTGCTCCTTCGAACCGAGGAACGACATTACCGGGATCGGCGTATCGCCGGGCTGCTCGGTCATCACCGAGAAATCTACCGAACGGCCGTCGATGCGCGGTGGCGTACCGGTCTTCAGCCGACCGACGCGCAGCGGCTGCTCGCGAAGGCGCTTGGCCAGGGCGATCGATGGCGGATCACCGGCACGACCGCCGGAATAGTTCTGCAGACCGATGTGGATAAGTCCGCCGAGGAAGGTGCCGGTGGTCAGCACCACGGATTCGGCGAAGAAACGCAGACCCATCTGGGTCACCACGCCCTTGACCTGCTCGCTTTCGACGATCAGGTCGTCGCAGGCCTGCTGGAACATCCACAGGTTGGCCTGGTTCTCCAGCACTTCGCGCACCGCCGCCTTGTACAGGATGCGGTCGGCCTGGGCGCGGGTGGCGCGCACTGCTGGGCCCTTGCGGCTGTTGAGCACGCGGAACTGGATGCCGCCCTTGTCGGTGGCTTCGGCCATCACGCCGCCGAGCGCGTCGATTTCCTTCACCAGATGGCTCTTGCCGATCCCGCCAATGGCCGGGTTGCAGCTCATCTGGCCGAGGGTTTCCACGTTGTGGGTCAGCAGCAGGGTTTTCACCCCCATGCGGGCGGCAGCCAGCGCTGCTTCGGTGCCGGCATGGCCGCCACCGATGACGATCACGTCGAAACGGGAAGGGTAATCCACCACGCACCTCGTGCCTGTTGAGATTGGGAAATCAGGGAGCCGGCAAGTATAGGGAGTTAGGTCGGCTGAATGAAGCCTTTTTGCACAAAAATTAGCCAACTGGTCCTTTGTAGCTTGGACGGTGGCTTCATGGTCTCGGGTTAACAAGAATAAATAGAGATGAATTTATAAAGCTTGTTTTCTATGTTTATTCTTACTGAGGCACTTTTCTGTGGATAACAGGCTAAGGACCCCGCATCTATTGATGTACAGCGATCCTGAACCCTGTGCCGATACTGCGTGAAAGCGGGGAGCAGGCTGCTGGCAAGCTGTGCATGAAACACCCAGTTATGCACAGGCGCGTTTATCCTCCGCGTTGAAGGCGCTTTACCTACAGAGCACAGGGCTGCTTATCCACAGAGCTCCGTGAGCAAAAAAGGACAGCCGAAGACCGCTCGCCGAAGCGAGAGCAGTCGGTCGTCAGGTCATTTGCCGATGCAGAAGTTGGAGAATATCCGCCCGAGCAGATCGTCGGAGCTGAACGCCCCGGTGATTTCGCCCAGCGCGTGCTGCGCCTGGCGCAGGTCTTCGGCGAGCAATTCACCGGCGCCGGCCAGAGTCAGTTGCGCACGGCCATGCTCGAGGTGAGTGGCGGCCTGGCGCAAGGCTTCCAGGTGACGCCGGCGGGCACTGAAGCTACCTTCGGCCAGTTGCTGGTAGCCCATGCAGGCCTTGAGGTGGTCGCGCAGCAACTCGAGACCGTCGCTGGAACGGGCGGACAAGGCGATGCTCACGTGGCCATCTTCGGCGACCAGCAGCGCGCTGGGTTCGCCGGAGAGGTCGGCCTTGTTGCGAATCAGCGTCACCTTGGCCGATGCCGGGCGCGTCTCGAAGAATTCCGGCCAGAGCGCGAATGGATCGCTGGCTTCCGGCGTGCTGGCGTCCACCACCAGCAGCACCCGGTCGGCCTCGTTGATCGCCTTCACCGCGCGTTCGACGCCGATCTTTTCCACCTGGTCATCGGTGACGCGCAGGCCGGCGGTATCGATCACGTGCAGCGGCATGCCATCGATGTGGATATGTTCGCGCAGCACGTCGCGGGTGGTGCCGGCGATATCGCTGACGATCGCCGTCTCGCGGCCTGCCAGGGCATTGAGCAGGCTGGATTTGCCGGCGTTCGGGCGGCCGGCGATGACCACGTTCATGCCGTCGCGCAGCAAGGCACCCTGGCTGGCTTCACGGACCACCCGCTGCAGATGTTCCTGCACAGCGTCCAGCTGACGCAGCACATGGCCGTCGGCAAGAAAATCGATTTCCTCCTCGGGGAAGTCGATCGCCGCTTCGACGTAGATGCGCAGCTGGATCAGGCTTTCGGTGAGCCCATGCACGCGCTTGGAAAACTCGCCCTGCAGTGAACGCAGCGCGTTGCGCGCCGCCTGTTCGGAGCTGGCTTCGATAAGATCGGCAATCGCCTCGGCCTGGGCCAGGTCGAGCTTG
>DIEE01000013.1:0-24275 GCA_002418465.1 Pseudomonas sp. UBA5782 | reverse complement strand
TCGAGGATCACCGGGCCGCCGTGGCCCTGCAGTTCGAGGACGTCTTCGCCGGTGAAGGAGTTCGGCCCGGGGAAGAACAGCAGCAAGCCTTCGTCAATCACCTGGCCGGCGTCGGCCAGGAAAGGGCCGTAATGCGCGTGCCGCGGCCGTGGTTCGCGGCCGAACAGCGCGACCGCCATGCGCCGAGCCTGCGTCCCGGAGACCCGCACGATGCCCACGCCGCCACGTCCGGGAGCGGTGGCGACGGCGGCGATGGTTTCGCGGGGTGTGGACATTCGGACTCTCCAGATAGCAAGACGCCCCATAAATGGGGCGTCTCGTTCAACAGGTGCGAGCGGCGGGAATCAGGCTTCGGCCTTCTTCGTACGCGCTTCGATCTGCCGCGTAATGTACCACTGCTGTGCGATCGACAGGCAGTTGTTGACCACCCAGTACAGCACCAGACCAGCCGGGAACCAGAGGAAGAAGAAGGTGAAGATGATCGGCATCAGCTTCATCACCTTGGCTTGCATCGGGTNNGTCGCGCCCATGATGATCGGCAGGATGAAGAACGGGTCCTTGATCGACAGGTCGGTGATCCAGAACATCCACGGTGCCTGGCGCATCTCGACGCTTTCCAGCAGCGTCCAGTAGAGCGCGAGGAAGACCGGCATCTGCACCACGATCGGCAGGCAGCCACCAAGCGGGTTGATCTTCTCCTTCTTGTACAGCTCCATCATCGCCTGTGACATCTTCTGGCGATCGTCACCGAACTGCTCCTTCAGAGCGGCCATTTTCGGCGATACGGCGCGCATGCGCGCCATCGAGCGATAGCTGGCGGCGGACAGCGGGAAGAATGCCATCTTGATGATCAGCGTGAGGATGATGATCGACCAGCCCCAGTTGCCGAGGATGCTGTGGATATGTTGCAGCAGCCAGAAGATCGGCTGGGCGAGGAACCACAGGACACCGTAGTCGACGGTCAGCTCGAGGCCGTGGGACAACTCGCCGAGGTATTTCTGGATCTTCGGACCGGCGTAGAGGATCGCGCTGGTCTCGGCCTTGGCGCCGGGAGCGACGCTGACGGTCGGACCGGTGAAACCGATGATGTAGTTGCCCTGGGCATCCTTGCGGGTCTGCACCACGTTGGTGGTGTCCTTCTCCGGTACCCAGGCGGTGACGAAGTAATGCTGCAGCCAGGCGACCCAGCCGCCCTGCACGGTTTCCTTCAGCGGAGCCTTGTCGATGTCCTTCATCTTCACCTTGGTGTAAGGCGAATCAGGCTTCCACATGGCGGCGCCGAGGTAGGTGGCGGTGCCGGTAGCGGTGGTCGAGGACGGATCGCCGCTGGCGTCGCGCTTGAGCTGGGCGAACAGGTTGCCGTTCCAGGCGGTGCCGCTCTGGTTGTCGATCAGGTAACGCACTTCGACCTGGTAGGAGGACGGGTCCACGCAACCGGGTTTCTTCAGCTGCTGCTCCTTGGCCGAGCAGGAAGCGTCGAGGCCGCGCTTGAAGGTGAAGCGCTTGATGTAGTTGATCCCGGCGTCGCTGTAAGTCAGGTCGACCACCAGCTGGTTCTGGCCGTCGGCCAGTTCGTAGCTGCGTTGCGCGCTGTTGAACAGCGGGCGGCCGGAGCTGCGGGCATCCGGGCCGTTGCTGCCGGTCAGGCCGCTCTGTGCGAGGTAGGTGCGTTCGCCGCCGTTGTCGAACAGCTGGAACGGCACGTCCGGACGATCCTGACGACGCGGATACTGCGGCAGGCTGAGCTGGACGATGTCCCCCCCACGCGGGTCGATTGCCACGTCGAGGACGTCGGTCTTCACCCGGATCAGCTCGTTGCTGACCGCGCTCGGCGCGATCTGCGTTTCGCCTTCGGCCGTCGCGCTGGGCACATCGCCGCTGGTGGCGGTAGCACTGGGAGCGTCGGGCAGCGCCTGGTTGGAACTCTGGGCAACGGGGTTCTGCGTCGGCGGCAAGGCGGCCTGCCCATAATCCTGGTTCCATTGCAGGACCATCAGGTAGGACACGATCGCAAGGGCGACGATCAGGATCGAGCGTTTGATATCCATGATTACTCGGCCATCGAAGGGGATCGGGAGGGTTTCGCTGCGGGAACCGGATCGTAGCCGCCGGGATTCCAGGGATGACAACGGCCAAGCCGGCGCGCGGCCAGCCAGCCGCCACGCATGACGCCGTGTTGCTCGATGGCGTCATGCGCGTAGCAGGAACAACTGGGGTAGAAACGACAGTGGCTGGCCATCATCGGGCTAATGGCATAGCGGTAGAACTGGATCGATGCGAGGGCCAGTTTACGCATGACGACTATCGGCGACCTCAGGTTCGGCTTGGGTTTGCGGGCGAGGTCGGTTGCGCGCGAGGCGTTTCCAGAGCTTGCCGAACTGTTGAGCCAGTTCGCTGTTGTCCAGGTCGCCAAGGCCCTTGCGCGCGACGATCACGATATCCCAGCCGACCAGGCTTTCCTGGTGCAGGCGGAACGATTCGCGGATCTGACGTTTAAGGCGATTGCGTTCAACGGAGAGCTTGACGCTCTTTTTACCGATCACCAGACCCAGGCGGGGGTGATCAAGATCGTTGTCGCGCGCGAGTAGCAGGACGTTCCTGCCGGGGACCTTGCCGGTGGGGGAGTCGAATACGGTCTTGAATTGCCGGGGGGTAAGCAGGCGCTTTTCCCGACTGAAGTCTCGACTCACCACCCGTGCCGGATTATTAGACGGTCAGGCGCTTGCGGCCCTTGGCGCGGCGACGCGACAGGACTTGACGACCGTTCTTGGTGGCCATGCGGGCACGGAAACCGTGGACACGAGCGCGCTTGATGGTGCTGGGCTGGAAGGTGCGTTTCATGATGCTTCTACCTGGTGCTCACTACGGGCCGGGAGTGGCCCCCGTTTAAGAGACCGGCAATTCTAGTGAAACCGAACGAGCAGGTCAATTTCCAACCAGCGCTTTTCCGCTCTAGAGAAATATAAAGAGAAGAATAGATAAGCTCTTTGGTGAATATGAATACTGATGGTGCGGCACTTATCTGTGGAAAACCTCTGTAACCCAGGCTGGTAGGGCGCTGCAGGGAATAGCAATCCTGTGTCGAACAGGTGCTGATGTTGTGCCGGGCTTGTGCAGATGCTCTGCATAAAATCGAAGGTTGTCCACAGGCGGTGTTATCGGCAGCTTCATCCCATGTTTCATACCGGAGTTATTGGATGGTTACCCACAGCATTGAGGGGCGCGTGATTTGTTTCTGCGAAGCTGGCGAAAACAGAACTGTGAAGAGCGCAGGCGACCAGTCGATGTGGATAAGTGCTAGGTCGCCCCGTACAATACCGGCTGATTTTTTCTTCGCTTTTCAAACCTGTGGGGTCGTCCGTGTCCGTTGAACTTTGGCAGCAATGCGTGGAACTTCTTCGCGACGAGCTACCTGCCCAGCAATTCAACACCTGGATACGGCCGCTGCAGGTGGAGGCTGAAGGCGACGAGCTTCGCGTCTATGCACCCAACCGCTTTGTACTGGACTGGGTCAACGAGAAGTACCTCGGCAGGCTGCTTGAATTGCTGGGTGAGCGTGGTGCGGGAATCGTTCCGGCGCTGTCGCTGCTGATCGGCAGCAAGCGCAGCGCCGCTTCGCGTCCTGCGCCAACCGCGCCTTTGTCGGCGGCCGCTGCGCCACCAGCCGAGCCGCGCCAGGAGCCGACCAAGCCCGCAGATGTCGTGGCTGCTCCTCCTTATAGCGCCGAGCCTGCTGGCAATGCGCCGGCGCCATCTTCTCGTTCCGAACGTACGGTGCAGGTGGAAGGCGCACTCAAGCACACCAGCTACCTGAACCGTACCTTCACCTTTGAAAACTTCGTCGAGGGCAAGTCCAACCAACTGGCCCGCGCCGCCGCCTGGCAGGTCGCCGATAACCCCAAGCACGGTTACAACCCATTGTTCCTTTATGGAGGGGTGGGCTTGGGCAAGACGCACCTGATGCACGCCGTCGGCAACCACCTGCTGAAGAAGAACCCGAATGCCAAGGTGGTCTACCTGCATTCCGAGCGTTTCGTTGCCGACATGGTCAAGGCGCTGCAGCTAAACGCGATCAACGAGTTCAAGCGGTTCTACCGCTCCGTCGATGCGCTGTTAATCGATGACATTCAGTTCTTTGCCAAGAAAGAACGTTCGCAGGAAGAATTCTTCCATACTTTCAATGCCTTACTTGAAGGTGGCCAACAGGTTATCCTCACCAGCGACCGCTATCCGAAAGAGATCGACGGGCTCGAAGAGCGTCTGAAGTCGCGTTTCGGCTGGGGCCTGACGGTTGCGGTCGAGCCGCCGGAGCTGGAGACCCGGGTTGCGATCCTGATGAAGAAGGCCGACCAGGCGAAAGTCGAGCTGCCCCATGATGCGGCGTTCTTCATCGCCCAGCGGATCCGCTCCAACGTTCGTGAACTGGAAGGTGCGCTGAAACGTGTCATCGCCCACGCGCACTTCATGGGGCGCGACATTACCATCGAGCTGATCCGCGAATCGCTGAAGGACCTGCTGGCGTTGCAGGACAAGCTGGTCAGCATCGACAACATCCAGCGCACCGCCGCCGACTACTACCAGATCAAGATCGCCGACATGCTGTCGAAACGGCGGTCGCGCTCGGTAGCCAGGCCGCGCCAGGTGGCCATGGCGCTGTCCAAGGAGCTGACCAACCACAGCTTGCCTGAGATTGGCGACGCATTCGGCGGTCGCGATCACACCACAGTTCTGCACGCCTGTCGTAAGATTGCGGAACTGAGGGAATCCGACGCGGACATCCGCGAGGACTACAAGAATCTGCTGCGCACACTGACTACCTGATCCACACGCAGCCCACGAGGCAAGGGAACGGACCATGCACTTCACTATTCAGCGCGAAGCCCTGTTGAAACCCCTGCAACTGGTTGCAGGCGTCGTGGAACGTCGGCAGACCCTGCCGGTTCTCTCCAATGTCCTGCTGGTTGTGGAGGGACAGAATCTGTCCCTCACCGGTACCGACCTGGAAGTCGAGCTGGTTGGTCGCGTCGCTCTGGAAGAAGCCGCGGAGTCCGGCGAAATCACCGTGCCAGCGCGCAAGCTGATGGACATCTGCAAGAGCCTTCCCGGCGATGCGCTCATCGATGTCCGGCTGGACGAGCAAAAGCTGATCGTCAAGGCCGGCCGTAGCCGCTTCACCCTGTCGACGCTGCCGGCCAACGACTTTCCTACCGTCGAGGAAGGCCCCGGTTCGCTGAACTTCACGCTGCCGCAAGCGAAGCTGCGTCGCCTCATCGAACGCACCAGCTTTGCCATGGCCCAGCAGGACGTGCGCTATTACCTGAACGGCATGCTGCTCGAAGTCAGCGCCAACGTGCTGCGCGCGGTGGCTACCGACGGCCATCGGCTGGCGATGTGCTCGATGACCGCCGGCATTGAACAGGCGGACCGCCACCAAGTGATCGTTCCGCGTAAAGGTATTCTCGAACTGGCGCGACTGTTGACCGAGCAGGATGGCGAGGTCGCCATCGTTCTCGGCCAGCACCATATCCGTGCCACCACTGGGGACTTCACCTTCACCTCGAAACTGGTCGACGGCAAATTCCCCGACTACGAGCGGGTGCTGCCCAAAGGCGGCGACAAGCTGGTGGTTGGCGATCGCCAGGTGCTGCGTGAGGCGTTCAGTCGTACGGCAATTCTCTCAAACGAGAAGTACCGCGGAATTCGCCTGCTGTTGGCCAGCGGTACCCTGAAGATCCAGGCCAACAACCCCGAGCAGGAAGAGGCCGAGGAAGAAGTCGCCGTGGATTACAATGGTGCGGGTCTGGAGATCGGCTTCAACGTTAGCTATCTGCTGGACGTGCTGGGGGTGATGACTACCGATCAGGTCCGTCTGATTCTCTCCGATTCCAACAGCAGCGCCTTGGTGCAGGAAGCCGAGAATGACGAATCTGCCTATGTCGTCATGCCGATGCGCCTGTAACGCTCGATGTCCCTAAGCCGCGTCACTGTCACCGCGGTGCGCAATCTGCACCCGGTGACCCTCTCTCCCTCCCCGCGTATCAACATCCTTCACGGTGCCAACGGCAGCGGCAAAACCAGTCTGCTGGAGGCTATCCATCTGCTCGGTCTGGCGCGTTCCTTTCGCAGCAACCGGCTGCAGCCCGTCATCCAGTACGAGCATCCTACCTGCACGGTCTTCGGTCAGGTAATGCTGCCGGATGGAAACAGTAATCTGGGTATCAGCCGTGATCGTCAGGGTGAGTTGCAGATTCGTATCGATGGGCAGAACGTGCGTAGCGCCGCGCAACTTGCCGAGGCGTTGCCCATGCAACTGATCAACCCGGACAGCTTTCGTTTGCTGGAGGGCGCGCCAAAGATTCGCCGGCAGTTTCTGGACTGGGGAGTGTTCCACGTGGAACCTCGCTTCCTTGGTGCTTGGCAGCGCTTGCAGAAGGCCCTGCGGCAACGGAACTCATGGTTGCGCCATGGTACACTTGACGGCGCTCTACAGGCCTCGTGGGACCGCGAGCTGTACCTGGCGAGCGATGAAATTGATGGTTACCGACGCGCTTATATCCACGCGCTGAAACCCGAGTTCGAGGCGACGCTGCGCGAGCTGGTCGACTTGCAGGGGTTGAGCCTCAGTTACTACCGCGGCTGGGATAAGGACCGCTCTCTGGAAGAGGTGCTGTCGACTTCCTTATCTCGCGATCAGCAGATGGGACATACGCAATCGGGCCCGCAGCGTGCGGATTTGCGACTCCGACTGGGGGCGCACAGTGCGGCGGATATCCTGTCCCGTGGTCAGCAGAAACTGGTGGTCTGCGCGTTGCGGATCGCCCAAGGTCATCTCGTCAATCAGACCAAGCGAGGACAGTGCATCTACTTGGTAGATGACTTGCCGTCTGAGCTGGATGAGCATCACCGCCGCGCTTTATGTCGGCTGCTGGAAGATCTGCAATGCCAGGTATTCATCACCTGCGTGGATCACGAACTTTTGAAAGATGGCTGGCATGCGGATACGCCAGTCGCCATGTTCCACGTGGAACATGGCCGAATCACACCTTCGGAGTGAAGCATGAGCGAGAACAACACGTACGATTCCTCCAGCATCAAGGTCCTCAAGGGACTGGATGCCGTACGCAAGCGCCCGGGCATGTACATCGGCGATACCGATGACGGCACGGGTCTGCATCACATGGTGTTCGAAGTCGTCGACAACTCCATCGACGAAGCATTGGCTGGCCATTGCTCTGAGATTTCCATCACCATCCACACCGATGAGTCGATCACGGTCCGTGACAACGGGCGCGGCATTCCGGTGGACATGCATAAAGAAGAAGGTGTTTCCGCCGCAGAGGTCATCATGACCGTGCTCCACGCCGGCGGTAAATTCGATGACAACTCCTACAAGGTTTCCGGCGGCCTGCACGGCGTGGGTGTTTCGGTGGTGAACGCGCTGTCCGAAGAACTGCGGCTGACTATCCGCCGCGCCGGGCAGGTCTGGGAACAGCTCTATCGCCATGGAGTACCGCAGGCACCCCTGGCTCCGGTGGGCAGCACCGAAGGAACCGGCACCGAGGTGCATTTCAAAGCCTCTGCGGAAACCTTCAACAATATCCATTTCATCTGGGAAATCCTCGCCAAGCGTCTGCGTGAACTCTCGTTTCTCAACTCGGGCGTGGCCATCGTTCTACGCGACGAGCGCAGCGGCAAGGAAGAGCTGTTCAAGTACGAAGGCGGCCTGCGTGCCTTCGTCGAATACCTGAACACCAACAAGACCGCCGTCAACCAAGTGTTCCACTTCAACGTGCAACGCGATGACGGTGTGGGTGTGGAAGTGGCGCTGCAGTGGAACGACAGCTTCAACGAGAATCTGCTCTGCTTCACCAACAACATTCCCCAGCGCGATGGCGGCACGCACCTGGCGGGTTTCCGCTCGGCGCTGACGCGTAACCTGAACAACTACATCGAACAGGAAGGCCTGGCGAAGAAACACAAGATTGCCACCACCGGCGACGATGCCCGTGAGGGACTGACGGCAATCATTTCGGTGAAGGTTCCGGACCCGAAATTCAGCTCGCAGACCAAGGACAAGCTGGTTTCCTCGGAAGTGAAAACCGCCGTCGAACAAGAGATGGGCAAGTACTTCGCTGATTTCCTGATCGAGAACCCGAACGAAGCCAAGGCCGTCGTCGGCAAGATGATCGACGCCGCTCGCGCCCGCGAGGCCGCGCGCAAGGCGCGTGAGATGACGCGCCGCAAGGGCGCCTTGGATATCGCCGGTTTGCCAGGGAAACTGGCCGACTGCCAGGAAAAAGACCCGGCGCTGTCCGAACTCTACATCGTGGAAGGGGACTCCGCGGGCGGCTCTGCGAAGCAGGGGCGTAACCGCAAGACTCAGGCGATCCTGCCGCTCAAGGGCAAGATCCTCAACGTCGAGAAGGCGCGCTTCGACAAGATGCTCTCTTCGCAGGAAGTCGGCACGCTGATTACCGCGCTCGGTTGCGGTATCGGTCGCGAGGAATACAACATCGAGAAGCTGCGCTACCACAACATCATCATCATGACCGATGCCGACGTCGACGGTTCGCACATCCGTACGCTGTTGCTTACCTTCTTCTTCCGTCAACTGCCCGAGCTGATCGAGCGAGGCTACATCTACATCGCTCAGCCGCCGCTTTACAAGGTCAAACGCGGCAAGCAGGAGCAGTACATCAAGGACGATGAGGCCATGCAGGAATACATGACCCAGTCTGCCCTGGAAGATGCCAGCCTGCACGTCAACGAGCACGCTCCGGGCCTCTCCGGTTCCGCGCTGGAGAAGCTGGTCAACGATTACCGTACGGTGATGAAAACCCTAAGCCGCCTGTCGCGCCTGTATCCACAGGAACTGACGGAGCATTTCGTCTATCTGCCGCGTGTGGAAGCCGAACAGCTTGGCGATCGTGAGGCGATGCAAGGTTGGCTGGACCAGTTCCAGGCGCGTCTGAAGCTTGTGGAAAAATCGGGCCTAGCCTACACCGTCAGCCTTCGCGAAGACCGCGAGCGTCAGCTCTGGTTGCCGGAAGTCGAAGTGGTCGCCCACGGGCTGAGTAACTACATCACCTTCAATCGCGATTTCTTCGCCAGCAATGACTATCGCACCGTCACGACCTTGGGCGACCAGTTGAACAGCCTGCTCGAAGACGATGCCTATGTGCAGCGCGGCGAGCGTAAGAAGCCGGTTTCCACCTTCAAGGAAGCGCTCGGCTGGCTGATGACCGAAAGCACCAAACGCCACAGCATCCAGCGCTACAAAGGGCTGGGCGAGATGAACCCGGATCAGCTGTGGGAAACCACCATGGATCCGAATGTGCGCCGCATGCTGCAGGTGACCATCGAGGACGCCATCGGCGCCGACCAGATATTCAACACTCTGATGGGCGATGCTGTGGAGCCGCGCCGCGACTTCATCGAAACCAACGCCCTGGCGGTATCGAACCTGGACGTCTGATCGTCGTTTCAACAACTATTTCGCGAACATAAAAAAACCGGTCGAATGACCGGTTTTTTTTACGCTGTTGATCAGAGCGTCGCGATATCCAGCGGCAGCGCATCATCAACCAGTGCACCGATTTCCCGCTGGGTCTGCTCGACCCAGGCGAACGCCCTGTCGTTCAGCTCGGCGATCGCGCGCGGACCGGTGGTTTCGGCATACATTGAAGGGCCGATGACGACCTGGATGGTTCCAGGGTATTTGGCCCAGCCGTTCTTCGGCCAGAACGCGCCGGCGTTGTGGGCGATCGGCAGCACCGGCAGGTTGGCGTTGACCGCCAGTGCCGTGCCGCCGCGGGAGAACTTGCCGATCTGGCCGAACGGAACCCGTGTGCCTTCGGGAAACACCAGGATCCAGGCGCCCTGTTCGATGCGCTTGGCGCCGATCGAGGCCATCTGCTTGAGCGCCGCCTTGGGATTGCTGCGGTCGATGGCGATGGGCTTGAGCATGGCCATCGCCCAGCCGAAGAACGGCACGTAGAGCAGCTCGCGCTTGAGCACCTGCGACAGCGGTTCGAAGAAGCCGGACAGGAAGAAGGTCTCCCAAGTGCTCTGGTGCTTGGCCAGGATCACGCAGGGCTGTGTCGGGATATTCTCCAGACCTTTGATTTCATAGCGAATACCGACGACCGTCTTGGTCAGCCAGACGGCACTGCGGCACCAGTTCTGCACGACGAAACGGTAGCGCGCGCGAAACGGCAGGAAGGGCGCGACGAAGAAGCTGACCGTGCACCAGATGCAGGCGCTGCTGGCGAGGAGAACATAGAACAGCAGGGTTCTGAGGGTTTGCAATGGCGACATCGAATCACTCGTTGAGCAGGTGGCTGGCTACGGATGAAAGATCGGCGAAGACCAGTGTGCCGGGCGGCAGCGGCCTTTCCAAGGTGATCGGACCCTTGCCGGTGCGCACCAGATAGGGCGTGGCGCCCGCCGCGGCGCCGGCCTGCAGGTCGCGCAATGAATCGCCCACCGCGGGGACGTCCGCGAGGTCGCTGTATCCGTAGTGATCGGCAATCTGGCGGAACATGCCCGGCTTCGGCTTGCGGCAGTCGCAACCGTCGTCCGGGCCATGCGGGCAATGCAGGATCAGGGCGATTCGGCCGCCCCGCTCGGCCACCAGGTCGCGCAGGCGCTGGTGCATCGATTCCAGGGTGGCGGCGTTGAACAGGCCGCGGGCGATGCCGGACTGGTTGGTGGCGATGCAGACCTGCCAGCCTGCTTTGGAGAGTGCGGCGATCGCGTCTATCGAACCGGGAAGAGGAATCCATTCATCCAGGGTCTTGATGAAGGCGTCGGAATCCTCGTTGATGACGCCGTCGCGGTCGAGCACGATGAGTTTGCGGGTGGCCAAGTCGGCGGTATCCGGAGAGCCAGAGGGGCTGCCGATTCTACATCAACCCGCCGCACCCACCTTGCCAATCGCCTGAACAGGCTGTTCGTCGAACAGCGACCTGATCCAGTCGCGCTGCTTGGCGCGTCGCAGCCGGGTGCTGAGCAGTTCATGGATGCCCGACCTGGCTTCGGCGAAGCGCACGCGCCTGGCCGGGCTGATGGTTTCGCACAGCAGCAGGTGGAAGCCGATGGGCGAGCGTACCGGCGCGCTGATCTGGCCCCTGGCGAGGCCGAACAGCACCTGGTCGAGTTCGGGATAGAGCTTGCCGCGGGGCACGTCGCCGAGCACGCCGCCGTTCATCGCGGTGGGGCATTCGGAGTGCTTCTGCGCGAGCTGGGTGAAGCGCCGCGGATGGCGCTTGAGCAGTTCGCCGACCTGACGGATGCGCTTGAGCGCGACGTCGTGCTGGTTCTCGGCGAACTGCTCGTTGATGGTGATGAGGATGTGCCGCACCTTGCGCCGCTCGGGCGCGTGGAAGCGCTCGAGGTGATTGAAGTAGAACAGCTCCTCATCGACCGGATCGACCTGCTTGGCGCTCTGCGCCACGCGGTCCATCACCGCTTCCACACGCAGTTCCCAGAGCAGCGCGCGGCGCAGCCCGGCTTCGCCCAGGCCGGCGCGCTCCAGTCCGTCGATGAAGTCCGCTTCCTCCTCGTAGCGCTGGCGGATGCGCGAAAAGGCGTCTTCCAGTGTCGAGGCCGGGATGTGCACGTCCTGCGCCATCGCCGACGCCAGCACGGCGCTTTCGATGGCGTACTGCCGTTGCGCCTGCGAGCGTGCCTCGTTTTTCTGCCCTTCGGTGAGGCTGGCGGGCTCGCAATCGAAGCGTGCCTGCACGCTCTTGAGGGTCATGTACGCCAGGTTTTCCTGATCGACCGCCTTCATCTTTCGGTCTCCACTTCGACTGCGTCGCTCAACGCGTTTTCCGGCACCACCAGCAGGCGTCCGGGGAACTGCACGTGATAGAACGGCTGGCCGCGCTCGAATTCGCGGATCACCTTGAACACTTCGCCGATGGCGCCCTGCGGCACCAGCACTTCGCCGTCCACCGACAGGGCGAGCGCGGCGCTGACCTTCTCGCGGGTTTCGAAGCGGCTCGGCATCCACGGCAGTGCGGCGTCGATCAGCTCTTCCTCGCGGCAGCCGATACGCCGATCGCTGCCGAGAAAATGCACGGTGTAGATCAACTGGTCCTGCAGAAAGGTGCCTACGTTGAGCACGTGGCCGACTTCGCCACGGCGCATCAGCAGCGTGCCGGTGGGGATGCCCGGATAGGTGCCGTCGTTGCGCACGTTGCGGATCAGCCGGACCTGATCGCCGTATTCGTAGGAAGGTTGCATGGCGGCTCAGCCCCGGGTGATGTCGCCGAGGGCGACGAAGCCGGGTGTGGCTTCCTTGAACACCTTGAGCACCCGTTCGGCCTGGGCGCTGGAGTTCACGAAGTCCGCGTAGGCCCTGCACAGCTGCTCGCGGTAGGCGGCGTGGCGCTCGGCCTCCTCCTCCGGCAGGGTCTTACGGCTCAGGTAGTCGTGGAAGCGTTGCAGGATGTGCAGCCGGTTGACCTGAACCACGCGGGTGTCGAAGGGAATGGCGAAGTAGTCGAGAAACTCCTCGGCACCTTCGAGTTCTTGAAGGGCATTTTCCAGGTAGCTCATGGCGATGGCCTCATCAGGCGGCGTTGGACGTGCAGTCGTAATCGGAGAGGTCGGCCAGGCTGAGCAGATAGGCGCCGCCCAGGCGGTTTTCCGGGTCGAGCCGGCAGAGCGCTTCCAGGCGTTGTTTGGCCGAGGCGCAGCGCCCCAGACGCAGCTCCAGGTAGGCGCAGGCCTTCAGCGCCAGCAGGTAGAGGCGCTGCATGGCGTTCTGCTCGCCGGCGAAATCGGTGGCCTGCATGGCGCGCCAGTCGATATTCAGGCGCAGCTGGGTGGCACTGATGCGCAGCGTGTGTTCGGCGACGCCCAGAGCGTCGTCGAGGCGATGGCGGTAGAAGTAGAAGCGATACAGGGCGCCGAGTACCTGCGGATGGTCGGAGGCCAGTGACCAGGCTTCCAGCAGCAGGTTCTCGGCATCGATCTGCGGGTAGAGGATCGCGGCTTTCTCCAGCAGGCGGCTGACCGCGGCCGAAAGCGGCGGCACTTCGCCGGCGTCGACGCCGAAGGCATGCAGGTCGTGCTGCACGACTTCACTACGGGCTTCGGCCGCTTCGGCACCCGGCACGTCCGTCGCGTTCTCCAGCCGGTCCAGGCGCTGGATCAGCGAGGCGATGAGCTTGCCCACCGGGTCGGGAATCAGGTGGTGATCCAGATTGATGCCCTCCTCGCCGTTGACCACGGTTTTCAGCGACACCACTTCCTTGCCGGGAATGCCGACCACCGTGCGGTCCGCGGCGACGCTGTGCACCACCACCGAATTGGCGCCCACCCGTACGCGGTCGCCGAGTTCGATGGGGCCGAGGATCTTCGCCCCGGCGCCGACCACCACGCCGTTGCCCAGGGTCGGGTGGCGCTTGCCCTTGTTCCAGGTGGTGCCGCCCAGAGTGACGCCGTGATAGAGGGTCACGTCGTTACCTATCTCGGCGGTTTCGCCGATCACCACGCCGGCGCCGTGATCGATGAAGAAGCGCTGGCCGATACGCGCGCCGGGGTGGATGTCGACGTTGCTCCACAGCCGCGCGAGGAAGCTCAGCAGGCGCGCCGGATAGCGCAGTTCGAGCCGCCACAGCCGATGGGCGAGGCGATGCAGCAGCACGGCGTGTACGCCCGGATAGGTGGTCAGAACTTCCCAGCGCGAACGCGCCGCCGAGTCGCGCTGGAACACGCAGGCGATGTCGCCGCCGATCAGTTGCCGCAATGTAGGCATGGCTTCAATTGACGTGGGCATGGACTTCTCCTTGGGCGGTCGAAAGCGGTGTCGAATCGCACAACGCGCGCAGGGCGAGCAGTTCCTCGTCACGCGGTGCGCGCTTGCAGCGCACCGCCAGGGCGCGGATCGCCGGCAGCAGCAGGCCGGCGTCGGCGAGCGACAGCTCGATGCCGAGGCGGGCGAAGCTGGCTTGCACCGCACGGCTGCCGGAGTGCTTGCCGAGCACAAGGCGGTGTTCGCGGCCGAGCAGCGCGGGGTCGAGCCCCTGGTAGATCAGCGGGTCCTTCAGCAGACCGTCGACATGGATGCCGGCCTCGTGGGTGAACACGCCCTCGCCCACCAGGCTCTTCTGCCAGCCGACCGGTCGCCCAGCGGCCAGCGCGACCTGCTGCGAGAGCGCCGGAAAGGCGGTCAGGTCGAGGCCGCAATCGATGCCGTAGAGCGTCATCAGGCCGACCGCGACTTCTTCCAGGGCGGCATTGCCGGCACGTTCGCCGAGGCCGTTGACCGTGGTGTTGACGTGGCCGGCACCGGCCTTCACCGCGGCCAGGCTATTCGCCGTGGCCAGGCCGAGGTCGTCGTGGGCGTGCATCTCCAGCTCCAGATCGCAGTTGCTGCGCAGCTGGGCAATGCGCTGGTAGACGCCGAATGGCTCGAGGATGCCCAGCGTGTCGGCGAAGCGCAGACGTCGGGCACCGGCGCGTTGCGCGGCTTCGGCGACTTCGGCGAGGAAGTCGGGGTCGGCGCGCGAGGCGTCCTCGCAGCCGACCAGCACGCGCCAGCCGGAATCCAGCGCCAGCGGCACCAGGTATTCGATCTGCCGCAGCACCCAGGCGCGGTCGCGGCCGAGCTTCTTGTGGATGTGCAGGTCGGATACCGGGATCGACAGGTCGACCATCTGTACCGGCAGGCCGCGGCAGGCGATCAGGTCGGCGGCGTGCATCCGGCACCAGACCAGCAAATCGGCCTGCAGGCCGAGACCGGCCACCGCGCGAATGCTCTCGCACTCCTCCTCGCCCATCGCCGGAATGCCAATTTCCAGTTCGGCAACGCCGAGCTGATCGAGGCCGCGGGCGATCGCCAGCTTCTCTTCCAGGCTGAAGGCCACGCCGGCGGACTGCTCGCCGTCGCGCAACGTGGTGTCGTCGATGATCACTGCCGGAGCCTCGCTTCTCATCGCGTGTTCCTCAGGCGTAGACCGGCGCGAAGGCCTGTTGCGGGTCGACCACCGGACCCAGGTCGTTCCAGTACGGCGACAGCTTGCGCAGCTGCGCGACCACCTGTGGGACTACTTCGATGACCCGGTCGATTTCCGCCTCTGTGGTGTAGCGCGACAGCGAGAAGCGTACGGTGCCGTGGGCAGCGGTGTAGGGAATGCCCATGGCGCGCATCACGTGGGACGGCTCCAGCGAGCCCGAGGTGCAGGCCGAACCGCTGGAGGCGGCGATGCCGAACTTATTCAGCAGCAGCAGGATCGCCTCGCCCTCGATGTACTCGAAGGCGATGTTGGCGGTGTTCGGCAGGCGGTTGTCCGGGTCGCCGGTGACGAAGGCGTGGCTGATCTGGGCCAGTACGCCGGCCTCGAGCTTGTCGCGAAGGCGACGCACCTCGGTGTTCTCGTGTTCCATCGAAGCCAGGGCCATTTCCGCGGCCTGGCCGAGGGCGACGATGGCCGCGCTGTTCTCGGTGCCGGCGCGCCGGCCGCGCTCCTGGTGGCCACCGCGCAGCAGCGGACGGAAACGGCTGCCGCGCCGCAGGTAAAGCACGCCGATGCCCTTGGGCGCGTGCAGCTTGTGGCCGGACGCCGAGAGCATGTCGATCTTGCTGTCGGCCAGTTCCAGCGGAATCTTGCCCACCGCCTGCACGGCGTCGGTGTGGAACATCACCCCGGCGGCGTGCGCCAGCTCGGCCATTTCCTTCACCGGAAAGTAGGTGCCGGTCTCATTGTTCGCCCACATCACGCTAGCGATGGCGACGCGCTCGCTGAGCAGCCCGCGGTATTCGTCGAGATCCAGGCGGCCCTTGCCGTCGACCTTCAGCCGATGGACGACGTAGCCTTCCTTCTCCAGGTGCTCGCAGAGCGCGAGGATCGCCGGGTGCTCGACCACCGTGGTGATGATCTCGCGGCGCTCGGGCTGCGCGCGCAGCGCCGACATTATCGCGGTGGAATCGCTCTCGGTGCCGCAGGAGGTGAAGATGACCTCGGTGTCGTGCGCGGCGCCGAGCAGCGCCTGCACCTGCATGCGCGCCTTCTTCAGCGCCAGGCCGACACGGTTGCCGAAGCTGTGCAGCGACGAAGGGTTGCCGAACTGCTCGGTGAAGTACGGCAGCATGGCCTCGACCACCAGCGGATCGACGCGGGTGGTGGCGTTGTTGTCCAGGTAGATGGTTTCCATCGTCTAGTTCCCCATGGCGCGGGTCAGCGAACCGGCGCGGGTCGGTACCACGCGGATGAATTCTCCCAGCTCTTCCATCAGCTTCTGCTGGATGCCGTTGAGGGTCAGCGATTCCATCTGGCAGCCGGAGCAGGCGCCGATCATGTTCACGTAGACGGTCTTGCCATCCACGTCGACCAGCTCGATGTCGCCGTGGTCGCGTTGCAGCTGCGGGCGCACGGCCTGGATGACCTGCTCGATGCGGCAGATGCGCTGCAGCGTGTTCATCTGCGCCGGCGCGGCTTCCACCGGTGCAGGCGTGGCGGTCGGGTCGAAGGCCACGCCGGTCTCGGCGAGCACCTTGACCAGGATTTCCTCGATGCCTTCGTGGCAGGCCGCGCAGCTGCCGCCGGCCTTGGTGTAGTTGGTGACTTCCTCGACGGTGGTCAGCTTGTTGGCGCGGATGGTGTCTTCGATCAGCACCGCGTCCACCGCGAAGCATTTGCACACCAGCGCGCCTTCCTCGTGATCGTCGCTCCAGACTTCACCACGGTAGTTGGCCACCGCGGCCTGCAGGGCTTCGCGGCCCATCACCGAGCAATGCATCTTTTCCGGCGGCAGGCCGTCGAGGTAGTCGGCGATGTCCTGGTTGCTGACCTTCAGCGCTTCGTCGAGGGTCTTGCCCTTGATGATTTCGGTGAGCGCCGAGGACGAGGCGATGGCCGAGCCGCAGCCGAAGGTCTGGAAGCTGGCGTCCTCGATCACCTCGCTGTCCGGGTCGACCTTGAGCATCAGCCGCAGGGCGTCGCCGCAGGAAATCGAGCCGACGTCGCCGACACCGTTGGCGCCTTCCAGCGCGCCGGCGTTGCGTGGGCTGAAGAAGTGCTCTTTGACCTTGTCCGAGTAATCCCACATGACGGTTTTCCTCTCAGGCGGCAAATGACTTGCCGCAACCGCACTGGGTCTTGGCATTGGGGTTGCTGAACTGGAAGCCGCTGCCGGCCAGGCTGTCGACGAAGTCGATGTTGCAGCCGTCCAGTGAGGGGGCGCTGAGCGGATCGACCAGCAGGGTGACGCTGCCGATGGTCAGCACCAGGTCGTCTTCTTCCTGGCTCGACTCCAGGCGCAGGGCGTACTGCAGACCGGAGCAGCCGCCCCCGGCTACCGCGACGCGCAGACCGGCGACTTGCCCCTCGGCACCCTGGATGAATCGGTGGATGGCTTGTTCGGCTTGGGCTGTGAGGTTGATCACGGTTGACCTCCGGAATCTTCATGAGATGACAGAGGGGATAGAGCATGGCCTGTGCCAAATCGTTTTGAATGGCTAAGTCGTTGTTTTAAAAGGGAGGGTGCTGGATGCAGAAGGCGCCGAGGCTGTGTGGAAGGGGACGCCGACAACGCTTTGTTGGATTTGCTACAGACGGGAAATGCTGCGGATGGTCGCAGGCACAGGACGCCGCTTTTCACCGGTCGTCGTGTGTGGCGAAAGGTCTACAGCCGGGCGGGCATGGGTAGGTGAAGGCGCCCATCGGCGGATGCAGCGCTCCGGTGGATCGATAAAGCGCGATCCACCCTACGACGCTACAGCCGGCACGATGGGTCGAGGAGCCGAGCGACGATACCCATCGGATGCCCGATGGGTGTCGCTGCGCTCGACCCATCCTGCGGATTTCCCCTCCGTGCAGGATGGCTTCAGCCCGCCCGAGAATTCAGCGCCTATAACGTCGGCCACAACCGTGGATCGATCTTTACCTGGCCGTCGCGGCCCCAGGCGGTGAGCGATTCGACGAACCAGCGCGGGTCGTGCGGATGCTGCACGTCGAGATCCAGTTCGGCGTAATAGCTGCCGTCGCTGTTGAACAGCACCTCGAGTTGCAGGCGCTCGGCCTTGTCGCGCCAGTAGCCCTGGTAGCCCGAGCGGCCATTCACCGGATCGGTGATGCGGACGAAGGCCAGGTAATCCCGATCGACGTGCGCCGGCAGGGCATCGTGGCGAAAACCTTGTGCGCTCTGGCGCAGGCGCTGGATGAGCAGCGACAGGGTGCTGTGCAGGTTGCTCGGCAAACGACAGGCTTGTCCTTGGGGGCCACGCATGGCGGTACTCCTCGTGCGGCGCGTGCCTGCTCAGCCAGCGCTGGGCATGGCTTCGTGGCTATGGCAGTTCTTCGGGCAGACGCGACTGCACGAGCCGCAGCCGATGCAGTCCAGCGCGTTGCCCAGGGTCATCACGCTGCGCACATCGTCGAGGTCCTCGTCATCCAGCTCGATCAGCTCGAACACGTCGCGCGGGCAGACCTTGTAGCAGCGTCCGCAACCGATGCAGGTGCTCTGGTCGACCGCGATTACGAAGGCCGGTGTCCAGCTCTGGCCGCCACGGGTAAGGCCGGTGATGTTCATCGGGGTGTTTCCTCGGCAAGTTGTTGCAGACGTGCGCTGGCATCCGCCCAGGCCTTGCAGGCGTCATAGGTGGACTGCGCGATGTGCGGTATCTCCTCGTAGGCGGCAGGCAGACGATCCTCGACCAGATCGTGCAGCTGTCCCGCCCATTCGCTGGCGATGCGCTTGAGTTTGCGCACTTCTTTGTCCAGCGACTGGCTCTCGCTCGGTTGCATGCGGCTTCTCCTTACAGGCCGGCGACGTCGGGGAAGCGCTCGATCATCGCCAGAGCGGCATTGATGTGCTTGGCCGCCTCGCTTTCCATCGCCTCCAGTGTCTCGAAGCCGAAGCGGTGTACGTCACGCAGGGTGCGCTCGAACACCACCAGCTTGCCGACGGTGATCAGCACGCGGCCGAAGCCCTCATGGCTGAGGTTGATCAACGGCACCGCCATCAGCTTGCTGTGGCGTTCGATCAGGGTGGCTATGGCGTTGTAGAAGGCCTTGATCCGTGCCACCACGATCTCGTCGGGATCGCCGATCACCGGCATCTCGCGGCGCTGCGCCTTGGTCACCACGAAGGGTTCCAGTACTCGCGCATCGGACCAGGTGTCGTAGTTGCCGTAGCTGTCGATGGCGCGCATCTGCTTGACCATCTCGCCCTTGAAGATTTCGTCCTGCTGAAGTTCGGCGACTGCCTGGCTCATGGTTGCTCTCCGCTGTCTGGATGGGAATCGTCGAGGTGCTGGCTGACCAGCAGGGGTTGGCGGCTGCCGAGCAGGCGCGTCAGGCCGAGGCCGACGCACAGGCCGAGCAGCGCGCCGGCGATGGCGGCGAAATCGCCCTGCAACGAGCCGCCGAGCGCGCCGACCACCACGCTCAGGCTGGGCACGCCGTAGGCGTAGAAACTGGCGCGCAGCAGGTCGGCCTCGCGCACCGAGAGAATCACGCGCTGCCCGTCGCAGAAGCCGGCGGCCGGTTCGAGATCGAGCACGTCGTCGTTGCCGGCGCAGCTGCTGCGTACCTGGCAGGCACCGCAGGCGGCGGGACTCTGGCCGTGCATGCGCAGCCTGCCATCGGCGGCGCGGATCACCTGGGCGCGGGACTCGATCATTCCTGCCAGGCCTCGCTGAGCAGTTCGTCGAAGCGCTTCTCGTCGCGCTCCCCATGCAGCGCTTTGCGCAGCCACACCGGCGCGGCGCCGGTCTGCACGGCGTCGAGCAGTTCGCGCAGGCAGTCGTCGATGGCGCTGCCCTCCTCGACCTTCATCGGCTGGATGCCGGCGGCCAGCAACTGCTTGATCGCCGAGCCGCCGACCGCCACGCAATACACCGCCGCGCAGCCGCCGAGCAGCTCGATCTTGCTCGCCAGCTTGCCTTCGTGGCCGTCCATCAATACGTCCGCCTCGCTGAATTCGGCGACCTCCACCAAGCGCGTGACGGGCGGCTCGAAGGCATGGATGGCGAAAGCCTCGGCGGCACCGAAGTGCTGGTCGACCTGCTGGCGGTCGGAGCTGGCGAACGCGATGCGCAGGGACATGCGGTTTCCTCCTCGGTGCGATACCAGTTTCAAGTGGCGCATGGCGACGGCACCTGCGGTGCGTGCGTCGGACTGCCGTCGGCCGGGCGCACCGCGTAGATCGAGCGATAGGCCTGCACTTCGTGCTTGTGGATTTCGCCAAGCATCAGGTTGGCCAGGTTGCACAGCGTCTGCCGCGTGCCGCGGTAGCCGATCCACAGTTGCATCTGCCCGCCGATGCGGTCGTACAGTGGCCAGCCGGCCCGTTGCAGCGGGATGTCCAGCCGCTCGGCGCTCTGCGCGGCGTGGGAGTTGGCCAGCAGCAGCTGGGCGTGGCCGTCGACGGCGAGTTTCTCCAGATCCTGCAGGTCGCCGATCTTCACCTGCGCGCTGGCCAGCTCGGCGAGGATCGGCGCTTGCGCCGGCGCCACCGCGGCGACGGTTTCGCCGCCCATGGAGGCGACCAGATCGGCGAGGGCGAACAGCAGGTCGGGATCGGCGGCGATCGCGTAGCGCGCGTAGCCGAGCATGAAATGGGTGTCGACCATGCAGTCCTGCAACTGCGCGCGCTGGCGCTCCAGGCTCGCCGGCACCGGCTGGCCGCTGAGCTGGCGCAGGCAGTCGACCAGCGCATCGACGTGCTGCAGGCCCATCAGGCTGTCGAAGCGCCGTTCGGGGACGCCGGTACGCGCGGCGAGGATGTCCGCCGCCTTGCCCAGCGAGCGGCCGATGACCAGCGTCAGCGCCGCCTCGCCGACGCTGAACGGGGTGAACTGCGCGTCGGTCAGGTGGCCGTCCAGCGCGTCGGCGAGGTCCGGCAGCACCACCGGAGTCAGGCCGAAGGCTTCGATCAGTTCTTTCAGTTGCTCGATGTCCGCCGCGGTCAGCAGGCTGCCGGCGAGCACGTTGACCTGGCGCGGGCGACGCCCTACCCGGCTGCGGTCCTCGGTCACCAGGGTGTCCAGCATCGCCTCCACCGCCAAGGCGTAACCGCTTTCCAGGCAGCCGCTGTAATCCGGGGTGTTCACCGCGATCACCGGGGTTGCCGACAGCTCCGGGTGCTGCGCGCGAAACTCGCGGACCAGCCGGTGGATGTCGGTGCCCTGGGTTTCCGAGAGTCCGGTGGTGGGCAGTCCGACCAGCGCCGGCTTGCGCTTGCCGATGATCCCGGCGAGGCCTTCGAGGACGTTGTCGTCGGCGCCCATCACCGCGCTGCCGTGGTCCATGGCGCTGGTCTGCAATGGAATCGGTTCACGGAAATGCCGCACCAGGAAGACCTTGGCGAACGCCGTGCAGCCCTGCGAGCCGTGCATCATCGGGATGGCGTTGCGGATGCCGAGAAACGCCAGCGAGGCGCCGACCGGCTGGCTGACCTTCAGCGGGTTGACCGCCAGGGCCTTGTCGCGACGAATGATCTGCGCCATGCCTCAGGCCTCCGCCACGTGCAGTGCGGCCGGCTGGTCCCACGGCGCGCGCTCGCGCACCGCCTGCCAGACCGGCGACTCCAGGGTCAGGGCGATCTGCCGGGCGAGTTCCAGCATGCCCTGGTAACCGGCATAGCCGAACTCGCGCTCCTGGTTGATATCGAGGAACGGCAGGCGCGCCTTCAGCGCGGTGTACATGTTGCGGCCGCCGGCGATCAGCAGGTCGGCGCGGTAATCGCGCATGCAGTCAAGCAGCGCCTGCGGGCTGCCCTCGTCGAGCATGCGCGCCTCCTCGCCCATCAGTTCGCGGATGCGCTGCTTGTCTTCCTCGGTGGATTTCTTGGTGCCGGTGGCGACCACCGTCATGCCCAGGTCCTGCAGTGCGGAGACCACCGACCAGGACTTCACCCCGCCGGTGTAGAGCAGCACGCGCTTGCCGTCCAGGCGCGCGCGCCAGGGCGCCAGGGCCAGGTCGATGCGCGCTTCCTCGCGGGCGATCAGGCTTTCCACCCGCGCCGCGAGGTCGGCATCGCCGAGCATCCGGGCGATGGTGCGCAGCGCCTCGGAGGTGTCGTTGACGCCGTAGAAGCTGCCCTCGAACCAGGGCACGCCGAAGCTGCTTTCCAGCTTGCGCGCGACGTTGAGCAGCGCCTTGGCGCAGACCACCATGCTCAGTTCGGCGCGGTGCATGCTCTGCACTTCGTGGAAGCGCGCGTCGCCGGAGAGCGTGCAGATCACCCGCAGGCCGAGCTCGTCGAGCAGCGGCAGCACGTGCCAGAACTCGCCGGCGATGTTGTATTCGCCGATCAGGTTGATGCTGTGCACGCGGATCCCGGGGCGTTCGGCGCTGGCCGGCAACGGCAGCGGTTCGCCGCTGCCGATCACGTACTTGAACATCGCCTCGCCGGCCAGGCGGTTGCCCATGTTCTTGGTGCCGTAGAAACCGGCCGCATCCACCGGCACCACCGGCACGCCGAAGTGTTCGGCGGCGGCCTTGCACACGGCATCGACATCGTCGCCGATCAGCGCGGTGACGCAGGTGTTGTAGACGAACACCGCGGCCGGCGAGAACTCCTCCACGGCCTGGCGGATGGCGTGTAGCAGGCGCTTCTCGCCGCGGCCCATGATCACGTCCTGCTCGGTGAGGTCGGTGGTCATGCCGATGCGGTACAGGGTCGGACCGGAAGAACGCGTGCCGCGGTTATCCCAGGAGCTGCCGGCGCAGGCGATCGGCCCGTGGACGATGTGCGCGACATCGGCGATCGGCAGCAGGGCGATCTGCGCGCCGTCGAAGGCGCAGCCACCGTCGGTGGCACCCGGCTTGGGCTTGGCGCACGCGGATTTCTCCTTGTGGTTGTGGCTGCAAGCGGGTTCGTCGAGCAACTGGGCGATGTCTTTAGCGTGCATGGCGGTCACCTGCGACTGGATGACTCGACTATCGCAAGCCGCATGCCATAACTATCTGATTGTTTTTTAAGGAATTTAAACGAAAGGTTTTGTGGCGAAGCCGACAATCGGGGGAATCCGCGGGGGATTGCCGACAAGCCTTCGTCGGCACTGCGACAACGCGGAGGCGCCTGCCCGTTGCGGGCAGGCGGCAGCCTCAACAGGCGTAGGGCGATTCGACCCAGCGCTTGAGCAGCGCGGATTCGCGGTCCGGCAGGTAGTGGAAACCGGCCTGCTCGTCGGCGAGCAGGTGCTTGGCCAGCTCGGCGGGCACCCCGCTAGCGGCGACCAGATTGAAGTACCAGGCGCCGCGATAGCCGGCCAGGCGCTCGAAGGCCTGCAGCTGGCTGGCCAGCGCCAGCCCGGTTTCGCGGAAGCTCCAGGGGAAGCTGTGCAGCTGGCGTTCGCGCACCGCGAGCATCGCCAGCCGGGTCTGCCGCTGGTGGAAGAGGTCGACGCTTTCCTGCTGCTGCACCAGCCAGTGCTTGCACAGCGGCTGGTCGGCGGCACTGCCGATCTGCCATTCGCGGACGAAGCGCTGCACCGGCTCGCTGGCATCCTGGCCGTCGAGCAGCGTGCGCACGTCGACCAGGCGCGACAGCCGATAGCGCGGCGCGGCCACCGGCTGCGGGGTGATCGAGGCCGGTTGCAGCGGTTCGAGCAGATCCTGCAGGTCGGCCGGATTCGGGTCGTTGGGCAGCAGGCGGCGCTCGAAGACCTCCTGCAGCTCCTCGACTTCGACCTGCCAGAACGACGAGGCGCCCGGCGCGTACTGGGCGACGAAGTAGTGGTGGCAGCCGTTCAGCCGGGTCACCACCGGCTGGGTCTCGATCAGCTCGCGCAGCACCGCGGCGAAATCCTCGTCGTGCTGCTGGTAGCGCAGTTCCAGCCAGTCCTCCAGCGAGGCGTTGAGCAGGCTGCCGCCAGGGCTGCGCACCGCGCCGCTGCGGTACCAGCCGCCGACGCTGCGGCGGTACTGGAAGTCCAGGTCCGGCAGCAGTTTCGCCAGGGTCGCCAGGAGCGCGGCATGGTGCGGCCGTGGCCGGGTTTCGGCGATGCGTTCGGCAAGGGCGGCGGTGGTGGGCCAACTGGGGCTCAGGAGCTGCTGCATGGATCGTCCTCATCCAGATCGTTGTCCAGTGGGTCGCCGGCCAGGCGCCGGGCCACCAGGTTGCGGATATCTTCTTCGGGGTCGTCGGCGAGCCGCGCCAGGTGTTCCAGTGGCGCGCGGACGGCGGCGCGCAGGCGCACCAGCCAGTCGGCGTCGTCGAGCAGGGTCAGGCGGGTTTCCAGCAAGCCGCGGCTGGCGACGATGGCGCGCACCTGCGGCTCCGGGTCGTCGCGCAGCCGGCGCAGGGCGAAGGCC
>DIEE01000278.1:1795-2864 GCA_002418465.1 Pseudomonas sp. UBA5782 | reverse complement strand
GTGGTTCGGCGGCGGCTTCGACCTGACGCCCTTCTACGCCGTCGAGGAAGACTGCGTGTACTGGCACGAAGTGGCCCGCGCCGCCTGCGCGCCGTTCGGCGCCGACGTCTACCCGCGCTACAAGAAGTGGTGCGACAGCTACTTCCACCTCAAGCACCGCGGCGAGCCGCGTGGCATCGGCGGACTGTTCTTCGACGACCTCAACGCCTGGGATTTCGACACCAGCTTCGCCTTTACCCGCGCGGTGGGCGACGCCTACATCGCCGCCTACCTGCCGATCATCCAGCGCCGCAAGGCAACCCCGTTCACTGAGCAGCAGCGCGAGTTCCAGGCCTTCCGCCGCGGCCGCTACGTCGAATTCAACCTGGTCTACGACCGCGGCACGCTGTTCGGCCTGCAGTCCGGCGGGCGCACCGAGTCGATCCTCATGTCGCTGCCGCCGCAGGTGCGCTGGGGCTACGACTGGAAGCCCGAGGCGGGCAGCGAGGAGGCGCGGCTGACCGAGTATTTCCTCACCGACCGAGACTGGCTGGGCAGCGCGCCCTGAGCGCGCCGGCACCTTTCGAGGAGTTTCTTCCATGGACCGCTACTGCGTTTTCGGCAACCCCATCGGCCACAGCAAGTCGCCGCTGATCCATCGCCTGTTCGCCGAGCAGACCGGCCAGGCCATGAGCTACGAGGCGCTGCTGGCGCCGCTGGACGATTTCGCCGGGTTCGCCCGCGGCTTCTTCGCCAAGGGCCTGGGCGGCAATGTCACGGTGCCGTTCAAGGAGCAGGCCTTCCAGCTCGCTGACCAGCTCAGTGCCCGTGCGCAACGCGCCGGCGCGGTGAACACGCTGAAGCGGCTCGCCGACGGCCGCCTGCTCGGCGACAACACTGACGGCGCCGGGCTGCTGCGCGACCTGGTGGTCAACGCCGGCTTCTCCCTGGCGGGCAAGCGCATCCTCCTGCTTGGCGCCGGCGGCGCGGTGCGCGGCGTGCTCGAACCCTTCCTCGGCGAACGACCGAAGGCACTGGTGGTGGCCAACCGCAATGTGGAGAAGGCCGAGGCGCTGGCTGCCGAGTTCGA
>DIEE01000278.1:0-1731 GCA_002418465.1 Pseudomonas sp. UBA5782 | reverse complement strand
GGGGTCCCGCCGATCGCCGCCAGCCTGATCGAGCCCGGCCACACGCTGTGCTACGACATGATGTATTCCCGCCAGCCGACGGCGTTCTGCCAGTGGGCCGTCGAGCACGGCGCGCGCGCAGCCCTGGACGGCCTGGGCATGCTGGTGGAGCAGGCGGCCGAAGCCTTCCTGCTGTGGCGCGGCGTGCGCCCGGACAGCGCGCCGGTACTGGCCGAGCTGCGCCGCCAGCTGGCCGCCGGCTAGAGCGCTTCCCCGTCTTCGCTGGGCAGCTGCGGGTCGAGGCTCAGCCAGGGTAAGCGGGTGGTCACCCAGATGTGCCGGTCGGCCGGTGCCCGCTGTGGCTCGTCCAGGGTGGCGATGGTCACGTCCATGGTCTGCGGGCTCTGGGTGGTGAACAGCGCCAGCTGGGCGCCGCAGTTGCCGCAGAAGTGGCGCGTGCAGGTGGCGGACGAGGCGTACTGCGCCGGCACGCCCTGCAGCCACTCGAAGGCGTCCAGCGGCACGCTGATCCAGGTGGTGACCAGCCCGCCGCTGGTGCGCCGGCAGATCGAGCAGTGGCAGTGGGCGATGTCGTGCAGCGGCGCGCTGATGCGATAACGCAGCGCGCCGCAGTGGCAGCCGCCGTCGTGGGTCTCCTGCATGAAATCCTCCTCGGCCCATTGACCGACCGTCGCGTGGCTCGCCAGGATTGGCCGCTACCACCCCCGGGGGTTCCCGTGACCGATCTGCTGCTGGCCCTGTGGCCGTTGTTCGCCCTGATTATCGGCGGTTTCCTGCTGCGCCGTATCGGTTTTCCCAGCGAGACGTTCTGGCCCGGCGCCGAACGGATCAACTACTTCCTGCTGTTCCCGGCCTTGCTGTTCGGCAACCTCGCCAGCGCGCCGCTGGATAATCCGGCGTTGCCGAGCCTGGCCGCGGCGGTGCTGATCGGCCTCGGCATCGCCTGGTGCGGCTTGCTTCTGGCGCGCCGCCTGCGGCATTGGCCGGCGGCACGCTTCGGCGCCTTTGCCCAGGGCGTGCTGCGCTTCAACACCTACCTCGGGCTGGCGGTGGTGGGCAGCCTGTTCGGCAAGCCGGGGCTGACCCTGGCGGCGCTGATGCTGGCGCTGATGGTGCCGGCGGTGAACGTGATGTCGGTATGGGCGCTCACCGCCGAGCGTGGCGTCAGCCTGCGTTCGCTGGCGCTGCCGATCCTGAAGAATCCGCTGATCCTCGCCTGTCTCGGCGGCGCCGCGATCAACCTCTGCGGCATCGGCCTGCCCGGCGGCAGCGAGCGCCTGCTGGGCATGCTCGGCGCGGCCAGCCTGCCGCTCGGCCTGCTTTGCGTCGGCGCCGCGCTGCGCCCGCAGGAACTGGCCGGGGAAGTCCCTGCGCTGGGCTGGAACTGCGCCGTGCGCCTGCTGGCGATGCCGCTGCTGGCTTTCGGCGTGGCGCGCCTGTGCGGGCTGCCAGCGCTGGAAAGCAGCGTGCTGATCCTGTTCTTCGCCCTGCCCACCGCGCCGACCTCCTACGTGCTGACCACCCAGCTGGGCGGCGATGGCCACCTGATGGCGGGCATCATCACCCTGCAGACGCTGCTCGCCGCCGGCACCCTGCTGCTGGTGCTGGCGGGCATTCAGGGGCTGGTCTGAGTCCCACGCGGCGCGCAGCGCCCCCTCGCCTTCGTCGAGGCTAGCGCCCTTCCCGGGACTGGCTCCCGGGCTGCCCCGGGCCCCCCCTTTCGGGGGGGCG
>DIEE01000187.1:313-5539 GCA_002418465.1 Pseudomonas sp. UBA5782 | reverse complement strand
CAGTTGCGCATCGCTCATCGCCGCGCCCCGGGCGAAGTTGCCGGTGCCGGCGCCGAGGTTCAGGTGCAGCACGCCGGGCAGCGCTTCGAGCGGAAAGGCGGTGCCGAGATCGACCACTTCAAGCCGCGCGCCCAGCTGGCGGGCGAGCACGCTGATGGCCGCGCCGCCGCCGACGAAGTTGCGCAGCATCTGCCCGGTGACCTCCTGCGGATAGGCCGAGACGCCCTCGGCGACCACGCCGTGATCGCCGGCGAATACCGCGATCCAGGGCAGACGAATATCCGCTCGGCCGCCCTGCATGGCGGCCAGCGCCAGTGCGACGCCTTCCAGCTGGCCCAGCGAGCCGGTCGGCTTGGTCAGTTGCGCTTGGCGCGCCTCGGCCTCGGCGCGCGCGGCGAGGTCCATCGGACGGCAGGCCTGCTGCCACCAATCGTTGTTCATAACGGTGCTCCCTTGAGAATCATCGGCAGGCCGGCGACGGTGAAAACCACCCGCTCGCAACGTTCGGCCAGGGCCTGGTGCAGCCAGCCGGCTTCGTCGACGTAACGCCGCGACAGTTCGCCCATCGGCACCACGCCGAGGCCGGTTTCATTGCTGACGAAAATGATCCGGCCGGGCAGTTCGGCGAGAACGTCCAGCAGCGCATCGCGCTCGGCAAACAGACGTTGCGGGTCGTCCAGCATCAGCAGGTTGGTCAGCCACAGGGTCAGGCAGTCGACCAGCAGGCAGCGGCCATCCCCGGCCTGTTCACGCAGCACGCGCGCCAGGCGCAACGGTTCCTCGACCAGCCCCCATTGCGCCGGGCGGCGGTCGCGGTGGGCGCGGATACGGCTGGACATCTCCCCGTCCAGCGCCTCGCTGGTGGCGACGTAGACCACCTCCAGGCCGGACTCCGCGGCCAGGCGTTCGGCCAGGCGGCTCTTGCCCGAGCGGGCGCCGCCAAGGATCAGTTCAGGCATGGTTCAGCGTTTCCAGAGGATGGGGTGATCGGGGAGCGGTGGATGTGAAAAGCGACATCCACCCTACGAACGGCACGAAGCGTGCGGCTGAACGTAGGGTGGATCGCGCCCCACCGATCCACCGGGCGGAGGCCGGGAAATGCGCCTGACGCTCGCCTCAAAGTCCGCATAGCGCCCTCAGCCGGTCGGTATCCAGATGCGCTTCCACCAGATCGGCGAGGCGTTCGATCTCGCGTTCGCGCAGGGCGTGGTAATCGGTGCGCTCGACCTGGCGCACGCCGGCCCAGCGCAGCAGCGCGGCGCAGGCTTCGGGGGCCTCGAACAGGCCGTGCAGGTAGGTGCCGATGACCTGGCCGTCGACACTGCGGGCACCGTCCCGGCGACCGTCGTCGAGGGTCACCAGGGCGTCGTCCAGTGCGCTGCCGGTGCTGACGCCGGCGTGGATTTCGTAGCCGCTGACCGGCGCGTCCTCCAGGCTCAGGCGCCCGCTGACCAGACGCAGCTGCTTCTCGGCTTCCAGGCGCGTGTGCAGATCGAGCAGGCCGAGGCCGTCGCTGCTGCCGGCGTCGCCTTCCAGGCCGAGCGGGTCGTCGATGCGCCGGCCGAGCATCTGCAGGCCGCCGCAGATCCCGAGCAGCTTGCCGCCATAGCGCAGGTGGCGGGCGATGGCGCTATCCCAGCCGTTGGCGCGCAGGAAGGCCAGGTCGCGGCGAGTGCTCTTCGAGCCGGGCAGGATGATCAGGTCGGCCGGCGGAATGGGCTGGCCGGGGCCGACGAACTGCAGGTCGACCTGCGGGTGCAGGCGCAGCGGGTCGAAGTCGGTGTGGTTGCTGATGCGCGGCAGCACCGGCACCACCACCTTGAGGCGCTCGCCCTGCTTGCTGGGCTGGCGCGCGTCTATCGCGTCCTCGGCTTCGAGGTGGAAGTCCAGCAGGTACGGCAGCACACCGAGTACCGGCTTGCCGGTGCGCGCCTCCAGCCAGTCCAGGCCCGGCCGCAGCAGCGCGATGTCGCCGCGGAAACGGTTGATGACGAAGCCGCGGACGCGCGCGCGTTCGCTGTCGGAAAGCAGCTCCAAGGTGCCGACCAAGTGGGCGAAGACGCCGCCCTTGTCGATATCGGCGACGAGGATCACCGGGCAATCCACCGCTTCGGCGAAGCCCATGTTGGCGATGTCGCCCCCGCGCAGGTTGATCTCGGCCGGCGAGCCGGCGCCCTCCACCATAACCACCCGATACGCCGCGCGCAGGCGCGCGTGCGAGTCCAGCACAGCCTGCATCGCGGTGGCTTTGTAGGCGTGATAGGCGACGGCGTTCATGTTGCCGACGGCATGGCCGTGGATGATCACCTGGGCGCCGATGTCGCTGTTGGGCTTGAGCAGCACCGGGTTCATGTCGGTGTGCGGCGGCAGCTTGCAGGCCTGCGCCTGCACCGCCTGGGCACGGCCGATCTCGCCGCCGTCGGCGCTGACCGCGCTGTTCAGCGCCATGTTCTGCGGCTTGAATGGCGCCACCGCCACGCCCTGGCGTTGCAGCCAGCGGCACAGCGCGGTCACCAGGGTGCTCTTGCCGGCATCCGAGGTGGTGCCCTGCACCATCAGCGTGGCGCCCGCCGTCATTCTCGGCTCCGGGCGAAGACTTCCAGTGCCGATTCCAGGCGCGCCCAGGCCGGTTCGTCCGGCGGCAGGCCGAAGCGCAGGCTCGCGGGCACGGCGTACAGGCGGGTGAGGATGCCGTGGCAGGCGAGGTATTCGTGCAGCAGCGCGGCGTGCTCGCTGACCCACCACTGGAACAGCGCACAGCCGCCGGTGGGGCGCAGGCCGTGGCCGACCAGCAGGTCTTGCAGCCGCGCGCCGTCCTCTTCCAGGCGCAGGCGCTGGCTGGCCTGGCCGGTATCGTCCAGCAGCAGGCTGCGCGCGATGCTGCGTGCTGGGCCGCTCACCGCCCAGGGGCCAAGCAGTTCGTCGAGGCGTTCGAGCAGTTGCTGCTGGGCCAGCACGAAGCCCAGGCGCAGCCCGGCCATGCCGAAGAACTTGCCGAACGAACGCAGCACGATCAGCCCCGGCAGGTGGCTGTGCGTCGCCAGGCTGTGCTCGGGAGTGGCGTCCATGAAGGCTTCGTCGACCACCAGCCAGCCGCCGCGCTCGACCAGCCGGGCGTGCCATTCCAGCAATTGCTCGGGGGGAATACGCCGGCCGGTGGGGTTGTTCGGGTTGACCACCACCAGCACGTCGAGGCGATCCAGGCTGCGGCGCACGCCGGCCTCGCTGATCTCCAGCAGGCGATGGCCTTCGCGGCGCCAGGCTTCGGCGTGCTCGGCATAACAGGGCGAGACGATGCCCACCTGGCAGTAACGACGCAGCCGCGGCAGCGCCTGGATCGCCGCCTGCGAGCCAGCCACCGGCAGCAGCTCATCGACGTCGTAGAACCGCCGCGCGGCCTGTTCCAGGCCGTCGTCCAGCTCCGGCAGGCGGTTCCAGGCGGCCATCGGCACCTCCGGTAGCGACCAGCCGTAGGGTGCGATGCCGGTGGACAGGTCGAGCCAGTCGGCCAGGTCGATGCGGTATCTCTCGGCGGCTTTGCGCAGGCCGCCTCCATGGTTAAGCATTCAGCAGACCTCCGATGATTAGCAGCGCCAACCACGCCAGCACGCCGCGACGCACCAGGCGCATCGCCCGGCGGATGTCTTCGCCACGCGCCACGGCGCCCTCGCCCAGCGGCGGACGGTAGCGCATTTCGCCGTGATAGATCGACGGACCGCCGAGCACCACGCCCAGCGCGCCGGCGCCGGCGGCCATCACCGGGCCGGCGTTGGGGCTGCTCCACTGAGGCCCCTGCAGACGCCAGCAGCGTAGCGCCCGGCGGGTTTCACCGAGCAGCGCGTAGGTCAGCGCCACCAACCGCGCGGGCAGGTAATTCAGTACGTCATCGAGGCGCGCCGCGGCCCAGCCGAAGCGCTCGAAGCGCGCGTTGCGGTAACCCCACATGGCGTCCAGCGTGTTGCTCAGGCGATACAGCACCACGCCCGGCGCACCGGCCACGACAAACCAGAACAGCGCGGCGAATACCGCGTCGCTGCCGTTTTCCAGCACCGATTCGGTGGCGNNCCACGCCGTTTTCGTCCAGCGTCGAGGGCTCGCGGCTGACGATGTAGCCGACCCGCCGCCGCGCCTCGTCCAGGTCGCCGCGCGCCAATGCATCCGCCACCGGCTGCGCGTGTTCGTCGAGGCTGCGCAGGCCGATGGCGAGATAGAGCAGCAGCGCCTCGACCAGCCAGCCGAGGTACGGCAACCGGCTCAGCGCCCAGGCCAGCAGCGTCAGCGGCAACACCGCCAGGCACCAGCCGAGCGCGCCGTTCAGCCGCGCGCCGCCGGCTGCCCGGTTCAACCGCGCCTCGATGGCGTCGGCCAGGCGCCCGAAACCCACCAGTGGATGCCAGCGCTTGGGCTCGCCGAACAGCGCATCCAGCGCGACACCGGCGCAAGCGGTCAGGGCCATGGCGATCATGGTTTCTCGCCCCACCGGTCGCCGAACAGCATGTCTTCCAGCGGTTGCGCCTGGGTCCAGCCTTCGCCGATCAGCATCGGCTCGGGATAGAACGCCGACACCGGGCCGAGGCAGAGAATCGCCACCGGCCTGGCACCGGCCGGCATGCCCAGCAGTTCGGCCAGGCGCTGCGGATCGAACAGCGACACCCAGCCCATGCCGAGCCCCTCCGCGCGGGCTGCCAGCCAGAGGTTCTGGATCGCGCAGGACAGCGAGGCGAGGTCCATCTCCGGCAGCGTGCGGCGGCCGAAGACGTGCGCCTCGCGGCCGTCCTTCAGCGCGGCGACCAGCAGCACCGCACAGTCGCGCACGCCTTCCACCTTGAGCCGCATGAAATCGTCGCGCCGCTCGCCCAGGGCATCGGCGGTGAGCAGCCGCTCCTCCTCCACCAGCCCGGCGATGGCTTCGCGCAGCTCCGGACGGCTGATCCGCAGGAAGCGCCAGGGCTGCATGAGGCCGACGCTGGGCGCCTGGTGCGCAGCCTGCAGCAGCCGCGTGAGCAGCTCCGGGGCGACTTCGCCGCCGCTGAAATGACGCATGTCGCGGCGCTCGGCGATGGCCCGGTAGATCGCCGCGCGCGACTCGGCGCTGTAGGCCCATTCGTTCATGGCAGGAACCAGGCCGCCGCGGCGCGCGGGTCGGACGGCATGTAGAAATGGATGTAGGAGGCCGTCAGCCGGCCCTGGCGATACACCGCCTCGGCGGCGCCGCGGCCGTTCGGG
>DIEE01000187.1:0-237 GCA_002418465.1 Pseudomonas sp. UBA5782 | reverse complement strand
AGTGGTGATAGGTGTGCCCACGCAGGCGTCCTTCCGGCAACTCCACCGACTGCAGCGCAAGCGCGCTCAGGCGCGGCTGCAGACGCGCTTCGCCGGGCAGCAGGCCGAGCATCTCGGCGCGCACGCCGGCCTTGTCGGCGAGGCCGTCGAGCAGATAGAGCATGCCGCCGCACTCGGCGAGGATCGGCTTGCCCGCGGCGTGGTGCGCCCGGATCGCCGCGCGCATCGGCCGGTTGC
>DIEE01000170.1 GCA_002418465.1 Pseudomonas sp. UBA5782 | reverse complement strand
CGCCTCGTAGCGCGTCAAACGGTCGCACCGGCACCTTTCCCCCCGGCGCCTGTCTTCATCTGGAGACAGGGAACGCCGTCACGCCCGGCCTGAATCTAAACAATTCCTTGCATTTCAATGAGTTGCTCGATCAGGCACGGTTCTCGCTATGGCACCGGAGCACACCACGGCTCGCACCGTGGCAAAACAAAAACAATTAATCCTGCAGTCGCTCGACCCACGGGTCGTCGCCGCAGTGCCCAGGAGACACTCAATGAGTGTGATCATCGCGCTCGCAGCCCTCGCGCTGCTGATGCTCGCCGCCTACCGCGGCTACAGCGTCATCCTCTTCGCTCCCATCGCCGCCCTCGGCGCCGTTCTGCTCACAGACCCCTCCGCCGTCGCCCCGGCCTTCACCGGGGTGTTCATGGAGAAGATGGTCGGCTTCGTCAAACTCTACTTCCCGGTGTTCCTGCTCGGCGCCGTGTTCGGCAAGCTGATCGAGATATCCGGCTTCTCGCGCTCGATCGTTGCCGCGGCGATCCGCCTGTTCGGCACGCGCCAGGCGATGCTGGTGATCGTGCTGGTCTGCGCGCTGCTGACCTACGGCGGCGTCTCGCTGTTCGTCGTGGTGTTCGCCGTCTACCCGTTCGCCGCCGAGATGTTCCGCCAGAGCGATATCCCCAAGCGACTGATCCCGGCGACCATCGCCCTCGGCGCATTCGCCTTTACCATGGATGCCCTGCCCGGCACCCCGCAGATCCAGAACATCATTCCCACCACCTTCTTCGGCACTACCTCCTGGGCGGCGCCGTGGCTCGGGGTGATCGGCACGCTGTTCGTCTTCGGCCTCGGCATGCTCTACCTCGAACGCCAGCGGCGCAGGGCGCAGCGGGCCGGCGAAGGCTACGGCACCGAGCTGCGCAACGAGCCGGAAACGCCGGAAGACATCAGCCTGCCGCACCCGCTGCTGGCGCTCGCGCCGCTGCTGCTGGTGGGCGTGGCGAACCTGCTGCTGACGCGCTGGATTCCGCAGTGGTACGGCGCCACCCACAGCCTGAAGCTGGCCGGCATGGCCACCCCGGTGCAGACCGAAGTCGCCAAGCTGACCGCCATCTGGGCGGTGGAAGCGGCGCTGCTGCTGGGCATCCTGCTGGTGCTGGTGAGCGCCTTCCGGGTGGTCCGCAAGCAGCTCGCCGAAGGCAGCAAGACCGCAGTCGGCGGCGCGCTGCTGGCGGCGATGAACACCGCCTCGGAATACGGTTTCGGCGCGGTGATCGCTTCCCTGCCGGGCTTCCTGGTATTGGCCGACGCGCTGAAGAGCATCCCCAACCCGCTGGTCAACGAAGCGATCACCGTGACTCTGCTGGCCGGCATCACCGGTTCGGCGTCCGGCGGCATGAGCATCGCCCTGGCGGCGATGTCCGACAGCTTCATCGCTGCCGCCAACGCGGCCAACATCCCCCTGGAAGTGCTGCACCGCGTGGCCTCGATGGCCAGCGGCGGGATGGACACGCTGCCGCACAACGGCGCGGTGATCACCCTGCTCGCCGTCACCGGACTGACCCACCGCGAGGCCTACAAGGACGTCTTCGGCATCACCATCATCAAGACCCTGGCGGTGTTCTTCGTCATCGGCGTGTTCTACGCCACCGGCATCGTCTGACACGAGCGGCGTCGCACGACATGACCCGCATCGTTTGAAACGAGGAGATTCGACATGACTCTGCACGGCAAGACCGCACTGGTCACCGGTTCCACCAGCGGCATCGGCCTGGGCATCGCCCTGTGCCTGGCGAAGGCCGGCGCCAACCTGGTTCTCAACGGCTTTGGCGACAGCGAAGCCGCGCTGGCCGAGGTTCGCGCGCTGGGCGGCGAAGCCCGCCATCACCCGGCGGACATGACCCGCCCCGAGCAGATCGAGGCGATGATGGCCTACGCCGAGGCCGAGTTCGACGGCGTCGACATCCTGGTCAACAACGCCGGCATTCAGCACGTGGCGCCGGTGGAGGTGTTCCCGGTGGAGCGCTGGGACGCGATCATCGCCATCAACCTGTCTTCGGCCTTCCACACCACGCGCCTGGCGCTGCCCGGCATGCGCGCGCGCAACTGGGGGCGGATCATCAACATCGCCTCGGCCCATGGCTTGGCCGCTTCCGCGGGCAAGAGTGCCTACGTCGCGGCGAAGCACGGGATCATCGGCCTGAGCAAATCGGTGGCGCTGGAAACCGCTACCACCGGCGTGACCTGCAACGCGATCTGCCCCGGCTGGGTGCTGACACCACTGGTGCAGGCGCAGATCGACGAGCGCGCCAAGGTGGATGGCGATGCGGCGCGGGCGCGCCACGACCTGTTGGCCGAAAAACAACCGTCGCTGGACTTCGTCACCCCCGAGCAGCTCGGCGAGCTGACGCTGTTCCTCTGCAGCGACGCCGCCGCCCAGGTACGCGGCGCCGCCTGGAACATGGACGGCGGCTGGCTGGCGCAATAAGCGGCTCCGAGCCGCCACGATCCCCTCGGAGCGGCACCCAGATCCGCGCGCGGGGTCTCACCAGAACCAGAAAGATCGAGGACCGGACATGCAACATCCGCTTTGGACACCTTCCGCCGAACGCATCGCCGCCACGAGGCTGGATGCCTTCCGCCGTTACGTGGAAAGCCGCCACGGCGTGCAGCTGGCCGACTATCCCGCCCTGCACGCCTGGAGCATCGCCGAGCGCGCAGCCTTCTGGCAGGCCATCGTGGATTTCTTCGAGGTGCGTTTCCACGCCCAGCCGAGTGGCGTGCTCGAGGAAGGCCCGGCGATGCCGGATGCGCGCTGGTTCCCCGGCGCCACGCTGAACTTCGCCGAACACTTGCTGCGCCGGCGTGACGACCGCGCGGCGCTGGTGGCGATCGGCGAGGACGGCACGCGCGAGGAACTCAGCCATGCGCAACTGGCCGAGCACGTCGCCGGCCTGCAGCGCAGCCTGCGCGAGGCCGGCGTCGGCATCGGCGACCGCGTCGCGGCGTTCATGCCGAACACCTGGCAGACGGTGGTCGGCATGCTCGCCACCGCCAGCCTCGGCGCCACCTGGTCGTCCTGCTCGCCGGACTTCGGCACCCAGGGCGCGATCGACCGGTTCGGCCAGATCGAGCCGAAGGGGCTGATCGCATGA
>DIEE01000151.1 GCA_002418465.1 Pseudomonas sp. UBA5782 | reverse complement strand
ACGGCCCCGTGCGGCGCCTCGACGGCGACCGCGTGGTGCTCGACACCGGCACCGGCCTGGAACTCGCCAGCCCGGCCAGCGAAAGCGGCGCGAAGCTGTTCGCCGGCAGCCCGGCGTGCATCGCGGTGCGCCCGGAGCTGATCGCCATCGCCGCGGCGAGCACTCCACCGGCCGCCGACGTGCAGCTGTCCGGCGTGGTGGAAGACCGCATCTACCTCGGCAACCTCACCGAATACCGCGTGCGCACCGGGCCGTTCGGCGTGGTCTGCGTGCGTGTACCGCGCCAGGGCGGCGCGCCGCAGGGCGACTTCGAGCACGGCGCGGCGGTGAGCATCGGCTGGGACCAGGCCAAGGGCCTGGCGATGACCGTCTGAGCCGACGGTTAGACCTTTTTGCAGAACGACACGACGACCAGGAGACGGACGATGGACAAGAAGACTTTCATCAAGACCCTACGCAGCTGGCAGAACGGCTCGATCACCCGCCGCGACTTTCTCGGCCGCACCGGCCTCGGCCTCGCCGCCGCGGTGATGGCGGCGAACATGCCGGGGCTGCTGACCAGCCGCGCCTTCGCCGCCGAGAAGGGCAGCATGGGCGACCGCGTCAACCTGGCGACCTGGCCGAACTACCACAACCCGGACAACTTCGCCGCCTTCGCCGAGGCCACCGGGGCCAAGGTGCAGATGAACGTGTTCGGCTCCAACGAGGAAATGCTCGCCAAGCTGCAGGCCGGTGGCAGCGGCTGGGACCTGTTCGTGCCGACCAACTACACCATCAGCACCTACGTCGAGCTGGGCCTGATCGAGCCACTGGACCTCGCGCGCATCCCCAACTTCGACCCCAAGGCCTTCGAGCAGCGTTTCATGGCCCAGGGCACGGTGGACGGCAAGGTCTACGCGGTGCCGAAGAACTGGGGCACCACCGGCATCGTCTACGACTCCAGCCAGCTGAAAACCCCGGTGGACAGCTGGAAGCAGTTCTGGGACCTGACCCAGACCAGCGCCTCGGGCCGCACCATCGTCCACGACTACCAGCTCACCGCCATCGGCAACGCGCTCAAGTACTTCGGCTACAGCTTCAACTCGCTGGATGCCAAGGAGCTGGCCGAAGCCGAGAAGCTGCTGATCGACAGCAAGCCGCACCTGTTCGCGATCAACTCCGACATCCAACCGTCGATGCGCAGCGGCGATGCCTGGATGGCCATGTGCTGGACCGGCGACGCCTCACAGCTGCATCGCGACAACGCCGACATGCAGTTCGCCCTGGGTCGCGAGGGCGGCGAGCTGTGGAGCGACTTCTTCGCCATTCCCAAGGGCGCCGAGCACCGCGATGCGGCCTACGCGCTGATCAACTACCTGCTCGATCCGGCGCACAACAAGCTGGAGGTCGAGGCCCACGGCTACCCGAGCGGCGACAAGCGCGTGGATGCGCTGCTGCCCAAGGAAATGCTCGACGACCCGATCATGTACCCGGCCGCCGAGCTGCTCAGCCACCTGGAGTTCGGGGCGGCAGCGACCCTCACCAGCCCGGTGCGCGCCGAGCTGATGGCGCGCTTCAAGGCGGCGTGATGAAGCCCTCTCCCGGCGGGAGAGGAGGTTGATCGTGTGAGCGTTTAGTATGTCCAAGGATTCCCCGATGAACATTGCCGTTAGCGCCCCGCTACCTGCGCCGCAGGTGGTCGCGCCGGGGCTTTCCCGGCGTGTCGGGCTGCTCCTGCTGCTGCCCTCGACGCTGTGGTTCCTGCTGCTGTTGCTGATGCCGCTGCTGGTGATCCTGGTGTTCAGCTTCGGCGAGCGCAGTTCGGTGGGCGGCTACGGCGGCGGCTTCACCCTGGACAACTACCTGGCGCTGGGCTCGCGCGCCGGGGCGTTCAGCAACACCCTGCTGCTGGCGCCGCTGGGCACCCTGGTGTGCCTGCTGGTGGCCTATCCGCTGGCGTACTTCCTGGCGGTGAAGGTGCAGCGCAACCGCTCGCTGCTGCTGACCCTGGTGATCGTGCCGTTCTGGACCAGTTTCCTGATCCGCACCTACGCATGGATCTTCATCCTCGGCGGCAAGGGCATCCCGGCGCTGCTGGCGAGCCTCGGGCTGGAGGGCGTGCGGCTGATCAACACGCCCACCGCGGTGTTGGTGGGGATCGTCTACGGCTACCTGCCGCTGATGGTGTTCCCGCTCTACGTCAGCCTGGAGAAACTCGACAAGCGCCTGCTCGAAGCCTCCGGCGACCTCGGCGCCAGCCGCTTCGAGACCTTCCGCCGCATCACCCTGCCGCTGTCGGCGCCGGGGATGATCACCGGTGTCATGCTGGTGTTCATCCTGCTGATGGGCGAGTTCCTGATTCCGGCGATCCTCGGTGGCGGCAAGGTGTTCTTTGTCGGCAACGCGCTGGTCGACCTGTTCCTGCAATCGCGCAACTGGCCGTTCGGCAGCGCCCTGGCGATGACCCTGGTGGGGCTGATGCTGGCGATCATCCTGGTCTACCTGAAACTGGCGGCGCGCTTCGGCGGCGCCAGCCGCGACGGAGTGCTGTGACATGTGGCTGCGCAGCTATTCGACCTCGCTGTACCTGTTCCTCTACGCGCCGATCGCACTGATCATGGTCTTCGCCTTCAATGCCGGGCGCAGCGGGCTGTCGTTCCAGTGCTGTTCGGTGCAGTGGTTCGGCCGTGCCTTCGGCAACCCGTTCATCATGGAGGCGCTCGGCAACAGCGCGCTGATCGCGCTCTGCTCGGCGCTGCTGGCGACGCTGTTCGGCACCCTCGCGGTGCTTGGGCTGCAGCGCGTCAGCGGCCGTGTGCGGCGGATTTTCGATGCGCTGACCTACTGCGCGATCATCGTGCCGGGAATCGTCATCGGCATCGCCACACTGATCGCCTTCATCACCCTGTTCGACCTGCTCAATCCGCTGCTGCATACCTTGAGTCCGGGTCTTCCGCGCCTGAGCATGGGCTTCGGCACCGTGGTGGCGGCGCACTCGCTGTTCACCATGGCGCTGGTCATGGTCATCGTGCGGACCCGCGTCGAAGCACTGGACAAGGCGCTGCTGGAAGCCTCGGCGGACCTCTACGCGCCGCCGCTGTCGACCTTCTTCCGGGTGATCCTGCCGCAGATCGCCCCGGCGATCCTCGCCGGCTTCCTGCTCGCGTTCACCTTCAGCTTCGACGATTTCATCATCGCCTTCTTCGTCGCCGGCTCGGAAACCACCCTGCCGATCTACATCTTTTCCTCGATCCGCCGCGGCATCACGCCGGAGATCAACGCGCTGTCCACGGTGATCATCGCCGCCTCGCTGGCCCTGCTGGTGGCCTCGCGCTACCTGCAGAACCGCCAGCCCGGCGCCTGATCCGTCCCTCTTACTGCCCTGAAGGTGAACGCCATGCGCGACCAGCTGTACATCAACGGCCAATGGGTCGGCCCCGACCTGGGCGGCCGCTTCGAGACCCTCGATCCGGCCACCGAAGAACCGCTGCAAAGCCTGCCGGCCGCCACCGAGGAAGACATCGACCACGCCGTGCGCGCCGCCCGCCAGGCGTTCCGCCACTGGGGCGAAAGCCGCGGTGCAGAACGCGCCGCCTGGCTCGACCTGCTCGCCGACAGCCTGGAGGCGCGCCACGAGGAACTCGCCGTGCTGGAAGTGCGCGACAACGGCAAGCCGCTGCCCGAGGCGCGCTGGGACGTCGGCGATGCGATCGGCTGCTTCCGCTACTACGCCGGCCTCGCCCGTGAGCTGGACGGCCGCCAGAACGAGCCGCTGGCGCTGCCCGACGAGCGCT
>DIEE01000201.1 GCA_002418465.1 Pseudomonas sp. UBA5782 | reverse complement strand
AGAACGGCAGCTCGGCCTGGAACGTGGCCAGACCGTGGGGGACGGGGGCGAAGGGCTGCGCCATCGCCGCGGCATCGATCACCGCCAGCACCGGAAGGCCGAAGGTGCGCGCCAGGTCGGCGGCGGACGGCGTACCGTCGAACAGCCCCATCACGCCCTCGACGAGGATCAGGTCGGCCTCCTCTGCCGCCAGCCACAGCTGGGGCGGGCATTCCGCCTCGCCGAGCATCCACAGGTCGAGCTGGTAGACCGGCTGGCCACTGGCNNCCGGCCCGCACTTGAACACCCGCACGCGCCGCCCCTGGCGCGCATGCAGCCGTGCCAGGGCGGCGGTGACGGTGGTCTTGCCCTGCCCGGAAGCGGGCGCGGCGATCAGCAGGGCGGGACACGGGCGGGTTTCGCTCACAGCCGGGGACTCCACGTCGAGGGCGCGCGGGGCGTCGGGGCGGGCTCGCGATAGCCGCTCATCATCACCGTCCTAGAGCGCCTGGTAGCGCACCACGAGGTACACCGCCTGGCCCGGCTGGTTGTAGGTCGCGGCCGTCTCGTACTCGGCGCCGAGCAGGTTGGTGACCTTGGCCTGCAGTCGCCATTCCGGGTTCAGCCAGTACTCGCCGCGCAGATCGACGGTGGCGAAGCCGTGCAGGTCGGTGGTGTTCGCCGCGTTGTCCCAGCGCCGCCCTTCGGCATGCAGCGACGCGCCGGCGCCGAAGCGACCGAAGCGGCGGTCCAGATCGAGGTTGAACAGCTGCTGCGCGCGACGCGGCAGCAGGTCGCCCTGGTTGGCGCGGCTGGAGCGGTTCTGCGGGTCCTGGAAGGTGGCGTTGGTCGACCAGTCCCAGCCGAACCAGTCGCCGGCCAGGCTCAGCTCGACGCCGCGGATCACCGCCTTGTCGATGTTGTAGGCGCGCAGCCCGTTGCCGGCGTTGAAGTAGGCGATGAGGTTGTCGATCTCGTCGTGGAAGGCGTTCACCGACCAGGTGCCCCAGGCATGCTGGCCTTCGAGGCCGAATTCGAGGTTGCGCGACTTCTCCGCCTCGAGGTCCGGGTTGCCGTTCACCGGGTGGTAGAATTGGTTGAAGGTCGGCGCCTTGAACGCGCTGCCGTAGCTGCTGGTGAAACGCAGCGCGTCGCTCAGCGCGAAGGCCCAGCCGAGGTTGCCGGTGGTGTGGTTGCCGAACTGCTCGTTGCGGTCGCGGCGCAGGCTGAACTGCCACTCGTTGCGGCCGAAGCTGGCCAGGTACTGGCCGAACAACCCGTCGTTGTCGCGCGAATCCTCGCGGAACGCGGTGGTGCCGTTCACTTCGTCGTGCAGGTGGTCGTAGCCGAGCGTGAGCAGTTGCCCGCTGGCCACGCTGAAATCGTTCTGCCAGTTGAAGCTGTCGCGACGGGTATCGATGCGCGTGTTGAAGGAGGAACCGGCGTAGGTGTCGTTCTTGTCCTCGCTGCGGCCGGCCTGCAGGGTCACCAGCCAGCGTTCGAGCGGACGGTAGCGGGCGCGGGCGCCGGCGACCTTCTGCACGCCGTCGGCGTTGGCGCGGGTGCCGGAATCGTAGTCGTTGTGCGAATTCGACTGCAGCAGGTTGCCGTCCAGCTCCAGGCCGTTGGCGAAGCGGTAGCCGCCGCTGAAGCTGCCGGCCAGTTCGCGGTAACCGTCGGCATCGGCTTCATAGCCGGCCGTGGCGGAGCGGGCGCTGATGCCATCGGTGGCGTTGCTGCTGACGCCCAGGTTGTACCAGCCGTCGCGGTTGCCGCCGGAAACCCCGGCGCTGCCGCTGTAGCTGTCATGGGTACCGTAGCCGGCGGAGAAGAACGGCTTGGCGCTGCCGTTCGCGTTGCCCTTGCGGGTGAATATCTGGATCACCCCGCCGATGGCGTCCGAGCCGTACAGCCCCGAACGCGGGCCGCGAACCACCTCGATGCGCTCGATCAGCTCGACCGGCAGGTTCTGGAAGGCGACATCACCGGTGGTCGCCGAGCCGACGCGGATGCCGTCGATCAGCACCAGCACGTGGTTGGAGTTGCTGCCGCGCAGGCTCACCGACGTGCTCTTGCCGGGGCCGCCGTTGTTCACTAGGCTGACGCCGGGCACGCGGCGCAGCAGCTCCGGCACCGAGGTCGCCTGGCTGCGCTCGATCTGTTCGCGATCGATCACCGTGGTCGCGGCGATGCCGTCCTGCGAGGTACGCGTGGCGGTGCTGACCTGCTCGTCGAGCAGCAGCGGCTGTTCGACCGTGGCGGCCAGGGAAAACGAGGAAAAGCCCAGCAGCGAAAATGCCGCGGGCCTGAAGAAAGGCTTGCGCTTCAAGGATTGGGTCTCCGCCGTGCCACCCGCACGACATAAGCAGGGAAAGGCGGCGGAGAGCGGCAACGCAACGGCAGCAACAACGGCAGTCACGCCCAGCAACGCCCTCCGCGATGCCGTGAACTGCGACAGGCCGGTCTCCGGGCTTGCGAGGGGGAACCGTCGGTTCCGGCGAACGCACCTTCCCATGCAGAGCACAGTGGTCAACGCGGTCGCACAACTCGCCTACCGTTGCGGGGGCAGCGCCGGAATGGTCGGCGTCGATGAACGACGCGAACGCACCGGCTTCCCTGTTTCACCCCGTCGACTGCGTCGAGGGGCACCTGAAGCAAGCCGCGCAGGGTAGAGGCTGGGCCGGAACGCGTCAATCGCCGGCGCCGCACTGGGCCTGCCTCAGGCGATCGGCGATGATGATTTGCCCGCTGCCGGGGACTTTTTCCGCGGCGCGCCTATCGAAACCCTTGATACGACTCCCGAACGAGGCCAAGGCAGGTGCTGTTTCGCCCATGACGACGATCCTACAAATCTCCGACACCCACTTCGGCACCGAGCTGCCCGAGGTGATGGCCGCACTGGAAGATCATGTGCGCGAACACGGCGCCGACCTGCTGATCCTTTCCGGCGACATCACCCAGCGCGCGCGCGAGGAACAGTTCGCCGCCGCGCAGGCGTTCATCCAGCGCCTGGAAGGCTACGGCATCCCCAACACCCTGGTGATTCCGGGCAACCACGACATCCCGCTGTACAACCTCGTCGAGCGCTTCCTGCGGCCCTACGCCAACTACCGGCGGCATTTCGGCAAGGACCTGGAACCGGTGTTCGAGAACGACGAACTGCTGGTGATCGGCCTCAACACCACCGCGCCGCGGCGGCACAAGGACGGCCTGGTGACCAACGAACAGGTGCGTCGCGTCTGCCAGCGGCTGCGCACCTCGGCGCCCGGCAAGCTGCGCATGGTGGTGGCGCACCAGCCGTTCGGCGCGATGGTCAGCAGCGACCTGAGCAACCTTCAGCACAACGCCGCGCAGGCACTCGGCCGCTGGGCCGATGCCGGGCTGGATCTGGTATTGGGCGGACACATCCACCTGCCGTACGTGCTGCCGCTGAGCAAGCAGTACCCGCAGCTGTCGCGGGAAATCTGGATGGTGCAGGCCGGCACCACGCTGTCGTCACGGGTCCGCGGCACCTCGCCGAACTCGTTCAATCGCCTGCGCATCGGCGCCGCGGGCAGCAAGCAGGCCTGCGTGGAGCGCTGGGACTGGGTCGACGGCCAGTTCGTCCTGGGCTCGCATTTCGATCTGGAGTGGCCGCTCCCCGGCGCTGCGCGCACGGGCTGAGGGCAGGCCCCAGGGTTGCCGGCGGGGGAGGTGCAATCGATCAGGGATTGCGTGCGAGGTGATCGCCGTCGAGCACGCGTTTGGCGCTCAGGTAGGTCTTCTGCCAGTAGGCATCGGCCAGCTTGTCCAGGCGCACGGTGCCGCCGCTGGACGGCGCATGCACGAAACGCCCTTCGCCGACGTAGATGCCGGCATGACTGACGGTACGCCCGCCGCTGGTGGCGAAGAACAGCAGGTCGCCCGGCTGCAGCGCGCTCTGCTCCACGCTCGGCGCACGCAGCCTGACCAGCTCGCCCGTGGAACGCGGCAGCTTGATGCCGGCGGCGTCGCGGTAGACGAAACCGATCAGGCCACTGCAATCGAAGCCGCTGTCCGGCGTGTTGCCGCCGTAGCGATAAGGTGTGCCGACCAGGCCGATCGCGCGGAACAGCACGTCATCGGAGCTGGGCGAGAATTGCGCGGTGGGATCGACGAAGACCGGCTGGGGTGCCGAGGGCGGCGGACTGCTGGCGCAGGCACCGAGTAGAGCGGCGAAGAGTATCAGCGAGAGGCGAGCCGCAAAGGCCATGGCGAGGCGATCCTTATCCTGAGTGCGGCTACTCTGCCGACAGCCCGACCCGGACGCAAGCCCGGGTGGCGCATGGGATCAAGGGTGGTAGCTGTTCTTCGCCAGGGAAGTCTGGGCGACCAGTACGCGCTTGCCTTCCATGAAGCTGGAACGCCAGTAGCGATCGTCGAGGCTGTCGACGCGCACGCCACCGCTGCGACGGCTGGAGGAATGGATGAACTGGTCGTCGCCGATGTAGATGCCGGCGTGGGACACGCGGCCACGGCCACGGTTGTTGAAGAGGATGATGTCGCCCGGCTTGAGGTCGTTGCGCGCCACCAGCGGTGCGTCCAGGTTGATCAGTTCGCGGGTCGAACGCGGCAGCTGGATGCCCGCCTCTTCGCGGAACAGGAAACCAACGAAACCGCTGCAGTCGAAACCGGTTTTCTCGCTCAGGCCACCGAAGCGGTACGGCGTGCCGACCAGCTCGAAGCCGCGTTCGAGGATGCTGTCGGCAAGGTCCGGCAGCTTGTAGGATTTTTCGGCGCTGAAATGCGCGGGTTGCTCGACAGCGTCGTTCTCGCTGCTGGTTTCGCTCTGGGCATCGACATCGACGTTGGCGAAAATCGACTCGGCAGCGGTGGAGCTGCGGGTGTGAACCGGCAGCGACTGGTTCGACTCGGTTTGCAGCGAAGTTGACGAGGTGGTGGCGCAACCGGTGACTACGAGTAACAGAGCCAAAGGCACGAGGGGTGCGAAGCGCTTAAGCATGGGCACGGCCGTGTCGGGAAAGTTGAAGACGGCCGGACTATGCCTTCTAGAGCATCCATTTGCAAATTTAATGGAACCAAATGTGACGTCAGAGATTCGACGAAACATCTAACCGCGCTTGATCATTTTCACCCCTGCCGCACTACCGGTTTTGCACCGTTGGAGTGCAACGCCGCTGCGCTGGGGGCTGCCGCCGGGTGTCATTTTAGTGACGCTAAATCGCACCGTGATGGATTCGCGATTTTTCCGGCGACGAACGGTTCAAACAGATGCGGCAATCCGCCCTACCCGTCTCAGTGATTGACCGTGTGCGCCAGCATCACCGAGAGCTGGCAGAGCGGCCGACCACTTTCTTCGTGCCAGGCGTTGAACGCGGCCTGCACGGCGGCGAGGTCCTTCTGGCTGGTCGGCGCCTTGTCGATCACCTCCTGCGCCTTGAGCGCGGCCACCATGTCGTCGCTGGGGATGAAGGTGTCCTTGCCGATCATGCGCAGGAAGCGCGGCGCGGAGAGCCCGCCGAGCTGGTTGCCGTGCTTCTTCAGATAGGTCCACAGGCCGACGATATCGCTCTCCGGCCAGTCGGCGATCAGCGCGCCGAACGAGCCCTTCTCGCGCGCCACGTCGAGGATCATCTGCGCGTTGCGCGGCACGCTCTTGAGCTTGCCGAGGTGACGGATCAGCCGCGCGTCCTGCATCAGCCGCTCGAGGTGCTCGGCGCCCATCAGCACCACCTTTTGCGGATCGAAGCCGAAGAACACCTGCTCGAAGGCCGGCCACTTGGCGTCCACCAGGCTGTGCTTGAGCCCGGCGCGGAAGACCCGCAGGCTGATCATCGACAGGTAGCGGTCATCACCGAACGCACGCAGCTGGGCGGCGCTCAGCGGCTGCGGCAGGCGCGCTTCCAGCGCCTCGGCCGAACCGAAACGGTTCAGGCAGTACTCGTGCAGCCATTTGTAGTCGCGCATCGGGGATCGCCGGTCTCAGTGGGTTTGCAGTTTGTAGGGCGCGGCGAAGCTGCCGTCGCTGACGTCCATGAACGCGGTGCCCTTGCTGCCGAGCAGTTGAATGCGGCCACTGAAGTGGCCCTTCACGCCCCAGTCGTCGATCGAGTCGATGGTCAGGCTGAAGACGTCTTCGTCGGGGCGAAACGCCGACCAGATCGTGGTGCCGCGACTCTTGCTGTCCTTCGGCTGCTGGATCGCGTAGCGGCTGATCAGCTTGGACGCAGGCAGCGCATAGGTGCCCGGCTCGATGCGCTTGCCCAGGGTCCACAGCTCGATGTCGTAGCTTTCCGGGGAACCCGTGTGATAGCCGCCGATCACCAGATGCTCGCGGCTTTCGCCCATCTGCGCGTTCAGCGGCCCGTTGAAGGTCATCGGCTTGCCGTCGAGCTTCAGGGTCAGGTGCCCCTCGTCGGAGGAACCGCCGCAGGCGGACAGCAACAGGCATCCCAGCAATAGCAGCACGGCGCGCATGCGCACCCTCCCTATAGAAGTCGTCGTTACAGGTTCATCACGTCGAGGAAGCGCGGCGTGGCGCTCTCGTCGATGCGCAGGTTGGTGAAGTCGAACAGGTTGCGGTCGGCCAGTTGCGACGGCACCACGTTCTGCAAGGCGCGGAACATGATCTCGGTACGCCCCGGCGACTTGCGCTCCCACTCCACGAGCATCTCCTTGACCACCTGGCGTTGCAGGTTTTCCTGCGAGCCGCAGAGGTTGCACGGGATGATCGGGAACTCCTTGAGCTGCGAGTACGCCTCGATGTCCTTCTCGTTGCAGTACGCCAGCGGGCGGATCACCACGTTGCGGCCGTCATCGGCGCGCAGCTTGGGCGGCATCGCCTTGAGCGTGCCGCCGTAGAACATGTTGAGGAAGAAGGTTTCGAGGATGTCGTCGCGGTGGTGCCCCAGCGCCATCTTGGTCGCGCCGATCTCGTCGGCAAAGGTGTACAGCGTGCCGCGACGCAGGCGCGAGCACAGCGAGCAGGTGGTCTTGCCCTCGGGGATCTTCTCCTTCACCACCGAGTAGGTGTCCTTCTCGACGATGTGATACTCGACGCCGATCGACTCCAGGTAGGCGGGCAGCACGTGCTCGGGGAAGCCCGGCTGCTTCTGGTCCATGTTCACCGCGACGATCTCGAAACGGATCGGCGCCACCTTCTGCAGATAAAGAAGGATGTCGAGCATGGTGTAGCTGTCCTTGCCGCCGGACAGGCAGACCATCACCTTGTCGCCGTCCTCGATCATGTTGAAGTCGGCGATGGCTTCGCCGGCCTGGCGACGCAGGCGTTTCTGCAGTTTGTTCTGATTGACCGAGAGGGTGCCCATGGCGAAAACGTCCGGCGAGTTGCGAAAGGCGCGCATTTTAAGCGCAAAACCCGCCGCCGCCCTACTCCACTCGGATATCCGGCCAGTCCGCGCCCTCGGCGGCGCCGATGTTAAGCTGCACGCATGCCCACCGAACTCGATCTCGCGCTGGACCTTGCCGAGCACCTGCGCCAGCTGCTCGGCGAACTGCCGGACGGCTGCAGCGAGTACCAGCTGATCCAGTTGCTCAAGGAACGCCACTCCACGCACATCCCGCACCTGCCCCTGACCGACCGGCTGGTGCTGTTCCGCACCCACTTCCTGCTGTTCAACGCGCTGTACCAACTGCGCGACCGCCTCTGGCAGGAGCAGGCCGCGCACCTGTCCATCGGCGCGCTGCACATCCAGTTTTTGCCCTATCGTGCCGGCGAGGCCGCCCTTGCCGTACAGGACCCGCTGCGCGACTACTACCTGAACATGGAACAGCTGCGGCAAACCAGCGAAAGCGATGTGCAGGCCCTGCTCGCCAGCTTCTGGACGCGCATGCAGGGCGGCGAGGAGAAGCGCGCGGCGCTGGAGCTGTTCGAGCTGGACATGGATGCACCGCTCGATCTCGGCCTGATCCGCCAGCGCTACCGGCAACTGGTGAGCCTGCATCACCCGGATCGCGGCGGCAGCACCGAGCGCATCCAGTCGATCAATCTGGCGATGGAAATTCTGACTCGCTATTACCGCTGAGGGTTACAGGCGGATTCGCTCTAACCCACGGCCCGCAAGGGCTGCAGCCGCTTCTATACTGCGACGTACGATCGCACCCGAATCGACCTTAGTCGCTTCGACACGCTTCACCGGCCGACTCCCGTGGCGATCACCATAACAAGAGGAGATGAAGGCATGATCAACCACGTCTGGGGGCTTTTCGCCCATCCCGATCGCGAATGGCAGCAAATCCGTGGCGAGGAGGAATCCATCAGCCACATGTACCTCACCCACGTCCTGATACTCGCCGCGATTCCCGCCGTGTCCGCCTATATAGGCACCAGTCAGTTCGGCTGGAGCCACGGCGCCGGGCCGGCCGTGCGCCTGACCGAGGCCAGCGCGGCGCAGATGACCATGCTGTCCTACATGGCGATGCTCGCCGGGGTCGCGGTGATGGGCGCCTTCATTCACTGGATGTCGCGCACCTATGCGGCCAGCCCGACACTCGCCCAGTGCGTGGTGTTCGCCGCCTACACCGCCACGCCGCTGTTCGTCGGCGGGCTCGCCGCGCTCTACCCCAACCTGTGGCTGGCGATGGCGGTCGGCACGGTGGCGGTCTGCTACACCGCCTACCTGCTCTACGTCGGCCTGCCGACCTTCATGGGCATCTCGCGCGACGAGGGCTTCTTGTTCTCCAGCTCGGTACTGGCGGTCGGACTGGTCCTGCTGGTGGCGATGATCGCGCTGTCGGTGATCCTCTGGGGCATCGGCGTCGGGCCTGTCTATACCAACTGAATGTCGCGTTTCATCCCTGGAAGCCGCCTGCGGGCGGCTTTTTCAGCGCCCGCAGATACCGTTCGCCGGGTAAACCGGGCAATCGATGAACCCTGCTTTTCCTTACATCGTCTACTGGTTTAACCGGCCCAACCGGGCAGGTGCGGGACCCAATACGTTTGTGAGGAGAAACACCATGACTCCACATTTCGTCTCCCTGATGACTCACCCGGACCGGGCCTGGGTCGAGATCCGCAATGAAGAGCAGGCCAACAGCTCGCATTACCTTGGCCACCTGTTCCTGCTGGCGCTGATCCCGGCGATCTGCCTGTTCGTCGGCACCACCATCACCGGATGGACCCTGGTGGAAAACGAGACCGTGCGCCTGGACAGCAGCAGCGCCCTGCAGCTGAGCGTGCTGCTCTACCTGTCGTCGCTGTTCGGCGTGTTCCTGATGGGCGCCTTCGTGCGCTGGATGACGCGGACCTTCGATGCCCGCCCGACACTCAACCAGTGCATCGGCTTCGTCGCCTACATGGTCACCCCGCTGTTCCTCGCCGGGCTCGCCGCGCTCTATCCGAGCCGCTGGTTGGCGATGATCGTGCTGCCGCTCGCGGCGGCGTACTCGGCCTACCTGTTGTTCATCGGCCTGCCGAAGTTCATGCGCATCCCGAAAGAGAAAGGCATGCTGTTTTCCGCCTCGGTGATGGGCGTCGGCATCCTGATGCTGGTACACACGCTGGTCAGCATGATCCTGTTCTGGATGCTGATGCTGCAGCCGACCTACGAGCGCACCGCTCCGGACCAGGCCTATCCGACCGTCCAGGAACGCCCGAACGAGGTGCCCAAAGGGCTCTGATCCAACCTTCCCTCTGGCATAATGGCACTCTCAGGAGTGCCCTATGCCCCACCAGCTAAACGCCCGCGTCGAGGCCTGTTACCAGCTCGCCGAGGCCTTCTTCAAACGCCGTTTCCCGCGCCCCGAAGTCAGCCTGAAGCTGCGCGGCCATAAGGCCGGCGTCGCCCATCTGGACGAGAACCTGCTGCGTTTCAATCTGCAGCTGTACCGGGAAAACAGCGAGGACTTCCTGCGCCAGACCGTCGCCCACGAAGTCGCCCACCTGATCGCGCACCAGATGTTCGGCCCGCGCATCCGCCCGCATGGCGAGGAGTGGCAACTGGTCATGCGGGGGGTCTACGAGTTGCCGCCGAACCGTTGCCACACCTATGCGATCACCCGCCGGCAGGGCAGTCGGTTCGTCTATCGCTGTGGTTGTGCGGGGGGTGAATTCGACTTCACGGCGCAGCGGCATGCGCTGGTGGCCAAGGGGCGCCGGTATGTGTGCAGGCGCTGCAAGGGGACGCTTAGCTTTACGGGAGAACGCCGGGAGGGTTGAGGGGGTGGATTTAGGCTCGGATGAGGCCCTGGAAATCCGTATGTACTCAGCGTGTGTAGATAACTGACCGTCTGGGTTTCGCCCTTACGGCGAGTCACTTTCTCTTGCTCGCACAGGAGAAAGTAACCCAAGAGAATGCGCCCCCTGCATCCGGGTCTCGCTGCGCGAGACTCCCCTCACTCCGGCACCGCTCCGGGGGCACGCTGCGATGGGCCATCCCTGGCCCAGCGCAGCTCTCGCGGCATCCATGCCGCTCGTCCCCCTGCGCAATGCCTATGCTCAGCCTCCTGAAAGGGGGATTCCGCGCCCTTTGAGAGATCGAAGCCAGTCGTAGGGTGGATCGCGCTTCATCGATCCACCGGGGGGTGTAACGGTGGATGAAAAGAGCGTCATCCACCCTACATCTGAAGGGGCGCCGGTGCGTCTGTTGGCGCGGCGTGTGTGGGCAGGTGAAATCCGCGTGGCGCACTACCGCGTGATGTTTCCTCAATCGTCATCGTCGTCGTCATCGGCCATCTTGCGCCGTGGCACCAGCTTGGGATCGACCAGGATCGCGCGGTAGATCTCCACGCGGTCGCCCGGCTGCAGCGGTGCTTCCAGCTTCACCAGCTTGCCGTAGACGCCGACCTTGCTCTTGGTCAGGTCCAGCGCCGGGAAGCGCTTGAGCACGCCGGAGCGCTCGATGGCGTCGTGCACGCAGCAATCATCCGGCACCTCCAGTTCCAGCCAGGCCTGGTTGTTGGCCTCGGCGTAAGCAACCACGATTTGCATGATGTCCCTCCCCAAAGGTCAGTGGCAGCCGCCGCCGAGCGCGGCGGCAGGTGCTGCGGCCTGGATGCCCTGGCGCGCCTGCTGGCGCTGGTCGATCCAGCGCTTGAGCGCGAGCAGAAAGCCCAGCGCGAAGAATGCGCCCGGCGGCAGGATCATCAGCAGGAAACCCTTGTAGTCCGGTATCACCCGCGTTTCGAGGAAGGCGAAGGACGATCCCAGCAGCAGGTGGGCGTCGGCGAACAGGGTGCCGTTGCCGGTCAACTCGCGGATCGCGCCGATCAGGGTCAGCGCGAAAGTGAAGCCTAAGCCCATGAACAGGCCATCGAGGGTAGAGGCGACCACGCCGTTCTTCGAGGCGAAGGCCTCGGCGCGGCCGAGCACCGCGCAGTTGGCGACGATCAGCGCGATGTACAGGCCGAGCACCTGGTACAGGGCGTGGGCCCAGGCGTTCATCATCATGTCCAGCAGCGTCACCAGGGTGGCGATGATGACGATGAACACCGGGATGCGGATGGCCTCGGTCACCGCCTGGCGGATCATCGATACCAGCAGGTTGGCGCTGACCAGCACCAGGGTCGTGCACAGGCCCATGCCCAGGCCGTTGGTAGCCGAGCCGGTGACCGCCATGGTCGGACACATGCCGAGCACCTGGGCGAAGACGATGTTGTTGCTCCACAGGCCGTCCTTGGCGATGCGCAGGTAGTTGCTCATTGCGGTTCTCCGGCGGCGAGGGTTTCGCCGATCAGTTGCTGGCGATGGCTGGCGAAGAACTCCAGGCCCTCACGGATTTCCTTGACCACCGCGCGCGGGGTGATGGTGGCGCCGGCGAACTGGTCGAAGTTGCCGCCGTCCTTCTTCACCGCCCAGCGTTCCGGCGCCGGGTTGCCCAGCGAGAGGCCGCGGAAACGGGTGATCCAGGGGTTCTTCTCGATGTCGATCTTGTCGCCCAGGCCGGGGGTTTCCTTGTGCTTGAGCACCCGCGCACCGAGCAGCGTGCCCTCCGGCGAGACCGCCAGCAGCACCTCGATATCGCCGGCGTAGCCGCGCCCGTGCACCGAGAAGATCGCGGCCACCGGCTTGCCCTGCAGGCTGGCGCGGTAGACATCGAGCGGGCCTTCCGGGCCGTCGACCTGCGCCCTGGTCTGCAGCAGGTCGTTGTCGTAGCTGCCCTGCGGCAGTACGCGGGACAGGTTGTTGCGCAGGTCCTGGGCCTCGGCGGCGAGGATCGGATCGTGGGTACGCTGGGCCGCCCAGCCCAGCGCGGCGCAGGTGACCAGGACCACCGCGCCGAGCACCAGGCTCTGGTAGCTGAGGTAGCCGTGCAGACGCTGCCAGTTCATGGCGCCCTCCGGTTGAATGGTTGCAGTGCGGCGCCCTGGCGGTTGCGCCCATAAATGCGCGGGCGCAGGTAGCGGTCGATCAGCGGGGTCGCCGCGTTCATCAGCAGCAGAGCGAAGGCCACCGCCTCGGGGTAGCTGCCGTAGGTGCGGATCAGGTAGATCAGCGCGCCGCAGAGCACGCCGAAGAGCAGCCGCCCGGCGGCGGACGCGGGGCAGGTCACCGGGTCGGTGACGATGAACCAGAGGGTCAGCATGAAGCCGCCGGAGAGCAGGTGGTAGAGCGGGCTGGCATAGCGCAGCGGGTCGACCAGGTACATCACCAGCGCCGGCACGGCGAGGCCGAGGGTCAGCCCGACGGGCGCCTGCCAGGTGATTACCCGGCGCGCCAGCAAGAAGCAGCCGCCGAGTGCCAGCAGCAACGCGGAACCCTCGCCCATGCTGCCGGCGCGCTCGCCGAGCAGCGCCTGCAGCGGCCGGTAGATTTCCGCCAGCGCCGCGCTCAATGCGCTACCGCGGCTCAGCTCGGTCTTCACGTGGCCGAGCAAGGTGGCCGAAGCGTAGGCATCGGTCTGCGCGCCGCCGAAAGTGATCTGCAGCGCCTCGAAAAAACCCGGTGCCGGCAGGCTGCCCAGCGCCAGCGGCTCGACCCAGCGGGTCATTTCCACCGGGAAGGCGATCAGCAGGATCACCCGCGCCGCCATCGCCGGATTGAACAGGTTCTGCCCGAGCCCGCCGAACAGCTGCTTGACCAGGCCGATGGCCAGCAGCGCGCCGATCAGCGCCACCCACCAGGGCGCCCACGGCGGCAGCGACAGGGCCAGCAGCCAGCAGCTGAGCAGCGCCGAGCCGTCGCCGAGGGCGCGCAGCGGACGCTTCTGCAGACGCAGGCAGAGTGCCTCGATGAGTAACCCGCAGAGGATGCAGGTGAGAAACAGGAACAGCGCCGGCCAGCCGTACTGGCTGAAACCGTAGAGGGTCGCGGGGAGCAGCGCGAGGATCACCTCGAGCATCATCCGCCGCAGGCTGGGGCCGGCGTGGGCGTGTGGCCCGTGGGCCACGCTGGTTTCGCTCATTGGCTTTTCTCCGTCTGCGCCATGGCCGCCGCGCGGCGCGCCGCCAGGCGCGCGTGTTCGCGGGCGAAGGGCGCCTCACGCTGCTCGGCGAGCAGGCGCGTAGCGTCCAGCTTGCGTTGCTGGCGGGCCATGGTCGCCAGTTCGTTGCGCGCGTAGTTGAAGTAGTGGGTCAGCGGGATGTTCGACGGGCAGATATAGGAGCAGGCGCCGCAGCCGATGCAGTCCTTCAGCCCGAGCGCCTGGGCGCCCTTGAGATCGCCGTTGCGGATGTAGGCGGCCATTTCCAGCGGCATCAGCCCCTGTGGACAGCCGCGCACGCAGTTGGCACAGCGCACGCAGGGCTCTGGCGCACGTTCGGCGACCTCCGCCGCGGACAGCGCCAGCACCCCGCTGCAGCCCTTGACCACCGGCACGTCGGCGCGCGGCAGCTGCATGCCCATCATCGGCCCGCCCATGNNGTTGCCCGGATGGGCCATCGCCGCGCCGGCCAGGGTGACGATGCGCGACACCAGCGGCTGGCCGTGGAACAGCGCGCGCGCCACGCTGTAGGCGGTGGCGACGTTGTGCACCAGCACGCCGGCGTCGGCGGCGCGGCCACCGGCGGGAATCTCGCGGCCGGTCAGCCACTTCACCAGTTGCTTGTCCGAACCCATCGGGTAGCGGCTGGGCACCGCATGCACTTCCACCTCGCTGCCGAGCGCGGCCAGGCGCAGCGCGGCGAGCGCCTCGGGCT
>DIEE01000235.1:25093-25241 GCA_002418465.1 Pseudomonas sp. UBA5782 | reverse complement strand
GCTGGCCTCCAAGGCCACCGGTTTCCCGATCGCCAAGATCGCCGCCAAGCTGGCGGTCGGCTACACCCTCGATGAGCTGTCCAACGACATCACCGGCGGCCGCACGCCGGCGTCCTTCGAGCCGGCGATCGACTACGTCGTCACCAAG
>DIEE01000235.1:24527-25062 GCA_002418465.1 Pseudomonas sp. UBA5782 | reverse complement strand
CCTGGAAGTCGGCGCTACCGGTTTCGATCCGAAGCTCGACCTGGGCAACCCGGAAGCCGACGGCATCCTCAAGCGCGAGCTGACCGTGCCCAGCGCCGACCGCGTCTGGTACGTGGCCGACGCCTTCCGCGCCGGCTACTCGATGGAGAAGATCTTCGGCCTGACCAAGATCGACCCCTGGTTCCTGGTGCAGATCGAGGATCTGGTCAAGGAAGAGGAGAAGGTCAAGACCCTCGGCCTCGCCAGCATCGACTACGACCTGATGCGCCGCCTCAAGCGCAAGGGCTTCTCCGACGCGCGCCTGGCCAAGCTGCTCGGCGTCACCGAGAAGAACCTGCGCAGCCATCGCCACAAGCTCAAGGTGCTGCCGGTGTACAAGCGCGTCGACACCTGCGCCGCCGAGTTCTCCACCGACACCGCCTACCTTTACTCAACCTACGAGGAAGAGTGCGAGGCCAACCCGTCGACCCGTGACAAGATCATGGTCATCGGTGGCGGGCCGAACCGTATCGGTCAGGGCATCGAGTTCGACTAC
>DIEE01000235.1:0-24488 GCA_002418465.1 Pseudomonas sp. UBA5782 | reverse complement strand
GGGCGTGATCGTGCAGTACGGCGGGCAGACCCCGCTGAAGATCTGCCGCGCGCTGGAAGAAGCCGGCGTGCCGATCATCGGCACCAGCCCGGACGCCATCGACCGCGCAGAAGACCGCGAGCGCTTCCAGCAGATGGTCGAGCGCCTGAGCCTGCGCCAGCCGCCGAACGCCACCGCGCGCAGCGAAGACGAAGCCATCGCCGGCGCCAAGCGCATCGGCTACCCGCTGGTGGTGCGCCCGTCCTACGTGCTCGGCGGCCGGGCGATGGAAATCGTCTACGAGGAAGACGAGCTCAAGCGCTACATGCGCGAAGCCGTGCAGGTTTCCAACGACAGCCCGGTGCTGCTCGACCACTTCCTCAATTGCGCCATCGAGGTCGACATCGACGCCGTTTGCGACGGCGAAGACGTGGTGATCGGCGCGATCATGCAGCACATCGAGCAGGCCGGCGTTCACTCCGGCGACTCCGCGTGCTCGTTGCCGCCCTACTCGCTGCCGATGGCGATCCAGGACGAGATCCGCAGCCAGGTCAAGAAGATGGCCCTGGAGCTGGGCGTGATCGGCCTGATGAACGTGCAGATGGCGGTGCAGGGCGAAGACATCTACGTGCTGGAAGTGAACCCGCGGGCCTCGCGTACCGTGCCGTTCGTGTCCAAGTGCATCGGCACCTCGCTGGCGAAGATTGCTGCGCGGGTAATGGCCGGCAAGTCGCTCAAGGAAGTCGGCTTCACCAAGGAAATCATCCCGCCGTTCTTCAGCGTCAAGGAAGCGGTGTTCCCGTTCGCCAAGTTCCCCGGCGTGGACCCGATCCTCGGCCCGGAAATGAAATCCACCGGTGAGGTGATGGGCGTCGGCGACAGCTTCGCCGAGGCCTTCGCCAAGGCCCAGCTGGGCGCCAGCGAAATCCTGCCGAACGCCGGCTGCGCGTTCATCAGCGTGCGCGACGACGACAAGCCGTTCGTCGAGCAGGTTGCCCGCGACCTGGTCGGCCTCGGTTTCGAAGTGGTAGCCACTGCCGGCACCGCGCGTATCATCGAGGCCGCCGGCCTACCGGTGCGTCGCGTGAACAAGGTGACCGAGGGCCGCCCGCACGTGGTCGACATGATCAAGAATGACGAGGTCACGCTGATCATCAACACCACTGAGGGTCGCCAATCGATCGCCGACTCCTACTCCATCCGTCGTAACGCCCTGCAGCACAAGATCTGCATCACCACCACCATCGCCGGTGGCCAGGCGATCTGTGAAGCGCTCAAATTCGGTCCGGAAAAGACCGTGCGCCGTCTGCAGGACCTTCATGCAGGAATCAACGCATGACCAAATACCCCATGACCGTTCAGGGCGCTCGCGCCCTGGAAGAAGAACTCGCCCACCTGACCAAGGTCGTCCGTCCGAAGCTGAGCCAGGATATCGGCACCGCGCGCGAGCTGGGCGACCTCAAGGAAAACGCCGAGTACCACGCCGCCCGCGAACAGCAGGGCATGGTCGAGGCGCGTATCCGCGACATCGAGGGCCGACTGCAGAATTCGGTGGTGATCGATGTCACCACCATCGAGCACACCGGCAAGGTGATCTTCGGCAGCACGGTGGAAATCGCCAACGTCGAGACTGACGAGAGCGTCACCTACCAGATCGTCGGCGAAGATGAAGCCGACGTGAAGCACGGCAAGCTGTCGGTCAGTTCGCCGATCGCCCGTGCGCTGATCGGCAAACTGGAAGGCGACTCCGTGGGCGTGCAGACGCCCAGCGGTCTGATCGAGTACGAGATCGTCGAGGTTCGCCATATCTGAGGTGCGCCTGCGAGCCGGCGCCGCTGCCTGGCGGTTGGCGCAGACCTTCTGGGTCGGTGGCCTGTGGCTGTTGCACTTCGTGATGTTGCCGGCGCTGCAGCGCATCGGCCTGGCGCCGCTGCTGATCGAGGAAGTCGGCGCCGGCCTGCGCTCGCTGCTGATCGCCTTCGCTGCCTTCTGCGCGCTGCTGCAGGGCTTGATCCTGGTGCAGGCCGAAGGGCTTTCGGGCCTCTGGCGTCAGGCGCGCGGCCGGCTGCTGCTGGTTATCCTGCTGCTTGCGGTGAGCTATCCGCTGCTGCGCGCAGGCTTGCCCGGCGCGGAGTTCGCCCCGCGCTTCGTCTATCTGCTGTTGGGTTTCTGCGGCGCGCTGCTGGTGTTGCAGCCGGTGCCGGGCCAGCCGCGGAGCTGAATGCTCCGCCGGGCGGTGTCAGGCCTGATGGCGATGCAGGTTGGAGAGGTTCCTGTTCGGCTGCGGGTTCTTGCGGTAGATCAGTGCCATCTTGCCGATCATCTGTACCAGCTGCGCCTTGCCGCTCTTGCACACCGCCTCGATCAGGGCGATACGCTCTTCGCGCTCGGTGATGCGAAACTGCACCTTGATCAGTTCATGATCGTTCAGTGCGCGATCCAGCTCGGCGGCAACGCCTTCGCTGAGGCCGTTCTCGGCCACGATCAATACCGGTTTCAGGTGATGGCCGATAGATTTGTATTGCTTCTTCTGCTCTTGAGTGAGCGCCATAATCCGACCCCTGTTCGATTCGTTTTGCAAAAAAGTGGCGTAGTTTACCCGAGCGATTCGGGCCGCGCTCAGCCAATCACATCCACTACCCGAGGTGCCTCGTGGCCCGTTCCAAGACTAGCCCTCGTTGGCTGAAAGAACATTTCGACGATCCCTACGTGAAGATGGCGCAGAAGGACGGCTACCGTTCGCGTGCCAGCTACAAACTGCTGGAGATCCAGGAAAAGGACCGCATCCTGCGGCCCGGCATCACCGTCGTCGACCTCGGCGCAGCACCGGGCGGCTGGTCGCAGGTTACCAGTCGGGTGATCGGCGACCGCGGCCGGCTGATCGCCTCCGACATCCTCGAGATGGACAGCATCCCCGACGTCACCTTCGTTCAGGGCGATTTCACCGACGATGCAGTGTTCGCGCAGATCCTCGAAGCCATCGGCGAACATCCGGTAGACCTTGTGATTTCCGATATGGCCCCCAATATGAGTGGGGTGAGGGCTTCTGATCAGCCGCGCGCGATGTATCTGTGCGAGCTGGCGCTGGATCTCGCCGGTCGGGTATTGCGCCCGGGTGGCGATTTCCTGATCAAGATTTTCCAGGGTGAGGGTTTCGACCTCTATCACAAGCAGGTCCGCGAGAGGTTCGAGAAGGTGCAGATGCGCAAGCCGCTGTCCTCCCGTGACCGCTCCCGCGAGCAGTACCTGCTGGCCCGCGGATTCCGCGGCGAGTGATTGCACTAAAGCGCTTTTCTGGCAGTCTCAACGATATATAGGGTTACAGACACCTCCCGCCCGAGGTGGGGTTGTATAGTAAGTTAGGCAGGTTACCAACCAGCCGTCATGCGGGTAGAAGGTCGAAATGGCCTGCTCCAGAGGGTTAGAGAATTGAACGACATGGCAAAGAATCTGATTCTGTGGTTGATCATCGCGGCCGTCCTGGTGACCGTGATGAACAACTTCTCCAGCCCCACCGAGCCGCAGACGCTGAACTACTCGGACTTCATCGGGCAGGTCAAGGATGGCAAGGTCGAGCGCGTCACGGTGGATGGCTACGTCATCACTGGCAAGCGTGCCGACGGCGACACTTTCAAGACCATCCGCCCGGCGATCCAGGACGGTGGCCTGATCGGTGACCTGATCGACAACAACGTGGTCATCGAAGGCAAGCAGCCCGAACAGCAGAGCATCTGGACTCAGCTGCTGGTGGCGAGCTTCCCGATCCTGGTGATCATCGCCGTGTTCATGTTCTTCATGCGCCAGATGCAGGGCGGTGCGGGCGGCAAGGGCGGGCCGATGAGCTTCGGCAAGTCCAAGGCGCGCCTGCTCTCCGAGGATCAGGTCAAGACCACCTTCGCTGACGTTGCCGGTTGCGACGAGGCGAAGGAAGAAGTCAGCGAGCTGGTCGAATTCCTTCGTGATCCGGGCAAGTTCCAGCGCCTCGGCGGGCGCATCCCGCGCGGCGTGCTGATGGTCGGCTCGCCGGGTACCGGCAAGACGCTGCTGGCCAAAGCGGTCGCTGGCGAAGCCAAGGTGCCGTTCTTCACCATTTCCGGCTCCGACTTCGTCGAGATGTTCGTCGGCGTGGGTGCCTCCCGCGTTCGCGACATGTTCGACCAGGCGAAGAAGCACGCGCCCTGCATCATCTTCATCGACGAGATCGACGCCGTCGGCCGCCATCGTGGTGCCGGTATGGGCGGCGGTCACGACGAGCGTGAGCAGACCCTCAACCAGTTGCTGGTGGAGATGGACGGCTTCGAGATGAATGACGGCATCATCGTCATCGCCGCGACCAACCGTCCCGATGTGCTCGACCCTGCGCTGCTGCGTCCGGGCCGTTTCGACCGCCAGGTGGTGGTTGGCCTGCCGGACATCCGCGGTCGCGAGCAGATTCTCAACGTGCACATGCGCAAGGTGCCGATGGGCGACGACGTCAAGGCCGCGGTCATCGCGCGCGGCACGCCGGGCTTCTCCGGTGCCGACCTGGCCAACCTGGTAAACGAGGCGTCGCTGTTCGCTGCGCGCTCGGGCAAGCGTGTCGTCGACATGAAGGAGTTCGAGCTGGCCAAAGACAAGATCATGATGGGCGCCGAGCGCAAGACCATGGTCATGTCGGACAAGGAGAAGCTCAACACCGCCTACCACGAGGCTGGTCATGCCATCGTTGGGCGCCTGGTGCCCGAGCATGATCCGGTCTACAAGGTCTCGATCATTCCGCGCGGTCGCGCCCTCGGTGTGACCATGTTCCTGCCCGAGGAAGACCGTTACAGTCTGTCCAAGCGCGCACTGATCGGGCAGATCTGCTCGCTGTTCGGTGGCCGTATCGCCGAAGAGATGACCTTGGGCTTCGATGGCGTCACCACCGGCGCTTCCAACGACATCATGCGTGCCACGCAACTGGCGAAGAACATGGTCACCAAGTGGGGCCTTTCCGAGAAGCTGGGCCCGCTGATGTATGCCGAGGACGAGAACGAGGGTTACCTCGGTCGCGGCGGCAGCAGCCAGAATGCCAGCATGTCCGCCGATACCGCAAAGCTGATCGATCTTGAGATTCGCAGCATCATCGACACCTGCTACGGCACCGCCAAGCAGCTGCTAGTGGAGAATCGCGACAAGCTCGATCGCATGGCCGAAGCGCTGATGAAGTACGAAACCATCGATGCCGATCAGATCGACGACATCATGGCCGGCCGCGTCCCGCGCGAACCGCGTGACTGGCAAGACGGTACCGGTGGCGCCTCCGGCCCGACCGTGACCCGCTCCGAGGGCGATCGCCCGGAAACGCCGATCGGTGGCCCGGCCGGCGAACACTAAGGCAGTCATGAGCGTTCAGCAAAACCCGACCCGGTTGCCTTGCGGCAACCGGGTTCTTGATTTAAGCCGCCCGCATGTCATGGGCATCCTCAACGTAACCCCCGATTCCTTTTCCGATGGCGGCCGATTCCGTCAGCGCGACGCGGCCCTGCGCCATGCTGCAGCCATGGTCGCGGCCGGCGCGACGCTGATCGACGTCGGCGGCGAGTCCACCCGGCCCGGCGCTGCTGCGGTGTCCGTCGAGGAGGAGCTGGAGCGCGTGGTGCCCATCGTTCAGGCGATCGCCAGCGAACTTGACGTGATCGTTTCCGTGGACACCTCGACCCCGCAGGTGATGCGCGAAAGCGCCCTTCATGGCGCCGGGCTGATCAACGACGTGCGTTCGCTGAGCCGTGACGGCGCGCTGAAGGCTGCGGCGGACAGCGGTCTGGCGGTATGCCTGATGCACATGCGCGGCGAGCCCGGAACCATGCAGCAATCTCCCTCCTACGAGAATGTTGCCGAGGAAGTCTGCGACTACCTCGGCGAGCGCATCGCCCTGTGCGGCGCGGCTGGGATCGCCCCGGAGAAGCTGATCCTCGATCCGGGATTCGGCTTTGCCAAGAACCTGGCGCATAATTTGAGCCTGTTCAAGCACCTCGACGCTCTGCTGCGCTTCGGCCTGCCGCTGCTGGTTGGCGTCTCGCGCAAGAGCATGATCGGCCAGGCGCTTGGGCGCGAGATCGATGAGCGCCTTTACGGTGGTCTGGCCCTGGCGGCCCTCGCGGTTGCCAAGGGTGCGTGCATCCTGCGGGTGCATGACGTGGCCGAGACGGTCGACGTGGTTCGAATGATCGCCGCGGTTCAAGCGGCGGAATGAATTGATGGAGCGGTTATGAGCAGAAAGTATTTCGGCACCGACGGTATTCGTGGCCTGGTCGGGCAATTTCCCATTACGCCGGATTTCATGCTCAAGCTCGGCTGGGCTGCCGGCATGGCGTTCCGTCGCCAGGGCGCCTGTCGGATTTTGGTCGGCAAGGACACGCGCATCTCCGGCTACATGTTCGAGTCCGCGCTGGAGGCCGGCTTGTCCGCGGCCGGCGCCGACGTGATGCTGCTCGGCCCGATGCCGACGCCTGCCATCGCCTACCTGACGCGCACCTTCCACGCCGAGGCCGGCATCGTCATCAGCGCCTCGCACAATCCGCACTACGACAACGGCATCAAGTTCTTCTCCGGGCATGGCACCAAGCTGCCCGACGAGGTCGAGCTGATGATCGAGGAATTGCTCGACACGCCGATGGTGGTGGTGGAGTCCGCCAAGCTGGGCAAGGTCTCGCGGATCAATGACGCCGCCGGACGCTACATCGAATTCTGCAAGAGCAGCGTGCCGACCAGCACCGACTTCGCCGGGCTGAAGATCGTCGTCGACTGCGCTCACGGCGCGACCTACAAGGTGGCTCCGAACGTGTTTCGCGAACTCGGAGCCGATGTCAGCGTTCTCGCTGCGCAGCCTAATGGCCTGAACATCAACGACCGGTGCGGCTCCACCCATGTGGACTCGCTGCAGGCGGCGGTCATCGAGCAGCACGCCGACATCGGCATCGCCTTTGATGGCGATGGCGACCGCGTGCTGATGGTCGACCACACCGGCGCCATCGTCGATGGTGACGAGCTGCTCTACGTAATCGCCCGTGACCTGCACGAGCAGGGCCGTCTGCAGGGCGGCGTGGTCGGCACCTTGATGAGCAACCTCGGTCTGGAGCTCGCCTTCAAGGAGCTGGATATCCCGTTCGTGCGTGCGAAGGTCGGCGACCGCTACGTGATGAGCGAGCTTCTGTCGCGTGGCTGGCAACTGGGTGGCGAGAATTCCGGGCACATCGTCTGCTGCCAGTACACCACCACCGGTGATGCGATCATCGCTGCACTGCAGGTGCTGATGGCGCTCAAGCGTCGCGGGCAGACACTCGCCGAAGCGCGTCAGGCGCTGCGCAAGTGCCCGCAGGTGCTGGTCAATGTGCGCTTTTCCGGTGATCGCGATCCGGTCGAGCATCCGGCCGTTCAGGATGCCTGCGAACGGGTGGTGCAGCGCATGGCCGGGCGTGGGCGCGTGTTGCTGCGCAAGTCCGGTACCGAGCCGCTGGTGCGGGTGATGGTCGAAGGTGACGACGAAGTTCAGGTGCGCGGCTACGCCGATGAGCTGGCAAAGGTCGTTACCGAGGTATGTGCTTGATTCGCTTGCCAGTCCGCAAGCTCTTGGTTAACATCTGCGCCCACTTTGATCGACGAGGTTGAGCATGCGTCGCCCCCTGGTTGCTGGTAACTGGAAAATGCACGGTACCCGCGCCAGCGCTGATGCGCTCGCCCAAGGTGTTCGCCAGCTGGCGATACCGGATTCGGTCGATGTCGCCGTACTGCCGCCTTTTCTCCATGTGGAGCGCGTGCTCGAGGCCCTCGCTGATTCGCCCATAGCGGTCGGCGCGCAGAACTGCGCGAAAGAGCCTTGGCAAGGTGCGCTGACTGGAGAGGTTTCCGCGGCGCAGTTGGCGGATGCAGGTTGCAAGCTGGTGCTGATCGGGCATTCCGAGCGCCGCCAGCTTTTCGGCGAGAGCGACGAGTTGCTCAGCCGCAAGTTCATCGCGGCGCAGTCGCACGGCCTGATGCCGATCCTTTGCGTCGGCGAGACGCTGGAGCAGCGTCAGGCGGGGCGGACGCTGGAAGTGGTGTCCGAGCAGTTGGGCAGCATCATCCATGAGTTGGGCATTGGCGCCTTCTTCAATGCGGTGATCGCCTACGAGCCGGTCTGGGCCATTGGTACTGGGCTCACTGCGACGCCGGCCCAGGCGCAAGCCGTGCATGCGGCGATTCGTGCGCAACTGGCGGACGAAAGTGCCGAAGTGGCGCAGGGCATGAGGATTCTTTACGGTGGCAGCGTCAAGGCCACCAATGCCGCCGAGCTGTTTGGCATGGCGGATATCGATGGGGGGCTGATTGGCGGAGCCTCCTTGAATGCAGATGAATTCGGTGCGATCTGTCGCGCCGCGGGATGCTGATGAAATGCTGCAAACTGTCGTAATCGTTGTTCACCTGCTGGGTGCGCTGAGCGTGATCGCTCTGGTGCTTCTGCAGCAGGGAAAAGGTGCGGATGCGGGTGCCTCGTTTGGTTCCGGCGCCTCCGCAACTGTATTTGGCGGCCAAGGTTCCTCTACCTTTCTGAGTCGAGTTACTGCTATACTGGCCACCGTTTTTTTCTTGACTAGCTTGGGCTTAGGTTACTTTGCTAAGGAAAAGGCTGATGCGCTGACCAACGTCGGTCTGCCTGATCCGGCGGTCATGGAAGTGCAGAAGAAAGAATCGGCAGCAAGCGATGTGCCGGTGCTCGAAGAGCAAAAGCCAGCGGCCGACGATGGCGCTGACGTACCTCAGGCTCCAGAGCAGAAGTAAAAGGCAAGTTTTGCCGAGGTGGTGGAATTGGTAGACACGCTACCTTGAGGTGGTAGTGGCCATAGGCTGTAGGGGTTCGAGTCCCCTCCTCGGTACCAATACTCAGCAAAGCCCGCGGTAGCGGGCTTTGCTGTTAGCGGAGGTTCGGTTGACCCGCAAGGGGAAACAACCGTATACTTTCGCCCCAGCTTTGTCGCGGGGTGGAGCAGTTTGGTAGCTCGTCGGGCTCATAACCCGAAGGTCGTTGGTTCAAATCCAGCCCCCGCAACCAGTAGTAGCGAAGCCCCTTTTCAGGGGCTTTTTGCTAGCTGGACAGTCAGTCGTCGGACAATTCCAGGCGACTTCAAGGGATGGGCGTTTCGCCCATTTTTTATTTGCACAGCATGCGCGAGGGGCTTTCGTGTCGAGCAAGCTAGAACAGTTGCAGGCCATGTTGGCGCCGGTAGTGGAAGCCCTGGGTTACCAATGCTGGGGCGTCGAATTCATTTCTCAGGGTAAGCATTCGCTGCTGCGGATCTACATCGATAGCGCCGATGGAATTCTGGTCGAGGACTGTGAAAAGGTCAGTCGCCAGATCAGCGGTGTGCTCGATGTGGAGGATCCCATCGCCAGCGAATACACCCTCGAAGTCTCTTCTCCGGGAATGGACCGGCCACTGTTCACCTTGGAACAGTTCGCCGCTCATGCCGGTGAGCAGGTCAAGATCAAGCTGCGTTCGCCCTTCGAAGGGCGGCGTAATTTTCAGGGCATCCTCCGCGGTACGGAAGAACAGGACGTAGTGGTGCTGGTCGACGATCACGAATACCTGTTGCCGATCGATTCGGTCGACAAAGCCAACATTATTCCCCGTTTTGACTGAGGGGCGGATCCCCGCGGGTCCAATGGATTGCGAGAGGCGAGGCGTACGATGAGCAAAGAAGTACTGCTGGTTGTTGAGTCGGTGTCCAATGAAAAGGGCGTACCGGCCAGTGTGATTTTCGAGGCGCTGGAGTTGGCTTTGGCCACGGCGACCAAGAAACGCTATGAAGATGACGTCGAGTTGCGGGTGGAGATCAATCGCCAGACCGGCAACTACGAGACGTTCCGTCGCTGGACCGTAGTTCCCGACGAAGAGTTCGAAGAGCCGGCTGCCCAGTACACTCTGGACCAGGCGCAGGAGCGCAAGGCCGACGCCCAGTTCGGCGACGTCTTCGAAGAGAAGATCGATTCCATCGAGTTCGGTCGCATCGCCGCGCAGACCGCCAAGCAGGTGATCGTGCAGAAGGTGCGCGAAGCCGAGCGCGCGCAAGTGGTCGAAGCCTACCGCGATCGCGTCGGCGACATCATTTTCGGCACCGTGAAGAAAGTCACTCGCGACAACGTCATCGTCGACCTCGGCAACAACGCCGAAGCGCTGCTGGCCCGCGAAGACATCATTCCGCGTGAGACTTTCCGCGTCGGCGCCCGAGTGCGTGCGCTGCTCAAGGAAATTCGCGCCGAGAACCGCGGCCCGCAGCTGATCCTGTCGCGTACCGCGCCGGCGATGCTGATCGAGCTGTTCCGCATCGAAGTGCCGGAAATCGCCGAGGAGCTCATCGAAGTGATGGCCGCTTCGCGTGATCCGGGTTCGCGGGCCAAGATCGCCGTCCGCTCTAAGGACAAGCGCATCGATCCGCAGGGTGCCTGCATCGGCATGCGTGGTTCGCGCGTGCAGGCGGTGTCCGGCGAACTGGGCGGCGAGCGTGTCGATATCGTGCTGTGGGACGACAACGCCGCGCAGTTCGTGATCAACGCCATGGCTCCGGCCGAAGTGGCGGCGATCATCGTCGACGAAGATGCCCACGCGATGGACATCGCCGTCGGTGAAGACAATCTCGCCCAGGCCATCGGCCGCGGCGGCCAGAACGTTCGCCTTGCCAGCCAGTTGACCGGCTGGACGCTGAACGTGATGACCGAGGCCGATATCCAGGCCAAGCAGCAGGCCGAGACCGGCGACATCATGCAGGCCTTCATCGACGAGCTGGAAGTCGACGAGGAGCTTGCCCAGGTACTGGTTGAAGAGGGTTTCACCAGCCTGGAAGAGATCGCCTACGTGCCGATGGAAGAGATGCTCAACATCGACGGTTTCGACGAAGACATCGTCAACGAGCTGCGCTCCCGTGCCAAGGATCGTCTGCTGACCAAGGCCATCGCCACCGAAGAGAAGTTGGCGGATGCCCAGCCGGCCGAAGACCTGCTCTCGCTCGAGGGCATGGAGAAGGACCTGGCGTTGGAACTGGCGATGCGCGGGGTCATCACCCGCGAAGATTTGGCCGAGCAGTCGATCGACGACTTGCTCGACATAGACGGCATGGATGAAGAGCGTGCCGGCAAGCTGATCATGGCCGCCCGAGCCCATTGGTTCGAGTAAGCAGTCGCGGTCGAGGAGAGAAATGCATGACGCAAGTCACGGTGAAAGAACTGGCCCAAGTGGTCGACACACCGGTCGAGCGCCTGCTGCTGCAGATGCGTGAGGCAGGTCTGTCGCACACCAGCGCCGAGCAAGTAGTGACCGACAACGAAAAGCAGGCCCTGCTGGCCCACCTTAAGGGCAGCCACGGCGAAAAAATGGAAGAGCCGCGCAAGATCACCTTGCAGCGCAAGACCACCACGACCCTGCGGGTCGCCGGTAGCAAGACCATCAGCGTCGAAGTGCGCAAGAAGAAGACCTACGTCAAGCGCAGCCCTGACGAGATCGAGGCCGAGAAGCAGCGCGAGCTGGAAGAGCAGCGCGCGGCCGAAGAAGCGGCGCGTCTGAAGGCCGAGGAAGAAGCCAAGCGTCGCGCCGAAGAAGAAGCGCGTCGCCAGCAGTCGCAGCCGGTCGCCGAAGAAGCCGGTGCCGTCGCGCCTGCGGCTGCGGTCGCCGATGTCGCGCCGAGCGAGCTTCCGGTCGCGGCAGCGCCGGTCGAAGAGCGCAAGAAGGAAGAAGTGCGGCGCCCCGAGAAGGCACGCAGCGATGACGACGAACGTCGCGATCGCAAGCACACCCAGCATCGCCCCGCGCCGAAAGACAAGGTGCCCGCTCCGCGCGTCGCACCGCGCAGCACCGACGACGAAAGCGACAGCTTTGGCCGCCGTGGCGGTCGCGGCAAGGCGAAGCTGAAGAAACGCAATCAGCATGGGTTCCAGAGCCCAACAGGACCCATCGTGCGCGACGTTAATATCGGTGAAACCATCACCGTGGCCGACCTGGCCGCACAGATGGCGGTCAAGGGCGCCGAGATCGTCAAGTTCATGTTCAAGATGGGCACCCCGGTGACCATCAACCAGGTGCTGGATCAGGACACTGCCCAGCTGATCGCCGAGGAGTTTGGCCACAAGGTCAAGCTGGTCAGCGACAACGTTCTGGAAGAGCAACTGGCGGAATCGCTGAAGTTCGAAGGTGAGTCTTTCCACCGCGCGCCGGTCGTGACCGTCATGGGCCACGTCGACCACGGCAAGACCTCGCTGCTCGACTACATCCGTCGTGCCAAGGTGGCCGCTGGCGAAGCCGGTGGTATCACCCAGCACATCGGTGCCTACCACGTGGAAACCGACCGCGGCATGGTCACCTTCCTCGACACTCCCGGCCACGCCGCGTTTACCCAGATGCGTGCCCGTGGTGCCAGGGCCACCGACATCGTCATCCTGGTGGTGGCGGCGGACGATGGCGTGATGCCGCAGACCCAGGAAGCCGTTCAGCATGCCAAGGCAGCTGGCGTGCCGATCGTGGTCGCGATCAACAAGATGGACAAGCCGGAAGCCAACCCGGACAACATCAAGAACGGCCTGGCCGCGCTGGATGTGATCCCGGAAGAGTGGGGCGGCGACGCACCCTTCGTGGGCGTCTCGGCCAAGGCCGGTACCGGTGTCGACGAACTGCTTGAAGCCGTGCTGCTACAGGCCGAAGTTCTCGAGCTCAAGGCCACTCCGTCGGCTCCCGGCCGAGGTGTGGTTGTCGAGTCCCGTCTGGACAAGGGCCGTGGCCCGGTAGCCACCGTGCTGGTTCAGGACGGCACCCTGCGTCAGGGCGACATGGTTCTGGTCGGCGTCAACTATGGCCGCGTGCGTGCCATGCTCGATGAGAACGGCAAGTCGATCAAGGAAGCCGGTCCGTCGATTCCGGTCGAGATCCTCGGCCTGGACGGCACCCCGGATGCCGGCGACGACATGACCGTGGTCGCGGACGAGAAGAAGGCCCGCGAAGTGGCCCTGTTCCGTCAAGGCAAGTTCCGCGAGGTCAAGCTGGCTCGCGCGCATGCCGGCAAGCTGGAAAACATCTTCGAGAACATGGGCCAGGAAGAGAAGAAGACGCTCAACATCGTCCTCAAATCCGACGTCCGCGGTTCCCTCGAAGCGCTGCAGGGTTCGCTCAGCGGCCTGGGCAACGACGAAGTGCAGGTTCGCGTGGTCGGTGGCGGCGTCGGTGGTATCACCGAATCCGATGCCAACCTGGCGCTGGCCTCCAACGCCGTACTGTTCGGCTTCAACGTGCGTGCCGACGCCGGTGCTCGCAAGATCGTCGAGGCCGAAGGCCTGGACATGCGTTACTACAACGTGATCTACGACATCATCGAAGACGTCAAGAAAGCCCTGACCGGCATGCTCGGCAGCGATGTTCGCGAGAACATCCTGGGCGTCGCCGAAGTGCGTGACGTGTTCCGCTCGCCGAAATTTGGCGCGGTGGCCGGCTGTATGGTCATCGAGGGCGTCGTGCACCGTAACCGTCCGATCCGCGTACTGCGTGAAGACGTGGTGATCTTCGAAGGCGAACTGGAGTCCCTGCGCCGCTTCAAGGACGACATGTCCGAAGTGCGGAACGGCATGGAGTGCGGTATCGCAGTGAAGAGCTACAACGACGTCAAGGTCGGCGACAAGATCGAAGTGTTCGAGAAGGTCCAGGTGGCGCGCAGCCTCTAAGCTGCTTTCGTCGCTCAACGCAACGCCCGGTTCGGCCCTGCCTGACCGGGCGTTTGCCGCTTATGAACCGGACGGGTTTTCCGTTCCGCCCGGTGTACAGGTAGTCAGAACATGGCCAAAGAATTCAGCCGTACCCAGCGTATCGGCGACCAGATGCAGCGCGAACTGGCGCTGCTGATCCAGCGTGAAATCAAGGACCCACGTCTCGGCCTGGTGACCATCACCGCCGTCGAGGTCAGCCGCGACCTGTCCCACGCCAAGGTGTTCATCACCGTGATGGGTCAGGAGGACGACCAGATCAAGTCGAACCTTAAGATCCTGCAGGATGCCGCCGGCTTCCTGCGCATGCACCTGGGCAAGGCGATGAAGCTGCGCACGGTGCCGCAGATGCACTTCCACTACGACGCCAGCATCCGTCGCGGCGTGGAGCTGTCGGCGCTGATCGAGCGCGCGGTGGCGGAAGACCGCAAGCACAGCGGCGAGTCCGAGGAGTAAGCCTTGGCTCAGGTGAAACGCATCCGCCGCAACGTCAGCGGAATCCTGGTGCTCGACAAGCCGCGCGGCTTCAGCTCCAACGCTGCCCTGCAGAAGGTCCGCTGGCTGCTCAATGCGGAGAAGGCCGGCCACACCGGCAGCCTCGATCCGCTGGCGACCGGCGTGCTGCCGCTGTGCTTCGGCGAGGCGACCAAGTTTTCCCAGTACCTGCTGGACGCCGACAAGGGCTACGAGACCGTCGCCCAGCTCGGCGTGACCACCACCACCGGCGATGCCGAGGGCGAAGTCACCAGCCGCCTGGCGGTCGACGTCAGCCGCCAGGCCTTGGAAGCCGCTCTGCCGGGCTTTCGTGGCGACATCCAGCAGGTCCCGCCGATGTATTCAGCGCTCAAGCGCGACGGCCAGCCGCTGTACAAGCTGGCGCGGGCCGGCGAAGTGGTGGAGCGCGAGGCGCGTTCTGTTACTATTGCGCGCCTGGAATTGCTCGACTTCGAGGCCGACAAGGCGCGTCTGGCGGTAGCCTGCAGCAAGGGCACCTACATTCGCACGCTGGTCGAGGACCTCGGTCAGCAACTGGGTTGCGGCGCGCATGTTGCCGAACTGCGCAGGACACAGGCCGGCCCCTATTCCCTGGTCCAGGCGATCAGCCTGGAAACCTTGGAACAGGTGCATGCCGAAGGCGGCGCCGAGGCACTGGACCAGTTCCTGCTGCCGTCGGACAGCGGCCTGGAGCATTGGCCGCTGATCCAGCTGTCGGAACACAGCGCCTACTACTGGCTGCACGGGCAACCGGTGCGTGCCCCCGAAGCACCGAAGTTCGGCATGCTGCGGGTTCAGGACCACAATGGCCGCTTCATCGGCATCGGTGAAGTGAGCGAAGACGGGCGCATCGCGCCGCGTCGACTGATTCGATCGGAGTGATCGATACCTCAGAGCGGATTCGTCCGCTTGGGGCAACGAGGGTGGCTGTCAGCAGGCACGGTCATACCTCTTTTAAAAACACGGGACCTGTCCCGGCCTGTTCACTCAAGGAGCCCTAATCATGGCACTGAGCGTTGAAGAAAAAGCCCAGATCGTTAACGAGTACAAGCAAGCTGAAGGCGACACCGGTTCTCCGGAAGTGCAAGTTGCACTGCTCACCTTCAACATCAACAAGCTGCAGGATCACTTCAAGGCCAACGGCAAGGATCACCACTCGCGTCGTGGTCTGATCCGTATGGTCAACCAGCGCCGCAAGCTGCTGGATTACCTGAAGGGTAAGGACACCACTCGTTACAGCGCCCTGATCGGTCGCCTGGGTCTGCGTCGCTAAGACGCTGCCTGAGCCGGAAGCTGGAAGTTTGCGATTGGATGCCGGGTCTGCCCGGTTTCCGTTCCCAGGCTTCCAGCTTTCTGGCTTTTTACCAGGACGGTTTTCGGGTCCGAATCCCGACACTGCCCGCTAATTTCGCAAGAAGCGCAGTTTCCCCAAAGGCAACGAAGAGAAGGAAAACACCGTGAACCCGGTAATCAAGAAATTCCAGTTCGGTCAATCGACCGTTACCCTCGAGACGGGCCGCATCGCCCGCCAAGCCTCCGGCGCTGTGCTGGTCACCGTTGACGACGACGTCACCGTGCTGGTCGCCGTGACCGGTGCCAAGAACGCCGATCCGAGCAAGGGTTTCTTCCCGCTGTCCGTGCACTACCAGGAAAAAACCTACGCCGCCGGCAAGATCCCCGGTGGTTTCTTCAAGCGTGAAGCGCGTCCTTCCGAGAAAGAGACCCTGACCTCGCGCCTGATCGACCGTCCGATTCGTCCGCTGTTCCCGGAAGGCTTCATGAACGAAGTGCAGGTCATCTGCACCGTCGTCTCCACCAGCAAGAAGACCGATCCGGACATCGCCGCGATGATCGGTACCTCGGCTGCCCTGGCCATCTCCGGCATTCCGTTCGACGGCCCGATCGGCGCCGCGCGCGTGGCCTTCCATGAAAGCACCGGCTACCTGCTGAACCCGACCTACGAACAGCTCAAGGCTTCCAGCCTGGACATGGTCGTCGCCGGTACCAAGGACGCCGTGCTGATGGTCGAATCCGAAGCCAAGGAACTGACCGAAGACCAGATGCTGGGTGCCGTGCTGTTCGCCCACGAAGAATTCCAGGCCGTGATCAAGGCCGTTGGCGAACTGGCTGCAGAAGCCGGCAAGCCGACCTGGGACTGGCAGGCCAAACCGGCCAACACCAGCCTGCTCGACGCCATCCGCAGCGAGTTCGGCGAAGCCATCTCGCAGGCCTACACCATCACCCTCAAGCACGAGCGTTACGGCCGTCTCGGCGAGCTGCGCGACCAGATCGTCGCCAAGTTCTCCGGTGAAGAAGGCCAGCCGTCTTCGGGCGAAGTCAAAGACGCTTTCGGCGAGATCGAATACCGCACCGTTCGCGAGAACATCGTCAACGGCAAACCGCGTATCGACGGCCGTGACACCCGCACCGTGCGTGGCCTGAACATCGAAGTCGGCGTGCTCGACAAGACCCACGGCTCGGCGCTGTTCACCCGTGGTGAAACCCAGGCGCTGGTGGTTGCCACCCTCGGCACCGCACGCGACGCACAGCTGCTCGACACCCTCGAAGGCGAGAAGAAAGACCCCTTCATGCTGCACTACAACTTCCCGCCCTATTCGGTCGGCGAGTGTGGTCGCATGGGTGCCACCGGCCGCCGCGAAATCGGTCACGGTCGTCTGGCCCGCCGCTCCGTCGCCGCCATGCTGCCGAGCGCGGACGAGTTCCCCTACACCATCCGTGTGGTGTCGGAGATCACCGAGTCCAACGGCTCCAGCTCCATGGCTTCGGTCTGCGGCGCGTCCCTCGCGCTGATGGACGCCGGTGTGCCGATGAAGGCGCCGGTGGCCGGTATCGCCATGGGCCTGGTCAAGGAAGGCGAGAAGTTCGCCGTTCTGACCGACATCCTCGGTGACGAAGACCACCTGGGCGACATGGACTTCAAGGTCGCCGGTACCGCCAAGGGCGTTACCGCGCTGCAGATGGACATCAAGATCCAGGGCATCACCGAAGAGATCATGGAAATCGCGCTGAACCAGGCTCTGGAAGCGCGTCTGAACATCCTCGGCCAGATGAACCAGGTCATCGCCCAGTCGCGTACCGAGCTGTCGGCCAACGCGCCGACCATGATCGCGATGAAGATCGACCAGGACAAGATCCGCGACGTCATCGGCAAGGGTGGCGCGACCATCCGTGGGATCTGCGAAGAGACCAAGGCCTCGATCGACATCGAAGACGACGGCTCGATCAAGATCTTCGGCGAAACCAAGGAAGCTGCCGAGGCCGCGCGTCAGCGCGTCCTGGGTATCACCGCGGAAGCCGAGATCGGCAAGATCTACGTCGGCAAGGTCGAGCGCATCGTCGACTTCGGCGCCTTCGTCAACATCCTCCCGGGCAAGGACGGCCTGGTGCACATCTCGATGCTGAGCGATCAGCGCGTCGAGAAAGTCACCGACGTGCTGAAGGAGGGCCAGGAAGTCGAAGTGCTGGTTCTGGACGTCGACAACCGCGGTCGCATCAAGCTGTCGATCAAGGACGTCGCTGCCGCCAAGGCATCCGGTGTCTGATTGATCAGGCGTTGAGAGAAAGGGCCCTTCGGGGCCCTTTTTCGTTTCTGCCGTCCGTGTCGGGCAGTCTGGAAAATCTTGCAAATTGCATGTGAGAAATTTCAATGACTTGCAAAGTGCATGGGGCCAGACGCGGTGGCCTTTTTCAAGTGTTTGAATTTATTGGATTTAAGTTTGTCTAGAAGATGGCACAGCGCTTGCGCTGTTATACGTGGACTGCGGCGGGACATAGCTGCAGGCACTATCAGAAAAACAGGAGTACATCCGCATGAAACAGCCTTTTACCAAGTGGACTTTTGCCGCTGTCGCCGCCACCGCTCTGAGCCTGCCCCTGGCCAACGCTGCGTTCGCCGCTACCCCCATTCAGTCTCAGCCACAGATGCTGGCGGCCAACGAGAAAGTCGATCAGGCCGAAGAAGCGGTTTCCGACACCTGGATCACCAGCAAGGTCAAATCCAGCTTCCTCGCCGATGACAGCATCAGCGGCCTGGACATCAAAGTAGAAACGAACAAGGGTGTGGTTTCGCTTTCCGGCGTAGTGCCGAGCGACGCAGAACGTGACCTTGCCGTGCAGAAAGCCAAGACCATCAAGGGCGTTCACGCCGTTTCCGCCGATGGCCTGAAGTCCACCGAGTAACACGCCTCGTGCCGACCGTTGCGGCCAGGACGGCCCTGCCTGAATCCGGAGGATTGCGGTCGAAGTCAGCCCGCTGATTGCGAGGACTGTCGCAGGGAAGACCGCTCAGGATGAGCGACAGGAATGCAGTCCGCTGCTGACCGACAGGAAGTACCAAGCCCCGCCCGGTTTACCGGACGGGGCTTTTTAATGGCTGTCATTTTCCGCGATTGCCGCGTCGCGACTTGCTGGCGCTCGTGGCTACTGGCGCTTGCTGTCGACGCTGACCAGCCGGCTGCCCTCGAAGCGCAGGTAGTAGTACATGCCGTTGCGCGGGCCGTACATCCACTCCTCCACCTGCACTTCGTTGCGGTAGCCGTAGTCGTCGGTGCGTTCGCGGTAGCCGATGAAGTCGCGGCTGACCGGTTCGCCGCATTTGCTTGCCACCTCGGACATGGGGTCGTCCGCGGTGACCAGTGCGTTACCGCAGCGAAGCGACGAGGACGCCTGGGTCTGGGCGGCGAGCGGCAGGAGGCAGAGCAGGACGAGAAGACGGTAGGTCACGGCGGAGGGCTTGCTGAAGGAGGAGCGACCAGCCTACACCCGGGGCCGGCGCCCNNCCTCCCCCGGGGGCCGGCCCCCGGTCGGGGGCCCCGCGATTCGATGCGTTTCAGCCGGTTTCCCTCGAAGGCGAGGATGTAGAGCATGCCGTTGTTCGGCCCGTAGACCCATTCCTCTATCCGCAGGTCCGCGCGGGCATAGACGCCGGTGTAACCGACCAGATCGCGTGCCCGTGGTGCGCCGCACTTGGTCTCCACCTCGAAGGCGCGATCGCCGACGCTGACCAGGCTGCTGCCGCAGCGCATGCTGTCGGCCGCGAAGGCGCTGGAGGCGAGCAGGCTAAGCGCCGTCGCCATCGCCCTGCGCTTCATTGCGCATCCAGATGCAGGGTGGTAGGCACCGGACCGTTTCCTTCGCCCTGGATCAGGCTGACGTCGATCAGGTAGACGCGCTGATCCTCCAGGCCGCCGCGCTGCACCAGATAGTCATTGATGTTCGCCGCCCGGTCCTGGGCCAGCTTGCGCGAGAGCAGGCTGGTGGGGCGCTGCACCCAGGAGCCGATCACCGCCTCGCGCATCTTCGCCACGCGCTGCTCGGCGTCGAGTTCCTTCCATTCAGCCGGCGGCTGCTGCTTGAGGCGGTCGCGGTAGATGCCTTCGAGCAGCGCGGGCTTGTCGTCGTCCTCCACCACCAGTTCGTCGGCGCTGGCCGGCACCTTGTCGCCGCGGCGCTGCAGCATGCGGTAGTTGACGCTGCGGTACTCGCGTTCAAGGCGCTGCTCGGCCAGCGGCAGGCCGTCGCTGGCGCGGGCGCTGACCCCCTCGACTTCCAGGCGCAGCTCCGGACGCTTCTTCAGCGCGTCGGCGAGGGTGTCCAGCGAGCGCATCGCGCTGTCGTCCAGTTCCGCGCTGCCGGGGGCGAAGGCGACTTGGTCGAGGTCGTCGCCGCCACCGGGCACCAGCCCGGCGATCAGCTTGAACGGCGCCTGCACCGCGCGCAGCACCAGGTTGCGCAGGGTCTGCCAGACGATCGGCATGACGCTGAACTGCGGGTCGTTGAGGTTGCCCTGCACCGGTAGCTCGATGGAGATCACGCCCTTGGTGTCCTTGAGCAGCGCGATCGCCAGGCGCACCGGCAGGTCCACCGCGTCCTTGCTGTCGACCCGCTCGCCGAGTTCCAGCTGGTTCAGCACCAGCTTGTTCTCGGCGTTCAGGCGGCCCTGCTCGACCTTGTAGTGCAGGTCGAGATCGAGGCGGCCCTTGCGGATGCGATAGCCGGCGAACTTGCCGGAGTAGGGCGTCAGGGTGGTCAGCTCGACGTTGTGGAAACTGGTGGCGATGTCCAGGCTGTTCAGCGGATCGAAGGCCTCCAGGCTGCCGCGGATACTGACCGGCGCGTAGCGATCGACCTTGCCGGCGATTTCCACCGGTGCGGCCTTCTTGCTGCGGTTGTCGAGCGTGCCGATCGTGCCGTTGAGCTGCTGGATGGCGGTGGCGAAGTTCGGTCGCAGGCTGAAGTCGGCGAAGTTCGCCGAGCCGTCCTTGAGGCTGATCGCGCCCACGCGTATCGCCAGCGGCGGGCTCTCCGGCTCGTTGGAGGGTGGCTGCGGAACCAACAGCTCGTCGACGTTGGTGGTGAGGTTCTCGTTGATCACCACGCGCGCATAGGGTTGGTCGAGGCTGACGGAGTCGATGTTCAGGCTCTGGCCGTGACGATAATCCAGGCCGTTGACAGCCAGCGCGCGCCATTTGACGAAGTCGCGCTCCTTCAGCGTGTCGAGGGTATGCAACTGGGCCACGCCGGCGTTGCCGGTGACGCTGAACGCCAGCGGTTCGGTGCCGCTCAGTTTGATGTCGAGGTCGCTGCTGAGCAGGCCGCTGCGCAGCTCCAGGCGGATGAACGGGCTGATGTAGGCCTGCGCCAGGCGCAGGTCGATGTCCGTGGTGACGACCTTCAACTGCGCGCTGGTCGGCTGCAGCTGCGCCTGGCCTTCCACCTGCAAACGTCCCTGGCCGGCGACGGCAGTGTCCAGTTTGAGCTGGAAGGGCGAGGTGCCGAGGCTGTCGAACGCGCTGATGTCCAGGTCCAGCGGGCCGACCTCCAGGGCGACCTCGGGCCTGGGCTGGCGGTCGGCCAGATGCAATTTCGCGCCGCGCAGTTGCGCATCCTGCAGCAACACCTGCCAGGGCGCTCCCTTGGCAGCTGCGGCGGGCGCGCTCTCGGCCGGCTGTGCAGGCTCGGCAGCGGGCTCGGTGCTGGCGTTCTGTGCGAACAGCTTCTGCCAGTCGAGCTGGCCATCGGTCTCGCGGGCAGCCCAGGTTTCCAGGCCCTGGCTGCGCACTTCGCCGATCTCGACCCGGAGCTTGGCCAGGTCCAGCGCCACCTTGGCCACGTCCAGGCTGGCCAGCTTGAGCAGCGGCCGGCCATCCGGCGCCTTGATCGCGAAGGGCGCCAGCCTGAGGCTGGCGTCGCTCAGGCGCAGTTCGGTGCCTTGGGCAAGATCCAGCTCGTAGCGGCTGTCCAGGCTGGCGATGCCGTCCTCGAGGTCCAGCGGAACGGCGTCGCGCACATAGGGCCAGAAAGTCTTCAGCGCCACGTCGCTGATCTGCAGGTGGCCGCTGGAGCGGATCGGTGCCAGGCTCATGTGGCCTTGCCAGTCGATGCGTCCGCCGGCCGGGCTGCTGGCGAACAGGGTGGCCTCGGCGTCGCCGTCGGGCAGGGTGCTGAGGTTGGCCAGGTCGAGGTTGAGCGAGTCGTAGAAGAACTCGATCGGCTGGCTCGGGCGCAGGTCCTGGAAGTGCAGCTTGCCGTCGCCGATCGCCAGGCGGTCGATGCGCAGCGGGAACGGGCCCNNGTCGGCGGCGGGCTCGGCTGGCGTTTCGGCAGGGGCTTCGTCAGCCGGCAGCTTGAACAGCTGGGCGAGGTTCAGCGCGCCGTCCTTGGCGAAGCGCAGGTCCACTAGCGGCTGGTCCAGCTCGGCGTCGGCCAGGTGCAGCGCGCCGCTCCACAGGCTGTTCAGCTGAAGGTTGGCGTAGAGGCGGGCGAAGGCCAGCGACTCGCCGCCGACCTCGCCGAAGCGTAGTCCGGTCAGCTCCGCCTCCAGGGTGAAGGGGTTGAAACGGACCTTTTCCAGATGCGCCGGCACTGTCGCGTACTCGGCGAGCTTGGCGTTGATCACGCGCACCGCGACGGCGGGAAGGATCAGGAAGCCGATCAGGGCGTAGAGCGCGAGGGCGACCATGGCGGCGATGCCGGCGCGTTTCAATCCTTTGGGCATGGCTGTTCTTCTGTCCCGACGAAAGGTGCTTTTGAGTATGGCATGCCGCTGCGGTTCCGAAGCACCCGGCGGTTTCGCTAGAAGCGCAGCACCAGCGTCTTCAAGGGCGGCTGGCCGTCGTGGGAGGGGAAGTCCGCGGCCGGTTCGATCTGCTGGCAATCGCGCACCGGGCGACCGAGCTTGCCGGCGCAGCGCAGCACTTGTTCACGCCAGTCGGCGAGGCCGACTTTCGCCAGGTTGTTGCAGCAGACCAGCACGCCGTCGTCCGCGGTGGCCAGCAGCGCCGGCTTGAGCAGGCTCTGGTAGTCGCGCAGCAGGTCGACGGTGCCGAACGCGCTCTTCGCCCAGGCCGGCGGGTCGAGGAACACCAGGTCGAAGGTGCGTTGCGCAAGGCGCGGGTACGACGGCAACCTGTGGCCACGGCGGCTGCTGACCGGCAGCCCGGCGAGCTGGCGAATCGCCGAAAAGTAGTCGGACTGCACGAAGCTCATCGCCAGGCCGGGGTTGAGCGCCAGGTTTTCCCGGCCGACCGCCAGGTTGCCTTCGGCGAAGTCCAGATTGCAGACCTCGCTTGCGCCGCCGGCCGCCGCGCAGAGGCCGACGCCGCAGGTGTAGGCGAACAGGTTGAGCACCGACTTGCCGGCGCTGTGCGCCTTGACCCAGCCGCGTGCGTTGCGCAGGTCGAGGAACAGCAGCGGGTCCTGGCCGGGATGGCGGCCGCGCACGCGATAGTTCAGGCCCCATTCGTGGCCGACCAGGTCGACGAGCGCCGCGTCATCGGGCTGATGGGCGCCCTGGCTGCGGTCGATGCGCGAGTTGCCGCCGGAGCGGTCGTTGTAGACCAGCAGCAAGTGTTCCCCGAGTGCCGCTTCGACCTGGCCGAGCAGATCCGGCAGCAGCGCCTGATCCAGCGGCTGGTGGAAGCTCTGGATCAGCAATTGGCGGCCGTAGCGGTCGATGGTCAGGCCGGGCGCGCCTTCCTGGCTGCCGTGGAACAGCCGGTAGCAGTCGGTACCTTGGGCGTGAAGTTCGGCGAGCAACGGCTGGCGCTGGATGAGGGCGGCGCGCAGCGCCTGATCGAGAGAAGGCATGCGCGACGACTCGGAAGAGAGGCCGCGCAGTTTAGCGGAAAACCCCCGTGCGGGCCGACTGGCTAGCGCTCGAGCGCCAGCGCCACGCCCTGGCCGCCGCCGATGCACAGGGTCGCGAGGCCTTTCTTGGCGTCGCGCTTGATCATTTCGTGCAGCAGGGTGACCAGCACGCGGCAGCCCGATGCGCCGATCGGGTGGCCAATGGCGATGGCACCGCCGTTGACGTTGACCTTGGCGGCGTCCCAGCCCAGCTCCTTGCCCACCGATAGCGATTGCGCGGCGAACGCCTCGTTGGCTTCGATGAGGTCGAGCTGCTCCAGCGTCCAGCCGGCCTTTTCCAGGCAGCGTTTGGTCGCCGGCACCGGGCCGATGCCCATGATCGCCGGGTCGACACCGGCGCTGGCGTAGGCGGCGATGCGCGCCAGCACCGGCAGGCCGAGCGCCTTGGCCTTGTCGGCACTCATCAGCAGCACGGCGGCGGCACCGTCGTTGAGCGCCGAGGCGTTACCGGCGGTGACGCAGCCGGTCTTGGCGAACGCCGGCTTGAGCTTGGCCAGGCTTTCCTCGCTGGTACCGGCACGCGGCTGTTCGTCGGTGTCGAAGACCAGCGGCTCGCCCTTGCGCTGCGGAATGGTGATCGGGGTGATCTCGTCCCTGAAGCGCCCGCTCTCGATAGCAGCAACGGCCTTGCGCTGCGAGGCGGCGGCGAAGGCGTCCTGCTCCTCGCGGCTCAGCGCGTACTTCTCTACCAGGTTCTCGGCGGTGATGCCCATGTGGTAGTCGTTGAAGGCGTCCCACAGGCCATCCTCGATCATCGTATCGACCAGCTTGGCGTGGCCCATGCGCAGGCCGGTGCGCGCGCCAGGCATGACGTAGGGCGCCAGGCTCATGTTCTCCTGGCCGCCGGCGATCACCACCTCGGCGTCGCCGCAGCGGATCGCCTGGGCGCCCAGATGCAGCGCCTTGAGGCCGGAGCCGCATACCTTGTTCAGGGTCAGCGCCGGCACGGCGTAGGGCAGGCCGGCCTTGATCGCGGCCTGGCGGGCGGGGTTCTGCCCGGCACCGGCGGTGAGCACCTGGCCGAGGATCACTTCGTCGACCTCGGCCGGGTCCAGGCCGGTCTGCTCCAGCAGGCGGCGGATCACCGCGGCGCCCAGCTCGACGGCGGGCAG
>DIEE01000146.1 GCA_002418465.1 Pseudomonas sp. UBA5782 | reverse complement strand
CCAGCCGAGCGCCTCGGCACTCGGCGCCGCGGGACGCGGGGAGCCGGCGCCGAACAATCCGGCGAGGAAGCCGCCACCGCCCTGCGCCGGACGCTGCCGCTGCGCCTGTTCGAGCTGCGCCTCCAGCTCGCGAACGCGCCCGTCCAGGCGCTTGAGCCCCGCTTCCTGGATCAGGATCACCTGCGCCATGTAGTAGGGCGCGGCGGGTTGCCGGCCGATGTGTTCGCCGATCAGCGCCTCGGCCCCGGCGTCACGCGGGGCGGACTGCGCCTCGGCTTCCTTCAGGCGGTTGAAGAGTCCGTCGATCACCTGCTGTTCTTCGGGTTGCATGTCACGTCTCCGATGGGGAAATCCGTTGGATGCGGGCTGGCCCGCCACAGGATGAATGTGCGACTGGCGACGGCGATTTCAACGCCGGTGCAGGTAAAGGTTGAGTAAACCGACCAACGCGCACGCGGCGCCGCAGCGTTTGGCCTACCGCGAGGGCTTCCGCTACAGTGGCGGCCCCTCTTGCCAAGCCCGCCAAGCTCGATGAATCCGCTGCCGATCCTGCGTGACTCCTGGTTCTTCTTCAGCCGCCACCTGGGCGCCATCGCCCTGCTCTGCCTGCCCTTTCTGGCGCTCGAATCGCTCAGCCGGCAGAGCCTGCGGGTAATCGATGGCGCGCAGCTGTCGGCCGGCTACGAGGTGCTGCTCGGGCTGCTGTTCTACCCGCTCTACACCGGTTCGCTGATTCTCTTCCTCGACAGCCGCAGCCGCGGTGAAACGCCCGGCACCGGCCAGCTCTGGGCCGGCGCGCTGGGCCTGTGGCCGCGCCTGGCGCTGCTCACGGCGATCACCAGCCTGCTGATCATGCTCGGCATGTCGCTGCTGGTGCTGCCGGCGATCTGGGTGATGGTCAAGCTGGCGTTCTCCGAATACCTGCTGGTGCTGCGCGGCATGCCGCCGTTGCCGGCGCTGCGCGACAGCTTCCGCCTGACCCAGGGGCGCTTCCTGCAGGTTCTCGCGCTGGTGCTCAGCGTGATGCTGCCGCTCTGGCTGCTCAGCGCCTGGTCCTCCGGCTGGCTCGGTGAAGACCCGGCATTCCTGCCCAGCGTGCTGCTCGACTGCGCCATCGGCTTCCTGCAGCTGTTCGCCAGCGTGGTGATGTTCCGCCTGTTCATGCTGATCGAAGAAAAATCCTGACCGATCCGATAGCAAAACGCCGCTACAGGCGTGAAAAGCGAATTACACTGCGGCTGATCCGCCGGCGCCTTCCGCCGTCGATAAATGACCAGACGGCCTCAGGCCGCAGCGATAATCGATGTCGAAACCTTCACGACTGCTCCTGCCTCTGCTCTGCGCGCTGTTCAGCGGCGCCAGCTTCGCCGGCCGCGCGCCGGAACCGCCCGCACCGCTGGTCAAGGTGGGCTACTACAACTCGCCACCGGCGATCTACAGCGATGCCCACGGCGAAGCCCAGGGCTCGCTGGTCGATCTCACCCGCCTGCTGCTGCACAACGCCGGCTACCGCGTGAGCTTCCGCGAACTGCCCAGCGCGCGGCTCTACGCCGGCCTGCTGGACGGCAGCGTCGACATCTGGCCAGGCTCGCCGGGCAAGCCCGACCTGCAGGGGCAGACCCTCGAAGCCCGCGAGCAACTGGCTGAAATCGGCCTCAACCTCTACTACCGCCCGGCCAGCCCGACACCCGAGTTCCCCCTCGACCTGAACGCGCGCGACGTCATCCTGATCACCGGCTACACCTACTGGCCGGCGATCAACGCCGCGCTGCAGGACCCGGCGCTGCATTTGCGCCAGCACCGCACCACCACGCACACCGCGGCGCTGCAGATGCTCGAACGCGGGCGCGGCGACTTCCTCATCGACTACGACCAGTCGGTGAACCAGGCGGTGAAGGACCTGGGCATCGCCACACCGCCCTCGGTGCCGCTGGCGCGGGTGCCGATCAAGTTCATCGTCTCGGCGCGCAGTGCCAACCCGCGCAAACTGCGCGATGACCTCGACCAGGCCTACCGCGCCCTGCGCGCGGCCGGCGCCGATCTGAACCTGCGCAAGGAATGATGGCGGGTTTTCAACGACGCGGCTTGGCCCGCGCGGTGGGCTCGGCGATCAGCGGATCGTCCGGCCAGTAGTGCTTCGGATAACGGCCCTTGAGGTCCTTCTTCACCTCGAGGTAGGTGTTGTTCCAGAAGCTCGCCAGGTCCTGCGTGACCTGTACCGGGCGCCGCGCGGGTGACAGCAGGTGCAGCTTCACCGCCAGCCGGCCGCCGGCGATGCGCGGCGTGTCGGCCAGGCCGAAGAGTTCCTGCAGACGCACCGCCAGCACCGGCGGGAACTCGGCGTAATCCAGGCGGATGCGCGAACCGGACGGCACTTCCAGAGCTTTCGGCGCCAGTTCGTCAAGGCGCTGCGGCAGCGGCCACGGCAGCAGGCCCTGGAGTATCCCGGCCAGGTCCAGCGCGGCGAAATGGCTGAGCCGCGAGACTTTGCCCAGGTACGGCGCCAGCC
>DIEE01000185.1:3563-3836 GCA_002418465.1 Pseudomonas sp. UBA5782 | reverse complement strand
GACGCGCACGCCGAGCGCCTCGGCCTCGCCGGCCGGCGCGCGGCCTTCGGCGCGCAGCAGCAAACCGCCATCCGGCTGACCGACCAGGCCGCGCAGCCACAGCTGCTCGCCTTCCAGCTCGGCATAGCAGGCGATCGGCACCTGGCAACCACCGTTAAGGTGCTTGTTCATCGCCCGTTCGGCGTTGACCCGAACGGCGGTCTGCGCATGATTCAGCGGCGCCAGCAGCGCGTGCAGGTCGCTGTCCGCGGTACGGCACTCGATGCCGACCGC
>DIEE01000185.1:0-3516 GCA_002418465.1 Pseudomonas sp. UBA5782 | reverse complement strand
TCACGTTGCCGCGCAGGAAGTGGATGGTCAGGTCCGGGCGCCGCGCCAGCAGTTGTGCCTGGCGGCGCAGGCTGGACGTGCCGACGATGCTGGCGGCCGGCAGCGCATCGAGGCTGTCGTAGGTGTTGGAGACGAAGGCGTCGCGCGGGTCTTCGCGTTCGCAGATGCAGAACAGGCCGAGTCCGGCGGGGAAATCCATCGGCACGTCCTTCATCGAATGCACGGCGATGTCCGCTTCGTTCTCCAGCAGCGCGGTTTCCAGCTCCTTGACGAACAGCCCCTTCCCGCCGATTTTCGCCAGCGGCGCGTCGAGCAGCTTGTCGCCGCGACTGACCATCGGAACCAGGGTGACGCTCAGGCCGGGATGCGCAGCCTCCAGGCTTTCCTTGACGAATTCGGCCTGCCAAAGGGCCAGGGCGCTCTTGCGGGTGGCGATGCGGATTTCGCGGGACATCGGGCAATTCCAGAGAAGTGAACTGCGCCGAATGATAACAGGCCGGGGCCGGCGCAATCGCTGACCCGGCTCAGGGCCAGGCGCTCGTCGATCGGCAGCGTATCGGGCGAAAGCCCCGCGGAACGGGGCCCGGATGCGGAGAACCCGCTTAGAGGTGGTTCATCAGCTTGCGCACACCGGCCACATGCCGCCGGCTGACCGTCAGCGCGTCGCCATTGAGGCCCTTCAAGTGCAGCTGGAAATGCCCGAGCGGCGTGCGCTGCAGGCGTTCGATGCGTTCGCGGGCGACCAGCGCGTTGCGATGGATGCGCACGAAGCGATCGCCAAACTCGTCCTCCAGTGCCTTCAGCGGTTCGTCCAGCAGCACCTCGCCGCCCTCGTGGCGCAGCGTCACGTACTTGTGGTCGGCGATGAAGAACACCACCTGGTCCAGCGGGATCAGCTCGATGCCTTTGCGGGTGCGCGCGCTGATATGACTGCGCGGGCCGCTGTGCTCGACCGAAGGCCGGGTCAGCGCAGCGAGCTGCACACGGTTGGGCCGCTCGGCCTTTTTCAGCGCGTCGGCCAAGGCTTCGGGGCGAACCGGTTTGACCAGGTAACCCACCGCGCTGACCTCGAAGGCGTCGATGGCGAATTCATCGTGTGCGGTGCAGAAGATCACCGCCGGCGGCGCATCGCGCTCGCACAGCTTGGCGGCCACTTGCAGGCCATCCAGGCCCGGCATGCGGATATCCAGCAGGACCACGTCGGGCCGCAGGCTTTCGATCAGGGTCAGAGCCTCTTCGCCGTTGCTGGCCGAGGGCTCCAGAACACGATAACCATCAAGTTCGCCCACCAGTCGGCTAAGGCGCTCACGAGCGAGAGGTTCGTCGTCGACAATCAGGACATTCATATTGCTCTGGCTTCCTGCGTGAGTCTTGCACAAGGATAGCGTAGACAGGTGAAGTGCCGTCCATCACGGCGCTCCACGCTGAGACTCGCTCTTGGCCCGAAAAGTGCCGTGATGCGGGCCTCAATGTTCACCAGCGCCTGGCGTGTTCCCCTGGACGGTTTCGCGTCGGCGATTTCTTCGTAGGGGTTGCTCACCCGCAACGTGAAAACGCCCGCCTCGTACTCCGCCTCGATGCACACCAGGCCACCTTCGATGCGCGGCTGGACACCGTAGATCAGCGCGTTTTCCAGCAGCGGCTGCAAGGTCAGCTGCGGAATCGGTAGATCGTCGGGCACCCCCTCCACCTGCCACTCAAGGTGTAGACGCTCGCCGAGGCGATATTGTTCGATCGACAGATAGCGTTTCGCCAATTCCAGCTCGTCCTTCCACGGCCACAGGGTGCCGGGCTTGGCCAGGCTGGCGCGAAACAGGTCGGAAAGGTCGAGCACCGCCTGCTCCGCCTTGTACGGATCGACCACCACCAGGCTGGCGATGCTGTTCAGGCTGTTGAACAGGAAATGCGGGCGGATGCGCGCCTGCAGCGACTCGATGCGCGCGCGCAGCTCGGCCTGCTCCTGGCGCCGCCACTGGCTCTGCAGATAGAAGTAGCGCAGCAGCAGCGCCGACATGATCAGACCGATCAGGCCGTGGCGCAGGTAGAGGTTCCCCTCCCCCCTCCGCGGCAGCGGCCCGCCGAGGCTGAAGTAGTCGGCCACCGCGGTGCAGCCCAGGGTCAGCGCGACCACGATGGCGCAGCACACGGCGCCGGCCAGCGCCGCGCGCAGGCGCGCTAGCACCGGGCGCAGGCGGCAGAGCACGGCGGCGGAGAGCAGCACGATCCACTGCACGAACAGCGAACTCAGCGCCAGGCGCACCCAGTTGAAGCCCGGCAGCATCGGTTCGGCGAGCACCAGCACCAGCACCAGCAGCTCGGCCAGCAGCACCAGCGCCAGCAGCGCCTCCGGCTCGCACAGCTCGGGCACGAAGAAGTCGTCGATGGGCGCCGTGGTGCGGGCGCTGTTCTGCCTGTCGACTCGCATCCCGGCAGGTCTCCCCTGTGATTGTCGGCACAGGCTACAGGCAAAGCCGGCCGCCCACAGCAGCGCCCTGAAGCCAGTGGCGGCTTTTGTTATCATCGCCACAGTTTCAGGCCGCCGCCGCGGCCCCGCGCCTAGCCGAGAGAATGTCCATGAGTGCCGAAAAAACCAACCAGTCCTGGGGCGGCCGCTTCAGCGAACCCGTCGACGCCTTCGTCGCCCGCTTCACCGCCTCCGTCGAGTTCGACAAGCGCCTCTACCGGCACGACATCATGGGCTCCGTCGCCCACGCCAGCATGCTCGCCGAAGCCGGCGTGCTGACCTTCGATGAGCGCGACGCGATCGAGAACGGCCTGAAGGAAATCCAGGCCGAGATCGAGGCCGGCACCTTCGACTGGCGCGTCGACCTGGAAGACGTGCACATGAACATCGAGGCGCGCCTGACCGACCGCATCGGCGTCACCGGCAAGAAGCTGCACACCGGGCGCAGCCGCAACGACCAGGTGGCCACCGACATCCGCCTCTGGCTGCGTGACGAGATCGACCTGATCCTGGCCGAGATCACCCGCCTGCAACAGGGCCTGCTGGAACAGGCCGAGCGCGAAGCCGAGACCATCATGCCCGGCTTTACCCACTTGCAGACCGCACAACCGGTGACCTTCGGCCACCACCTGCTGGCCTGGTTCGAGATGCTTTCGCGCGACTACGAGCGCCTGGTCGACTGTCGCAAGCGCACCAACCGCATGCCCCTGGGCAGCGCCGCACTGGCCGGCACCACCTACCCGATCCAGCGCGAAACCACCTGCCGCCTGCTCGGCTTCGAGGCGGTCGGCGGCAACTCGCTGGACGGCGTGTCCGATCGCGACTTCGCCATCGAATTCTGCGCCGCCGCCTCGCTGGCGATGATGCACCTGTCGCGTTTCTCCGAAGAGCTGGTGCTCTGGACCAGCGCGCAGTTCCAGTTCATCGATCTGCCAGACCGCTTCTGCACCGGCTCCTCGATCATGCCGCAGAAGAAGAACCCGGACGTGCCGGAGCTGGTACGCGGCAAGACCGGCCGCGTGTTCGGCGCGCTGACCGGCCTGCTGACCCTG
>DIEE01000267.1:429-3553 GCA_002418465.1 Pseudomonas sp. UBA5782 | reverse complement strand
CGGCGAGCCCGGTCCACAGGCGCGCATCGACGCGGTCGCCCAGGGCCACGGTGTCGCGCAGGCGTTGGGCGCCGACGCTCTGCGGCTTGGCCTTGGGAAACACGTTGGCGCCGCTCTGCTCCAGCTGCGCGCGGGCGCGGCTGCGGATGCCTTCAGCCTTGGCCCAGGCTTCCTCCTCGGTAACGCCGAGGATCGGCCGGAACGACACGCTGAACGCCACCTGACGCCCATGGCGGGCGGCTTCGGCGCGCACCTGGGCGATGGTCTCGCGGGTCTGCGCCAGGGATTCCCCCCAGAGCATGTAGACGTCGGCATGCTTGCCGGCGACCGCCTGCGCCGCCGGCGAGGAGCCGCCGAAGAAGATCGGCAGTTGCGGCTTCTGCTGCGGCTTGATCACCGAGGAGGCCTGTTCGACGCGGNNTGCGCGCATAGCGCTGGTCGTGATCGAGCCAGTCGCCGTCCTTGCGCTGCTCGGCATCGCTGCCGCCGCTGATGATGTGCACGCCGAGGCGTCCATCGAGCAGGTGGTCGAGCGTTGCCAGCTTGCGTGCGGCCAGGGTCGGTGCGACGAAACCAGGGCGGTGGGCGAGGAGGAAATTCAGCTTCTCGGTGGCCAGCCCGGCCAGCGCGGTGACCAGGAAACCGTCCGGCTGATCCGACCAGTAGCCGACCAGGATGCGGTCGAAACCGGCCTGTTCGTGGGCCTGGGCGAAGCGGGTGATGTACTGCTTGTCGAAGACCGGGCCGACGGCGGGGATGATTTCCGAGGACAGCCGGTGGCCGATCATGCCGAGAAACTGAACGCTCATGCTATGTGCTCCCTGGTGTGCTGCCGGCCTTCAGTGGAAGGCGGCGCTGAATGAGGTGTCGACCACGCCGCGGGTATCGAACGGCTTGGGCAGCGCGCCGGTCTTGGCGAGGAAGTCGGCGGTCGCCTGGTAGTCGGCGGCGGCCCCGCTGTCGACCGGCTCGATGGTCATGTGCGCCTGGTCGATCCAGTGCCGCGACACGGCCTGGTCGAGGTTGGCCTTCTTCGCCCAGATGTCCGCGTAGGCCTGGCGGTTGGCCTCGACCCAGGCACGTGCCTTCTGCAGCCGGCCGAGGAAGTCGGCGATGGCGGCGCGTTTGGGCTCGATGGAGTTGGCGTTGGCGGCGATGCTCGACAGGCCGGGCATCAGGCCCCGCGCGGTGATGATCGGCCGTGCGCCGGAGAACACGATCTGCTGCGAGATGTAGGGTTCCCAGACCGGGAAGGCGTCGATGCTGCCCTGCGGCAGCGCCGCGGCGGCGTCGATCGGCATCAGCTTGACGAACTCCACGTAGTCGTTCGGCAGGCCGGCCTTCTCCAGCGCGCGCAGGGTCAGCTGCTGGCTCCAGGCGCCGGGCCAGTAGGCGACCTTCTTGCCCTTCAGGTCCTCGATGGTTTTGGCCGGCGAGTCCTTCGGCACCAGCAGGGCGATGGTGTCCGGGTTCTGTCGGGAGACGCCGATCAGCTTCACCGGCGCGCCCTTGGCGGCGAGGAAGATGAAGCCCGAGTCGCCGAGGAAACCCAGGTCGAGGGCGCCGGCATCCAGGCCTTCGGCGACCGGCGCGGCGGACTGGAAGTGCTTCCAGTCGACCGTGTAGGGCGCGCCTTCGAGCACGCCCGAGGCTTCCACCGAGGCGCGCACGTTGTAGTAGTTCTGATCGCCGACGCGCAGGGTGATCTGTTCGGCGGCCTGGGCCAGCGGGGTCAGCAGGGCGAGTGCGGCGAGGCCGCTGAGCAGCGCGTGGGGCAACTTCAACTTCATGGGGTCATTTCCCTTGATCAGCCGGCGTGGCGACGTTGCAGGCCGGCAATGCGTTCACGGATGGCCGGGATCAGTTCGCGGCCGTAGAGGAGGGCGTCGTCCAGCGGATCGAAGCCGCGGATGAGAAAGGTCGAGGCGCCGCGCAGGTGGTATTCGCCGAGGGCGTCGGCGACCTGCTCGGCGGTGCCGACCAGCGCGGTGGAGTTCCACTGCGCGCCGGTGAGCCGGGCGATGCCGGTCCACAGGCGTTCGTCCAGCACTTCGCCGCGCTGGGCGGCCGCCAGCAGGCGCTGCGAGCCGGCGTTGGCCGGTGCGTGGTCGTTCAGCGGCAGGCCGAGGCGCACGCGGTTTTCCCGCACCCGTTCGAGGATCTCGGCGGCGCGCTTCCAGGCGGCTTCCTCGGTGTCGGCGACGATCGGCCGGAACGACACAGAGATACGCGGGCCGCGGTCCTGGTGCTGCGCCGCCGCACGGACCTTCTGCACGTGGGCGGCGAAGTCGGCCAGCGGCTCGCCCCAGAGCATGTAGGTGTCGGCGTGGCGTGCGGGGGCCNNCGACCTCGATGGCGGCGTCCGAGGAACCGCTGAAATAGATCGGGATGTGCGGCTTCTGCTGCGTGCGCACGTTCGGCAATGCACCGTCGAAGCGGTAGAAGCGCCCGTGGTGATCGACCGGCGCCTGCGCGGTCCAGATCGTCTTCAGCACCTGCAGGTATTCGTCGGTGCGGGCGTAACGTGCGTCGTGGTCGAGGTAGTCGCCGTCGCGCTGCTGGTCGGCGTCGCTGCCGCCGCTGATCACGTTGAGCGCCAGGCGGCCGTTGCTGAACTGGTCCAGCGTCGCCAGCTGGCGGGCGGCCAGCGGTGGCGCGATCACGCCCGGACGGTAGGCCAGGAGAATGCCCAGGCGTTCGGTGGCGGCAGCGATGAACGCGCTGACCACGGCGCCTTCCGCACCGTTGGAGAAGTAGCCCACCAGCGCGCGGTCGAAACCGGCGCTTTCGTGAGCCTGGGCGAAGCGGCGGACGAAGTCCGCGTCCACCGCCGCGCCGAGTGGCTGGTCGACCTCGGCGCTGGGCGTCGCGGTGATCATGCCGATGATTTCCACGCTCATGCGTGTGCTCCTGTGGTTGGGACTCTTACTGCGCCATTTCCGTATAAGTAAACGAAAACGCCTAACGAGCGCTTATAAGCTAGTCGCAAGCCAATCAGGATGGAAATTCATTTTAGGCATATTCTAATATGCTAATTGCGCAATTGATCCGTGGGCGGAGAGGAGCCGAGTGCTCCTGGCGTGCGCGGCTACTCCGCGCTGTGCCGGTGGTGCGCGCGGCGCAC
>DIEE01000267.1:0-238 GCA_002418465.1 Pseudomonas sp. UBA5782 | reverse complement strand
CGCGCGGCGCACCCTACGGTCGGGGATGCTCAGGCGGCGTCGACCGATGCGGCCAGGCGGTGCGCCACGGTTTCGCCGAAGAGTTCGACCGCGCCCTGCAGGTTGCCGAGGAAGGCGGCGTGCAGCAGCCAGAGGTCGATCATCGGTTTGAAGTCGACCACGTTGAGCACGTCGAGGGCGTCTCGGTGATGGCTGTCCTGCAGCAGCGGCAGTGGCACCAGGCCCAGGCCCATGCCGT
>DIEE01000316.1 GCA_002418465.1 Pseudomonas sp. UBA5782 | reverse complement strand
TGGCCCGCGACCTGGAACTGGTGCTGATCGACGCCGCGCGCGGCCTCGGCAATCGCCGCTGCCTGCCCGCCGGCCCGTTGCGCGAACCGGCCGAACGCCTCGCCGAGGTCGACGCGGTGCTGTTCAACGGCGCCGCCGCCGACAGCGACGAGGGTTTTTCCCTGCAGTTGCGGCCCTCCGCGCTGGTCAACCTGCGCAGCGGCGAGCGTCGCCCGCTCGATCATTTCCCGCCCGGGCAGGCGCTGCACGCGCTGGCCGGGATCGGCAACCCGCGGCGTTTCTTCGCCACCCTCGANNCTCGAGGCGCTAAACTGGCGCCCCGTCGAACACGCCTTCGCCGACCACGCTCACTACACGGCGCAGCAGCTGCAGTTCAGCCCCGCATTGCCGCTGCTGATGACCGAAAAGGACGCGGTGAAATGCCGTGACTTCGCCGCCGAGGACTGGTGGTACCTGGCGGTCGAGGCGCAGCCTTCCAGCGCCTTCATCGCCTGGTTCGATTCCCGACTGGCGCACCTGCTACCCGAACGTCTCTGACTCCCGAGGAACTTCACATGGACCTAAAACTGCTCGACATCCTGGCCTGCCCGGTCTGCAAGGGCCCGTTGAAGCTCAGCGAGGACAAGACCGAGCTGATCAGCAAGGGCGCCGGCCTGGCCTATCCGATCCGTGACGGCATCCCGGTGATGCTGGAGAGCGAGGCGCGCAGCCTCAACGTCGACGAGCGCCTGGACAAGTAAGATGCCTGCCGATTTCACCGTGGTCATCCCCGCGCGCTACGCCTCCAGCCGCCTGCCCGGCAAGCCGCTGCAGGACATCGCCGGCAAGCCGATGGTCCGTCACGTTTGGGAACAGGCGCGCAAGAGTTCGGCGCAGCGCGTGGTCATCGCCACCGACGACGAGCGCATCGTCAGCGCCTGTCGCGCGTTCGGCGCCGAAGTGCTGCTGACCCGTGCCGACCTCAACTCCGGCACCGATCGCCTGGCCGAAGTGGCGGTGCAGCTCGGCCTCGCCGACGACGCCATCGTGGTCAACGTGCAGGGCGACGAGCCGCTGATTCCGCCGTTGATCATCGACCAGGTCGCGGGCAACCTCGCCGCGCACCCGGAAGCCGGCATCGCCACCCTGGCCGAGCCGATCGAGGACGTCGCCTCGCTGTTCAACGCCAACGTGGTCAAGGTCGTCAGCGACCTCGACGGCCTGGCGCTGACCTTCAGCCGCGCGCCGCTGCCGTGGGCGCGCGATGCCTTCGCCGCCAGCCGCGAGCAGCTGCCGGAAGGGATTCCCTACCGCCGCCACATCGGCATCTACGCCTACCGCGCCGGCTTCCTCTTCGACTTCGTCGCCTGGGGCCCGTGCTGGCTGGAAAGCGCCGAATCGCTGGAGCAGCTGCGCGCGCTCTGGCACGGCGTGCGCATCCACGTCGGCGACGCACTGGAAGCGCCGCCCACCGGCGTCGACACGCCGGAAGACCTGCAGCGGGTTCGCCTTCTGCTAGGAGGCTGAGGTGAAGGTACTGTTCGTCTGCCTCGGCAACATCTGCCGTTCGCCAACAGCCGAAGGCGTGTTCCGCCAGCAGGTGCGCGCCGCCGGTTTGCAGGACGCGATCGAAATCGACTCCGCCGGTACCGGCGACTGGCACGTCGGCAAGGCGCCGGACAGCCGTACCGCGCGGGCGGCGCGGCAGCGCGGCTATGCGCTGGAGGAATTGCGCGCCCGCCAGTTCGAGGTCGCCGACTTCCAGCGCTTCGACCTGATCCTGGCGATGGACCAGAGCAACCTGCGCGACCTGCAGGCGCTGCGTCCTGCCACCGCACGCGCCGAGCTGGACCTGTTCCTGCGCCGCTGCGGCCAGGCCGAGCATGAAGTCCCCGATCCCTATTACGGCGGCGCCGACGGTTTCGACCGGGTACTCGATCTCATCGAGTGCGCCGGCGCCGCGTTGCTCGCCGACCTGACGGCAACGCTGTGAGCCTGTCGCTGCAGCAGGATGTCTCGCTCAAGCCCTTCAACAGCTTTCGCGTCGAGGTGAAGGCGCGGCTGTTCGCCGAAGCCCACGACGACGACGAAGTGCGCGAGGCGTTGCAGATCGCCAGGCGCGAAGGCCTGCCCTTGCTGCCCATCGGCGGCGGCAGCAACCTGCTGCTGACCGGCGACGTCGAGGCGCTGGTGCTGCGCATGGCCAGTCGCGGCATCCGCGTGCTGGCCGACGAGGGCGGGCGCGTGCTGATCGAAGCCGAAGCCGGCGAGCCCTGGCACGACTTCGTGCTCGCCACCCTGGAAATGGGCCTGGCCGGGCTGGAAAACCTCAGCCTGATTCCCGGCACGGTGGGCGCCGCGCCGATGCAGAACATCGGTGCCTACGGCGTCGAGATCAAGGACGTGTTCGCCGGCCTGACCGCACTCGATCGCCAGACCGGCGAGCTGCGCGATTTCAGCCTGGAGGAGTGCGCCTTCGGTTACCGCGACAGCCGCTTCAAGCGCGAAGCCGGGCGCTGGCTGATCCTGCGCGTGCGCTTCGCCCTGAATCGCCTGGCGAAGCTGCAGCTGGATTACGGCCCGCTGCGGCAGAAGCTCGCGGAGCAGGGCGTCAGCGCGCCGACGCCGGCGGACGTCAGTCGCGCGGTCTGCGCGATTCGCCGCGAAAAGCTGCCCGACCCCGCCGAGCTGGGCGGCGCCGGGAGCTTCTTCAAGAACACGCTCGTG
>DIEE01000308.1 GCA_002418465.1 Pseudomonas sp. UBA5782 | reverse complement strand
CCAGGGCCGCACCTGTGGCGATGTCGCCGCCGAACTGCTGGCGACCCGGCTGGACGTGCCGCGCGACGCCGTCGGCATCTTCTCCGCGCGCACGCCGCTGCGGCCGATGAGCGTCGGCGCGCTGACCGGCGCATTCGTCTACGCCGACATTCCGATTCCCAAGGCGGCGCCGCTGTGATGACTTCCTCGAACACTTCGCAAGGTTTCGACGTCTGCGTGGTCGGCGGCGGCGTGATGGGCTGCACCACCGCGCTGTTCCTCGCCCGCGCCGGCATGCGCGTGGTGCTGGTGGAGCGCAACGCGCTGTGCCGCAGCGCCTCCGGGGTGAATGCCGGAACCCTGACCCTGCACATGACCCGCGCCGCGCTGGTGCCCTACGCGATCCAGGCGTGGAGCATGTGGATGCAGGCCGAAACCTGGCTCGGCCAGGGCGTGCTGGCCACTGCCGCGCCGGGGCTGTCGCTGGCCTTCACCGATAACGAGCGAGAGATTCTCGCCGCCCGCGCCGCGGCCCGCCGCGAATACGGCGCGCAGATCGACCTGCTCGATCCGACCGCCGCCCGCGCCATCGAGCCCGGCCTCAATCCGGCCGTGCTGGAAGCCGCGCACTGCACCACCGACGGTTTCGCCAGCGCCTACCTGACCGGCCGCGCCTATCACGCCGCGTTGAGTGCGGCCGGCGTGCGCATCGTCGAGCAGACTCCGGTGACGCGCATCGAGCGCCTCGCCGGCGGCTACCGCGTGCAGGGTCTGGACGGCGCGGTGAACTTCGACGCCACGCGCCTGGTGCTGGCCGGCGGCGTGTGGCTGGAGCCGCTGCTGGCGCTGCTCGACGTGCACATCCCGGTGAAGACCCTGATCAACCAACTGATCGTCACCGAACGCATGCCGCCGGTGATGCGCACGGTGCTGAGCATCGCCAGCGGGCTGCTCTCGATGAAGCAGTTCGCCAACGGCAGCGTGCTCATCGGCGGCGGCTGGCAGGGCCTCGGCGACCGCGAACGCGGTGACGTGGAGACCATCCCGGCGAATCTGATCGGCAACCTGCGCCTGGCCCAGCACGTGATCCCGGCACTCGCCGACGCCCGCGTGGCGCGCATCTGGCTGGGCCTGGAATCGGAAACCGCCGACGCCATGCCGATGCTCGGCGCGCTGCCCGGCCTCGACGAGGCCTACGTCATCGGCTGCGTGCATTCCGGCTACACCAGCGGCCCCTACATGGGCAAGTTGCTGGCCCAGCGCATCCTCGGCGAGACGCCCGAGATGCCCCTTTTCGATCCGGCCCGGCTGCTCGCGACGCCGGTCGCCCCCGCACAGACCCACTGAGACGATGCGCATGAGCCCAACCCAGCCACATCCCTTTCACGGCATCTACGCGGCCACGCTGTGCCCGATGGACAGCGACGGCCGCCTGCTCGACGAAGACAGCCTGGCGCAGCACATGGGCGAGATCGCCCGCGTCGACGGCATCCGCGGGCTGCTGATCAACGGCCACGCCGGGGAAAACTTCGCCCTCTCGCGCAAGGACAAGCGCCGCGTGGTGGAGATCGCCCGCGAGGTCTGCCCGAGCGATTCCATCATCGTCGCCGGGGTGAATTCCGAGGACAGCTACGACGCCCAGGCCCAGGCCGACGACGCCAGGCAGGCCGGCGCCGACTCGATCCTGCTGTTCCCGCCGTATTCCTGGACGCTGTCCACCGACCTCGCCACGGTGGTCAACCACCATCGCATCGCCAACGCCAACGCCCGGTTGCCGCTGATGCTCTACCAGGCCGGCGTGGGCACCGGCGGCATGGCCTACACCGCGCAGATCCTCGCCGCACTGGTGGCCCTGCCGGACGTGGTCGCGGTGAAGGAGGGCAGCTGGGAAACCGCCGCCTACGACGCCAATCGCCGGCTGGTGCAGGAGGTCGCGCCGCACGTCGCGGTGATGGCCTCGGGCGACGAGCACCTGTTCACCTGCTTCGCCCTTGGCACCGAGGGTAGCCTGGTCAGCCTCGCCGCTGTGGTTCCCGAACTGGTGGTCGCGCTCTACCGCGCGGTGGCGGCGAAGGACCTCGGCGAGGCGCAGCGCCTGCACGAATACGTCTACCCGCTGGCCAAGGCGATCTACGGCACCGCGCCCGGCACCCACGCCAACGCGCGCCTCAAGGCCTGCCTGCACATGCTCGGGCGCTTCCCCAGCGCGGCCATGCGCCCGCCGGTGCCGCTGCTCGACAGTCTCCAGTACCAGCGTCTGCAGGCCGCCCTCGAGCACGCCCGCAGTTTTGCCATCAACGCCCCAGCAGACTGGAGTGAAACATGCCTCTGACCCTTATCCGTGGTGGCCGCATCGTCACCGCCGTCGACGACTACACGGCCGACATCCTGGTGGACGGCGAACAGATCGTCGCCATCGGCCGCAACCTGCCGGCCAGCAGCGACACGCGGGTGATCGACGCGGCCGGCATGCTGGTGTTCCCCGGCGGCGTGGATTGCCACACGCACATGGAAAACACCTTCGGCCCCTCGGTGACCGCCGACAACTTCGCCTCCGGCACGCGCTCGGCGGCCCACGGCGGCACCACCACGATCATCGACTTCGCTCTGCAGATTCCCGGCACCAGCCCGCTGCAGGCGATCGAGCGCGCGCAGTCCAAGGCCGCGTCCACGGCCAGCATCGACTACGGCTTCCACGTCATCGTCACCCAGGTCGACGAGCAGGTGCTGGCCGACATGCGCCACGCCATCCGCCACGAGGGCGTTTCCAGCTTCAAGATGTTCATGGCCTATCCGGGCACGGTGATGTCCGACGACGCGGCGATCTTCCAGGCCATGCGCATGGTCGGCCAGCACGGCGGGATGATCGCCCTGCACGCTGAGAACGGCACCGTGGTCGACCTGCTGATCCGCGAGGCGCTGGCCCAGGGCCACACCTCGCCGCGCCACCACGCGCTGACCCGTCCGGCGATTCTCGAGGGCGAGGCGACTCATCGCGGCATCAAGCTCGCCGAGCTGGCCGAGGCGCCGGTCTACTTCGTCCACCTGTCGGCCAAGGAAGCGCTCAAGCACGTCGTCGAGGCGCGCGACCTGGGCATCCCGGTGTTCGCCGAGACCTGCCCGCACTACCTGTTCTTCGACGACTCGGCCTACGCCGCGAGCGACGCCGAGGACACCTACGAACACGCGCGCTTCGTCATGAGCCCGCCGCTGCGCTCGAAGGATTCGCAGAACGCGCTGTGGACCGCGCTGAAGACCGACGACCTGCAGCTGGTCTCCACCGACCACTGCCCGTACTGCCTGAAGGAAGGGCATCAGGGCAAGGTCAACCAGAAGCCGCTGGGCCGCGACGATTTCTCGAAGATTCCCAACGGCGTGCCGGGCGTCGAGACGCGCATGACCGTGGTTTACGACGGCGGCGTGCGCAACGGGCGGATCTCGCTAAATCGCTTCGTCGAACTGATGTCCACCGCGCCGGCCAAACTGTTCGGGCTGTTCCCGCGCAAGGGCACCATCGCCGTCGGTAGCGACGCCGACATCGTCATCTTCGACCCCAACGAGGCGCACACCATCAGCGCCGCCACCCAGCACAGCGACTGCGACTTCACCCTGTTCGAAGGCCACCACGTGCACGGCAAGGTGAAGAAGGTGCTGCTGCGCGGCGAACTGCTGGTCGACGACGGCCAGTGGGTCGGCAAGACCGGCCAGGGCCGCTACGTCCCGCGCGGCGAACTGGGTAAATACTGGTAGGCGAGGGGCTGACGATGCCGATCTACGAATACCGATGCGAACACTGCGGCCCCTTCGAAGAACGCCGCCCCGTCGCCGAACGCAACGCCGAAGCCCGCTGCCCCCAATGCCGGCAAACCGCAGCCCGGCAGGTCAACTTCCTGCCTACGCTCCTGACCCACCGCGCGGAACGCACCGAGCGCCCGGAGGTGCCTGCTCGGCATCCTTCGGGGTGTGGGTGTGGAGGGCACTAGGGCCGCAGCCGAACGCGCGCGGCGAATGACGGTTCCACGTTGCGGTTGTCAGGCCGTCAAAAGCAGAAAAGCCCGCACGGGGCGGGCTTTTCAGGGGTGTTTCCGGTCATGTGGGAACATGTGGAAACTTGCATTTGGTGGGCCGGGGGGATTTGAACCCGGTCTTAGCGTTGTCCGTTGATGACCTTCGATGGTCAAAGCAGGTCGTGCTGGGCTCCTTGCTTCGACCGTTCCGGTCAGTGTCGGCATCTCTTGGGCTGTAATTTCGACACTTTTTCGACGCATAGCTGGATTTATTTGATTGCAGCTTTAGGCACAGTCCCTCTGTATGTTATTTCTTCTTGGGGCGTGGTGGAGGGGGCTGCTGTGGTCTTTGAGATATGATCGTCGGCGGAGTTTTGTCTGAACCGCTTGTTACGATAACCCGCCCTCTATTCTCTCCCTTGACTCTGCCCTCTCTTAATTTATCCGTCATTGCCTTGTCATCCTCTCGCTAGGAATAGCTTCAATTAAGAGTTTTCCGAATGGTTTGCATATGTAAATTGAGGGGATTTCGTATAAAAGTTTTGAGTCTTCAGTTTGGTATACGGAAACGTCTGATAACACTATTTCTTGGCCGCTTTCTCCCTCGGAGAATGAGATTACGCGTCCTTGGTATGTGATATCTTCGTCTTGGTCTCTGAGGTATATCCAGTCGACGTCCTTGCTGTTTAGATAGTATGAGAATAGATTCTCGTCGCCAAATTTTTGGGAGACTCTTAGGGTCTTTGCGAGTTTGTTGAATATCTTGTGATTAATGATGTATGAAGCTGTTAGCGCGACTGGAAGCGAGACCAGCGTTGCTCCGAGGATTTCTCTTGCATTGATGCTGCTCTCGGCGGCGAGTGCATGCTTCCAAATGGTAAGCCAAGACCAGTTTTCAGGAGTCTTAAATGCCAGAACTATATCGTATGCTAGGTAGAATCCTTGCAGGAAGCAATATGAAAATATTCCTAGAACGAGAGAGTAAAGGCTGAATTTAAAAGAATCCCATTTCGAGTGGGTGGTGATTTTGTCGTAGATAATAGCCGATAGTATTCCGGGGAACATTATTACAACTAGTGTCACCAATAGCTGGCTCATTTCCTTTGCCTTGTCGTGTTGGTGTTTTGCATAACTGTTTGGGGGTTGTGTAGGACGATTAGTCTGTTCTCTCTAAAACTCTATCCAGAGAGATGTTATGTCATCCCATTTTACTCTGTATCCAGCTTGCGTGAGCTCCTCAAAAACTCCTTTGAATAGAGCTTCTAGTTCTTCGTCGGTAATCCCAAAGTCTAAGTGTAGGTCGCTCAGTGCGACAGAGGCTTCGTTGTGGCCGAGCTTTATGGCTCGAGCAATAGACTCGATTGCGCGTCGACGCACTTCTCCTGGAAGTTCGCTTCTCGCCATTAATGCGAGCTCTCTAGCGCGAGTTGCCGGAATTAGGCTGCCAGGGGTATCTCCACCAAGGAAGCTGGATTCAAGCCTTGCCACAAGCTCAGCGTTAAGGGATCGGCCAGACGCTCGCGCTGACTGTTCCGCTTGGTCCCGCAGGCTAACGGGCATTCTTAGTTTGAATTGGGGGTCTTCTCTGCTCATCGGCTGATCATGGATCACGGTGGTCTTGACGGCAATGGAACCACCGTGGTTCTATTTGTCGGGATCACGGTGATCCCTTTGAGGCCTCTGCTATGGATTTGGAAGCGTTCAAGACAACTAAGGCAGTGGTGCCGCCGCCCGTAATGCCATGGCGCGAGTTCGCCGACTGGATACGGATGAGCCAAAGCCACGACATCGTTTGGGGCTGGATTCGCCACGGTTACATCCCCTCCCACAAGGTGGGCAAACACGTGGTCGTCAACGTCGCGCTGCTGACCAGCCAACTACTTGAACAGGAATGGACGCTGTGACTAACCCGAACTCGAAACAGGGCAACGTGGTTGCGCTCGGTGCCGCCATCGAAGACCTGAGCAGCATCGTCACCTTCGCTTCGGCCAGCGGCATTCCGGTCGATGAAGTCGTGGAGTGGGTGGAGAACGGCACCCTCCCAAGCGTCCGCTTCGCAGACTTTCTCATGGTCAACTTGGGCCAGCTCCGCGCCGATCTGCTCAACGGCAAGAAGGAATTCAAGGAAGGGGATTACGACCATGACTAAGCGCGGAATCACCCTGGACGCCGCAACCGCATTTAACTATCTCAGCAAGACCGTTCTGATCGAATTGCGCTGGGATGATGAGCCAGAGTCGTACTGGTGCTGCGAGCACATTGTCGGCGTGGTACTGCCCATGGAAGGCGTGCATGAACATGCCTATTTCCTGGCTATCAACGTCGCCAGTGATAGGCCCTATCCGAACGAAGTGTTCTTTTCGGACATTCGCACCATCAGGGTGATGCGGCACCGCGACCGGCAAGGTTCCGGCAACGTACTGGGCCGCATCGCCCTCCCTAATCGGTCCGGGTCAGGGGCCGCGCTCCCGGCTCGTCGGAACGGCTCCATCGTTCCGTCGAACGGAAGCACGGGCGCAGCGCACCCTTGACCCTGCACGGCCATGAACAGCCTATCTGCGGGAGTGTGGGGTAGCTTCACCGCCCCGCGCTCCCGAGCCCTCGGCGGCAAGAGCGGGATGACAAGGGCAGCGCCCTTGGTGTTGTTCCCTTCTGCCCGCGCACTGCGGCCCGCTCCTTTCTTCCTCGAAACCGTCTTCCTGCCGCTGCTGCTGATCGTCCTCGCCCTCTGGAAGGTGTGGGCCACCAGCCTGCCGCCCGGCGCGCCCTTCTCCCTGCCGGGATTCATCCAGGAACAAGCCTGCTCGCGCGACCTGCCCGAAACGTTCCCTGACCTGGCTATCCGTATTGAAAACGATTGGTGCGCGCAGCCGTCGCGGATTCACGTCCTGAGGCACGAAGGACGCGAACCTGCGGCGGCGGCGAGCGGCGGGAGCGCGCAGCANNGACGTCCCTGTAGCACGTCTTATAACTAGCTTTTGAAGTGGTCTTTGTTGGCAATTACCGGGGATTCAAATGAAAAAGGCAGTAGATCAGATTCGCCTCAACCCAATGAGCGGCCTTGAAGACCGGCATGGCCGGCTCTTCATCGATCCCAGCTCTTTGAAAATGACCGACCTTTCCCGAGTGCGTCTGCTGGGCTGTCGCGTCGATACCGTTCGCCAGCTCTACCGGGGCCGCATCCGTCCTGATGTGCTCGCCCTGGTGGAAGAACCGGGCCTCGTAGAGTTCGCCGGTCACCAGTGGCACGCCGGACGCGTTGGCCGTGACTCCGGCTACCAGTTCAAGCTGCAAAACGCCGACCTTGGCTTCGTCCTGTTGCTGAAGAACTTCAACGTGAAGATCGATGTAATCGGCGCCCACATGAAGATCGAAGTCAGCCCCCACGCTATCCAGTCCTGCACGCCGGCCGTGCTGCAAGAGTGGATGGACCGCTTCGCAACCGAAGCCCTGGAGTTCGTCGAACCCAACCAATGCGCCGTGCACCTCGCCCTGGACGTGCAAGGCTGGACGCCACCGACTGACCTGATCGACCGCCTGCTGTGCCGCGCCCGAACGCGCCGCGACCTCTCCGGCATCAAGCAGATTCACTACGATGGCGAGGCTGTCAGCTACGGTCGCGGGCAATCCTTCCTGTTCGGCTCCGCCTCCGGCATTCAGCTGGCGATCTACAACAAAACCCTGCAGGCGTATGCCATCGATAAGCTCGAC
>DIEE01000309.1:3139-4280 GCA_002418465.1 Pseudomonas sp. UBA5782 | reverse complement strand
TGCGCGATCTGGTCGGAAAAGAGGCGGCGCAGGCGTTGCTCGGCGGGTCGACCAAGGCGGTCCCGTTCAGCCGCGATGGCGAGGAATTCCTGGCCCTGGCGCGACCGCTGAAGAGCCTCGGCTGGCTGCTGGTCAGCGAAGTGCCGGCGGCGCAGGTGTACGGCGCCGCGCGGCATGCGCTGCTGCTGACCAGCCTGACCGGGCTCGGCGTGGCGCTGGTCTCGCTGCTGCTGGTGGTGCTGCTGGCGCGCGGGCTGGTGCGGCCGATCCTGCAGGTCACCGCGGCGCTGGTGGAAATCGGCGGCGGCGGTGGCGACCTCACCCGGCACCTGGACGAGAGCCGCAAGGACGAGCTGGGCGACCTGGCGCGCGGCTTCAACCGCTTCATCGGCAGCCAGCGGCAACTGATCGGCGACGTGCTGGCGACCAGCGCGCAGCTGCGTACGGCAGTCGGTCACGTCGCCCAGGTGGTGGACAACACCGCCGGGCGCACCGGCCAGCAACAGCAGATGACCGACATGGTCGCCACCGCGGTGCACGAGATGGGCCTCACCGTGCAGGAGATCGCGCGCAACGCCAGCCAGGCCGCGCAGGCCTCGCAGAGTGCCCACGACGAAGCCAGCCAGGCGCGCGGCGTGGTCCGCCAGTCGGTGGTGAATATCGAGAAGATGTCCGGCGAGATCGGCAGTGCCGCCAGCGCGGTGCAGGAGTTGGCGACGCAGATCGGCTCCATCGACCAGGTACTGGCGGTGATCCGCGGGATTTCCGAGCAGACCAACCTGCTGGCGCTGAACGCGGCGATCGAGGCCGCGCGGGCCGGCGAGATGGGCCGCGGCTTCGCCGTGGTCGCCGACGAGGTGCGCACGCTGGCCAGCCGCACCCAGGCCTCCACCGACGAAATCCAGCAGATGATCGGGCGTCTCAAGCAGGGCGCCGACACCGCGGTCAGCTCGATGCACGCCGGCCAGGCCGCCACCGGCACCGGGGTGGAATCCAGCCAGCGCACCGGTCAGTCGCTCAGCGCCATCAGCGATCAGGTCGAGCGGATCAGCGACATGAACCACCAGGTCGCCGCGGCGACCGAGCAGCAGTCGTCGGTGACCGAGGAGATCAACCGCAACGTGCAGGGCATCGCCGACCT
>DIEE01000309.1:0-3106 GCA_002418465.1 Pseudomonas sp. UBA5782 | reverse complement strand
CCCCCCCCCCGCCCGCCCGGGGCCCCGTCACGTTTCACCCGCCCTGCCGAAACGCGCCCCAACCGGATTGCAGGGCGACCGCGTGAAACCGAGAAACCCGAAGAAACCGCTCTATTTCGCCCATTGCACGACACATCACGAAACCTATCCAACACTCTTTTCGCGATCCGTTCGCGTTTACTCCTCGGCGGCGCGGGAGCGGCCTCGGCTGTCCCGCAATTGCAATATTGCGCGGGCATGCTGCGGCCACCCGCTTCCGACGAGTACCTGCCTATGCTCTCCGCAACCCGCTTGCTGCTGGAACGCCTCTACCAGGCGGGTGGCTGGAAATGGCCGTTGCTGTTCCTTGGCGCGCTGGCGATGGTCTGGCAGATGCGCCTGCAACATCTCGACGATCGCCTGCTCTTTCGCCTGCACAGCCTCTGGCAGCAGGACGTTCCGCAGGCGGGCGTCGGCCTCGCGAACTTCCGCGTGAAGATCGACGCGCAGCCGATCGCCGGTGTGCGCGACAACCTCTCCGGGCTGACCTACGACGAGCGTCGCGACCAGCTCTGGGGCGTGCTCAACAACCCCGAGGAACTGCTCGGCCTGAGCAAGCAGGGCGAACTGCTGGCGCGCTATCCACTGAAGGGTTTTCAGGACGTCGAGGACCTGGTCTACCTCGGTGACGACCAACTGCTGCTGCTCGAGGAGCGCAGCCATGCGCTGCTGGTGGTGCGCCTGCCGTCGACGCCCGGCCCGTTGCTGCGCAAGGATGCCAAAGCCTTCACCCTGGGCATCGACGCCGGCGGCAACCAGGGTTTCGAGGGCGTCGGCTACGACCGTCGCAACGACCGCCTGTTCGTGGTCAAGGAACATTCTCCGCGCAGCCTCTATGAAATCCGCGGGCTCAAGGCCAGCGTCGGCGGCGACTTCAACCTGCAGGTGATCGACCACGGCGCGCAGATGCGCGAGCAGGTACCGGCCAGCGATCTCTCGGCGGCGCATTTCGATGCGCGCACCGGCCACCTGCTGTTGCTCAGCGACGAATCGAAGCTGGTGGTCGAACTGGACCGCGAAGGCAACCTGCTCGCCCTGCTGCCGCTGGAGGAGGGCTCGGCCGGGCTCGCCAAGGACATGCCGCAGGCCGAGGGGATGACCGCCGACGACGACGGCACCCTCTACCTGGTCAGCGAGCCCAACCTGTTCTACGCGCTCGAGCGCCGCTGATCAGCCGCGGCGGATCAGCCATACGCCGCCGAGAATCAGCAGCAGCCCGGCGACCTTGCCGAGGCTGATCGGCGCTTCGCGAAAGCCGGCCCAGCCGAAGTGGTCGAGCACCACCGCCATGCTCAGCTGACCGGCGAGCACCAGCACCATGAACAGCAGCGCACCGACCCGCGGCCCGGCGAACGCCGCGGTGACGATGAAGAACGCGCCGAGAAAGCCGCCGCACCACTGCCACCAGCTCATGCCCTTGAGCATGTTCAGGCTTGGCAGCTCGCGCTGGGCGAGCACGATGCAGAACAGCAGCGCGGTGCCGACCGCGAAGGAAATGAACGCCGCCGCGGCGACGCTGGATACCTGCCTGGCCAGCAGACCATTGATGCCGGCTTGCAGGGTCAGCACCGAACCGGCGACGAAGGGCAGGGCGAGCAGCCACCAGGCGAAAGGCATAAGGACTCCGGTCGGGGAAAAGGGCTGGGGATTATGCCCCAGCCCGTCCGCCGATCGGCTCTCGAAGTTGCGCCTGGGTGGCTGTCGCGAGGGCGCCGAAGCGTTCAGCGCGACGGGTGCGCGGCGGCTTGCTCGGCCTCGGCGAGGGCGATGAGGGTGGCGAAGAACGCCTGCTTGCCGCGCACGTAGGCCTGCGCATCGGCGACCGGGCTGTCCACCAGCTTGCGTTTCAGCGCGTTGAAGGTGGCCGCGTCCTCGGGGTGCTGGCGCAGCCAGTCGCGCAGGCGCAGGGCCTGGTTGGCCTGCTCCGCGGCGACGATCCACAGGCGCTGCTGATCCTTGGCGAAGCCTTCGGCGGTCTGCCGGTAGCCGAGCCCCAGCAGCAGCTCGACCAGATCGGCGCGGTCCAGGGTTTCCGGCGGCAGCAGGACGATGTCGATCAGCGGCTGCCCGCCGAGGCCGGGCACTGCGGTGCTGCCGACGTGCTCGAAGCGCACGCCGAGAATGCCCTCGTGCTGCAGGGTGCCGTCGATCTCCGCCAGCGCTTCGGCATAGCGCTGCGGCCAGCCGGCCTGCGCCTCGACGAACTCCACGGTAGCGGAGTCGGCGGGCGGGCGACCGTCGAGGGTGACGGGGCGCGGTTGATCGGCCATGGAGTCTCTCCTTCAGGAGCCTGTCGTTGCGCCGCAGGGCCGACGCGCAGCAGAGGTGGCGGGCGAACTCAGCGCGGCGGGTACTGGCTGAGCACCTTGGCAACGGTGTCCTGGATCGCCTGGGCGCGCTCGGCCGGGCTCGGCGGATTCTGCCGCATGATCTGCTCGGCGCTGCCGCGCCAGACCAGCTTGCCGTCCTTGCCGTCGAGCAGGTCGATCTGGATGGTGCCGACCTTGTAGTCGATGGTCCGCGTCTGGTTGATGGCCGGGCCACCCCAGTAGTTGCCCCAGTAACCGCCCCAGTAGCCGCCGTAGTTGGTGCTGACTTCCTGCTGGCGCTCGTCGACGATCAGCCAGGCCTGGACCTTGAGGTCCGCCGCCGCGCCGGCCGCCGCCGGGCGCAGGCCGCGCCTGTCGAGCTGGGTCGCGATCGCCTCGCGGATGCGCTGCTCGGTAAGGTCGCTCTTGATCCGCGGATCATCGGGACGGTATTGCACCACCGGCGCCTGCCAGGTCCAGCTGCGGTAGGCGGCGAAGTCGCGGGTGGCGTCGTAGTCACGATCGATCTGGACCGACTGGCAGGCGCCGAGCAGGAGCAGGGCAGGTATCAACAGCAGTGCTTTGAACATCACTCATCTCCGAAAGCCTGGTCATTCGATGGGCGCTCCGACCAGGGCGAGCGCGCCGCGCGTCCTCAGGACGGCGGATAGTTTTCCAGTGCGCGGTTGACCGCCTCGCGCAGTGCATCGCGGTTCGCCGACTGGCTGTCGCCGCCGGCGCGCGCCTCGGCGCTGCCG
>DIEE01000313.1 GCA_002418465.1 Pseudomonas sp. UBA5782 | reverse complement strand
TCACCCTGCAGCGCGCCTGCGAGATCCAGGTCATGGCGCAGAGCGGCGGTGCCGAACTCATCCACATTCCGCAGCAGGTTCTCGACGGCGCCCGGGCGATGATCGCCGGGGTGATGAAGAGCCCGCAGGGCATGGGCGGCGCGCTGCCCTGGCCGGCGCTGCTGCGCAAGCTCGACCTGCACAACCCCGGCTACGCCGCCTGATGGCCGCCGTCGGCATCGGCCTGGACGACTGGCGCGCCCAGGGCCGTACCCTGCTGTTCCATCGCCATGAAATCCGCCACTGGACGGCCGGCCCCGCGGATGCCGAGCCGCTGCTGCTGATCCACGGCTTCCCCACCGCCAGCTGGGACTGGAATCGCCTGTGGGCGCCTCTGGCGCAGCGCTACCGGCTGATCGCCTGCGACATGCTCGGCTTCGGCGACTCGGCCAAGCCGCGCCATCACCCCTACAGCCTGCTGGAACAGGCGGACGTACAGCAGGCGCTGATCCGCCATCTGGCCATCGACCGCCCGCTGCACGTGCTGGCCCACGACTATGGCGACAGCGTCGCCCAGGAGCTGCTCGCGCGGCACAGGGAAGGGCGTGTGCGCCTGGCCAGTTGCGTGTTTCTCAACGGCGGCCTGTTTCCCGAAACCCATCAGCCGCTACTGCTACAGAAGCTGCTGCTCAGCCCGGCTGGTTTCCTCGTCGATCGGCTGTTCACCCGGCGCACTCTGGCGGCCAATTTCGCCAGGGTGTTCGGTCCGCAGACCCAGCCGAGCGAGGCCGAGCTGGACGCGTTCTGGCAACTGATCGCGAAGAACGACGGCGCCGCGGTGATGCACCGGCTGATCCGCTACATGCCCGAGCGCCGCGAGCAGCGCGAGCGCTGGGTGACCGCGATGCAGCGCAGCGACGTGCCGCTGCGGGTGATCGACGGCGCCCTTGACCCGATCTCCGGGGCGCACATGGTGGCGCGCTATCGCGAACTGATCCCGCAGCCGGACTGCGTGCTGCTCGACGGCATCGGCCATTACCCGCAGATCGAGGCGCCGGAGCAGGTGCTGGCGCATTACCTGGCGTTCCGCGACGGGCTCGGCGCCACGCCGGATGCGCCGGTGCAGGCACAGGCTGGCTGACCGGGGGCCGCTGTGCGGTTCTTGGCGAACACGTTCGCCCCTACGAAGTTGGCCCCGTTCTCACCGGGCAACACGCATGCTCCTGTAGGGGCGAACTCGTTCGCCAGGCAGGGCGCAGGCCTGCAAGCTCCAAGTCGTATCTGCACGACCGAAGGTTGACGCTGCCCCTTGGCGAACACGTTCGCCAAGGCATGCCGCAGGCCCACGCCGGTTTCCCTGAGCGCGAAGAGCCCATCCCGGCACGTTATCGACCATCATTCAGGCATGTCGCCCCGGTTGTGACCGCTTCTGGTCTGTTCGACACTTCCGGGCATTCCAACCTGCCAAGGAGTTTCCCATGAGCGAGTCCGTGCGTTTCGAAGACAAGGTGGTGATCGTTACCGGCGCCGGTGGTGGTCTCGGCCGCGCCCACGCGCTGCTGTTCGCCAAACACGGTGCGCGGGTGGTGGTGAACGACCTGGGCGGCAGCACCCACGGCGAAGGCGCCAACGCCTCGGCGGCGGACAAGGTGGTCGCGGAAATCCGCGAGGCCGGCGGCACGGCGGTGGCCAGCCACGACTCGGTGACCGACGGCGAGAAGATCGTGCAGGCCGCGCTGGATGTCTTCGGGCGCATCGACGTGGTGGTGAACAACGCCGGCATCCTGCGCGACAAGACCTTTCACAAGATGGAGGACGCCGACTGGGACCTGGTCTACAAGGTCCATGTCGAAGGCGCCTACAAGGTCACCCGCGCCGCCTGGCCGCACCTGCGCGAGCAGAACTACGGGCGGGTGATCTTCACCGCGTCCACCTCGGGCATCTACGGCAACTTCGGGCAGAGCAACTACGGCATGGCCAAGCTCGGCCTCTACGGGCTGACCCGCACGCTGGCCATTGAGGGCCGCAAGAACAACATCCTGGTCAACGCCATCGCGCCCACCGGCGGCACGCGGATGACCGAGGGGCTGATCCCGCCGCAGGTGTTCGAGCAGCTCAAGCCCGAGCTGGTCAGCCCGCTGGTGGTCTACCTGGGCAGCGAGCAGTGCCAGGACACCTCGGGGCTGTTCGAGGTGGGTGGCGGCTGGATGGGCAAGGTGCGCTGGGAGCGCAGCCTTGGTGCGGGCTTCGATCCGCGTGCCGGTTTCTCCCCGGAGGACGTGGCCGCGCACTGGCACCAGATCGTCGACTTCGACAACGCCGCGCATCCGGAGGACAACATGGAAGCGCTCAGGGAAATGATGGCCAACCTGCAGAAATACGTGGTCTGAGGCAGGCAGGTTGCAGCTTCTTCCGCGGTTCGCGCCGGCAGGACGCTGACCGGCCGCGCCGCTCACCTCGGTGGGGTTCTGCATGGGCGTGATCGTCGAACGGCTGGACGCGGTAACCGTCATCACCCTCGACCGGCCGCAGGTGCGCAACGCGGTCGATCGGGCCACCGCTGACGCGCTGAGCGCCGCGCTGCGTGAGTTCGAGGACGATGCGCAGGCACGCGTCGCGGTGCTCACCGGCAGCGGCGGGACCTTCTGCGCCGGTGCCGATCTGCTCGCTGTGGCCGAGGGTGGCGAACGCCGCAATCGCCTGCAGACGCATGGCGACGGGCCGATGGGGCCGAGTCGCATGCAGTTGCGCAAGCCGCTGATCGCCGCCATCGAAGGCCATGCAGTGGCCGGCGGACTGGAACTGGCGCTGCTCGCCGACCTGCGGGTGATGGCGGAGGACGCGCTGCTCGGGGTGTTCTGCCGACGTTTCGGCGTGCCGCTGATCGACGGCGGCAGTGTGCGTTTGCCGCGGCTGATCGGCCAGGGCAGGGCGCTCGATCTGATCCTCACCGGGCGCGCGGTGCATGCCGAGGAAGCCCTGCAGATCGGCCTGGTCAATCGCGTGGTCGCTTCCGGCGGCGCCCGCGCGGCGGCCGAGGCGCTGGCAGCGGAAATCGCCGCGTTTCCGCCCAACTGCCTGCTCGCCGACCGTGCCAGCGCCTACGCCCAGTGGGACCTGAGCTTTGCCGAGGCGCTGGCCAACGAGTTCGCCGGCGGCATGGCGGTGCTCGACAGCGGCGAGACGCAGGAAGGCGCCGAACGCTTCAGCGCCGGCGAGGGCCGCCACGGCCGCTTCCAGGGCTAACCTTCGCACCGCTCGCCATCGCTCCGGCCGCGCTGCTCGCCGGGTGTCCATCCGCCGTGCGAATTCCTTCTTCCATGCCTCCCTCGGGAACGTCTTTTGGTGCGCCCTGCGCCGCTTCGGGAAGATTCGAAGCAGTGATGCCGGCGTTGCCTTCGCCGGGATCATTCAGCGGCTGAATGGCTGCTGCGGCGCAGGCGTGGCGCAGGCATTCATACTTTCGGGCGACAGGCCAAATCCGTCCTTGGTGCGCTTAACCGGGCGGCGGTGCGTGAGTAGGGTTGGCGCCAGTTCTAACCGCCAACAAGGAGCGCCGAATGACAACAACAACACGGCATGCAAAGGTTCAGCCCAGGCTATTGGCCGTTGCCATCGCCATGGGCATTGCCGCCCCCGCCGGGGCCGTCAACTTCAACATCGGGGAAATCGAGGGGCAGCTCGATTCGTCGCTGTCGGTGGGCGCCAGCTGGTCCACCGCCAAGCCCGATCGCGACCTCATCGGGATCAACAACGGCGGTACCGGCTACACCCAGACCGGTGACGACGGGCGTCTGAACTTCAAGCGCGGCGAGACCTTCTCGAAGATCTTCAAGGGCATCCACGACCTCGAACTCAAGTACCGCGACACCGGCGTATTCATCCGCGGCAAGTACTGGTACGACTTCGAGCTGAAGGACGAAAGCCGGCCGTTCAAGGACATCAGCGACTCCAACCGCAAGGAGGGCGCGCAGTCGTCCGGGGCGCAGATCTTGGACGCCTTCGTCTATCAGAACTACAGCATCGGCGACCTGCCCGGCACGGTGCGCGTCGGCAAGCAGGTGGTGAGCTGGGGCGAGAGCACCTTCATCCAGAACAGCATCAACTCGATCAACCCGCTGGACGTTTCCGCCTTCCGCCGCCCGGGCGCGGAGATCAAGGAAGGCCTGATCCCGGTGAACATGCTGTACCTCTCGCAGACCGTGAACGATCGCTTCAGCGTGGAAGGTTTCTACCAACTGGAGTGGGACCAGACGGTGGTCGACAACTGCGGCACCTTCTTCGGCTCCGACGTGGTGCAGGACGGCTGCGTCAACAACTACAACGTCGCCAGCGGCGCCATCGCGCCGTTCCAGCCTGCCGCCGCGGCGTTCGGCCAGGGCTTCGGTGTCACCGACGAGGGCGTGAGCGTGCCGCGCGGA
>DIEE01000118.1:5132-5271 GCA_002418465.1 Pseudomonas sp. UBA5782 | reverse complement strand
GCGTTTGTAACCGGCGGGCGTACTGCGGCGATTCTGCGTGTCCAACGCCTGTCGCCGTTCCCTCGCAGGAGAATCCGCATGCTCAAACCGACTCTCGCCGGCCTCGCGCTGCTCGGCCTCGCTGGCAACGCCGCCGCGG
>DIEE01000118.1:398-5043 GCA_002418465.1 Pseudomonas sp. UBA5782 | reverse complement strand
AAAACCCGCCCGCTGGTGGTGCTCGCCGAGCGCGCCGATGACCCGCTGCTGGCCGAGGTACGCACCGCACTGCAGCAGCCGGCCAACCGCGAAGCTTTCGTCGAGCGCGAGATGGTGCTCTACACGGTGATCGGCGATCAGGGCCGGCGCAACGATCAGCCGTTGTCCGCCGCCGCCACCCGCGGCCTGCTTGACGCGCTGGAGGCGGGCGACGAGCGCCCGCAACTGGTGCTGGTGGGCAAGGACGGCGGCAAGAAGGTCCAGCGCAGCGAGGGCGCCGACCTGCCGGCGATCTTCGCCACCATCGACCGCATGCCGATGCGCCGCGCCGATTAGTCGGCGGGGCCGAGCAGGCGCTGCACCGCCTGCGCCAGGCCGTCGTAGCTGAATGGCTTGGGCAGCAGCGGGTAGGCGCTGTGGCCGTCGATGACGATCTCGCTGTAGCCGCTGGTGAGCAGGATCGGCAGTTCCGGCAGGCGCTCGCGAACCTTGTTCGCCAGCTCCAGGCCGTTGGTGCGGCCGGGCATGATCACGTCGCTGAGCAGCAGCCGGTAGCCGCTCGACCTTAGCAGGCGCTGCAGTGCCTGGTCGGCGTCGCCGACGCTCTCCACCCTGTAGCCCATGGTTTCGAGCATGCTCGCGGTTACGTCGGCGAGCACTTCGTCGTCTTCCACCAGCAGGATGCGCGGCACCTGCGGCTGCAGCGCTGCGCCGTCCTCCAGCGCTGGCAGGTAGAGGGTGAAGCAGGTGCCCTGCGCCGGCTCCGAGCGCACGTCCACCGCGCCCCGCGATTGCTGGGCGAAGCCGTGCACCTGGGCCAGCCCGAGGCCGGTGCCCTTGCCGAAGGTCTTGGTGGTGAAGAACGGCTCGAACACCCGTGAGCGCACTTCCGCCGGCATGCCGCGGCCGGTGTCGCGCACCGACAGGGCGACGAAATCGCCGCAGAGACCGTCGTGGCGTTCTTCGAGCAGCACGTTTTCCGCGCGCAGATGGATTTCCCCGGCCTCCTCGATGGCGTCGCGGGCGTTGATCACCAGGTTGAGCAGCGCCAGCTCCAGCTCGGCGGGGTCGATCTGCAGCGGGTGCAGATTTTCGCCGATGTACAGCAGCAGGCGGATGTCGCTGCGCAGCGACTGCTGCAGCAGCGGCGCGCTGTTCTCCAGCAGCTCGCCAAGCTCGACGCGGTGGGTTTCCAGCGGCTTGCGGCGGGCGAAGGACAGCAGCTGGCGGGTGATGTCGCCGCCGCGCAGCGCGGCCTGCCGGGTATTCTCCAGCAGCTTGTTCAGGCGTGCATCGCCGCTCAGCCGCAGCGCCAGGTCGGTGGCGCCGAGGATCACCGTGAGCAGATTGTTGAAGTCGTGCGCCAGGCCGCCGGTGAACTGCCCGAGGGCCTCCATCTTCTGCGCCTGGAACAGCTGCTCGCGGGCTTCGTCGAGGCGTTGCTGGGTCTCGACGCGCTCGGTGATGTCGCGGGTGACCTTGGCGAAACCGACGTGACGGCCTTCCTCGTCGTGGATCGCGTCGATCACCACGCTGGCCCAGAAACGCTCGCCGTCGCGGCGCACGCGCCAGCCCTCGGCCTCGTAGCGGCGGTTGTCCAGGGCGCTGCGCAAGGCGTGCTGCGGCAGCTGGTGGCGGCGGTCTTCCTCGGTATAGAAGCGCGAGAAGTGCGCGCCGATGATGTCCTCGGCCTGGTAGCCCTTGATCCGCTGCGCACCGTTGTTCCAGCTGACGATGAAGCCTTCCGGGTCGAGCAGGTAGATCGCGTAGTCGCTGACGCCGTCCACCAGCAGGCGGAACTGCCGCTCGCTGTCCACCAGGGCGTGGTGCGTACGGCGTTCGTCGCTGAGGTCGCGGGTGATCTTGGCGAAGCCGATGATCTGTCCGCTCTCGTCGTACACCGCATCGAGCACCGCCAGCGCCCAGAAACGCGTGCCGTCCTTGCGGATGCGCCAGCCCTCGCCCTGGTGGCGCCCCTCGTTCAGGGCGATCTGCAGGGAACGCTGCGGCAGGCCCTGGTCGCGGTCCTCCTCGCTGAAGAAGCGCGAGAACGGCTCGCCGAGGATTTCCTCGGCGCGGTAGCCCTTGATGCGTTCGGCGCCGGCGTTCCAGCTGCTGATGTGGCCGTCGAGGTTGATCATGTAGATCGCGTAGTCGACGATCGCATTCACCAGCAACTGATAGCCGTGCTCGGAAAGGTTGGTGGCGAAGCGGTGGCGGTCGGTCATGGCGAGTCCTGGCGCGTGGAACGTGCGGCTGCACACTTTGCCAGAAGTCTTGGCGAGTTATGTGCCAGCAGAATGCTATCGGCGCGCCGTTGGCGGATTTGCCATGGCTATCACGGCGATCCTCAGCCGGGCATGCCGAAACCGCGCGCCATCAGTGTCGCCAGCAGTGGAATCACCAGCAGCAGCGCCAGCTCGATGCGAATCACCAGCACCGTCAGGCGAGCGCGGCCTTCGTCGGTGTGTGGCTCCAGCCCGGCCCGGAGCGCATTGCGCCACTCGAAGAAGGTCAGGGTGGGAATGATCGAGAGCATGCCGACCAGCACGAAGAGGCCGACCTTGGCGTGGAACACGCTGTTGTGCAGGTAGTAGCTCCAGCCCTTGCCGTACCAGAACACCCGCGCCAGGCCGGTGAGCAGCACCACCCCGGCGCAGAGGCCGTATGAGAGGTCGATGCGCAGCAGGCTGCGCGCCCGTGCGCTGTCCAGCGGCAGCTTGAAGAGGATGTGCTCCAGGCTGAGCAGCGCGAACAGGACGAAGATCGCCAGGTAATGCAGGTAGGCGGCGACGGCCTGGCTCATGGCTGGCGGTCCTGGCGTCCGCCCGGCATGAGCAGGCGCTGAATCAGCAGCGGCGGGTGGCCGTGCACGGCCACTGCGGCGCACATCCAGAGGAACAGTCCGGCGAACAGCAGGTTGCCGGTGCCCGGCCACTCGAACGCCCTGCCGTGCAGCCAGCCCCAGCCAAGCGTGGCGGCGATGAAGATCATCAGCGCGACGAGGATGCCCGCCAGCAGCCGGATCCCGGGCGCCACGCGGCCGCCGATGAGCGGTGACAGCGAAGCCAATGAGCCGTCGAAGTGCGCGGGGAACTGGGCGAAGAAGCGCCGAGCCAGCACACCGACCGTAGCGAGGATGAGCAGGATGATCAGCGCGCTTCCAGTCTGGAGGTCGTCGAGTTGGCCGTACGCTCTCAAGGTGGCGAGCATGCTCAGGGAGAACACCAGCATGCAGGCAGGAAAGGCGACGCGGTGCGGGGCAGGCTTCTTCATGGTGTCCTCCGTGACGTGGCTGCGGGTGACGCGAGGATAGTGCCCGCCGCTACCGTCGAACAGCTATTGCGCCTCTTCCACCCGATTGCGCCCATTGCGCTTGGCCTGATACAGCGCCAGGTCGGCGCGGTGCAGGAGGCTTTCGGGGCTCTCGCCGTCGCGGATGATCGCGGTGCCGACGCTGATGGTCAGCTCCAGCTCGGTGTCGTCGATCAGCACCGTCCGTTCGGCGATGCCGTGGCGGATGCGTTCGGCGATGCGCTGCAACTGCTCGGGCTCGCTGACCTGGGTGAGCACGACGAATTCCTCGCCGCCGCTGCGCGTGACGATGTCCTCCGGGCGCACCGCCGAGCCGATCCGCCGGGCGGTTTCCCAGAGCACCTGGTCGCCGCCCTGGTGGCCGAAGGTGTCGTTGACCCGCTTGAAGTGGTCTAGGTCGCAGAACAGCACGCCGAGGCGCTGGCCGTTCTGCTGCGCGTCCTTCTGCTGCAGCGGCAGGAAGTGCATCAGCCCGGCGCGATTCCACAGCTGGGTCAGCGAATCGAGCATCGCCTTGCGTTGTTCGCGGCTGACCGCGGCCTTGAGCTGTACGCTCTGGCGGCTGACGCTGCGCAGCTTGAGGTAGCCCTCGGCGAGGATCGCCATGTCCTTGAGCAGGTCGACCTGTGCCGGCTGCAGGGTTTTCGGATGCGAGTCGATCAGGCACAGCGTGCCCAGCGCCATGCCGTTGCGGTTGAACAGCCGCTGGCCGGCGTAGAAGCGGATGTGCGGCGGCCCGGTGACCAGCGGGTTGTCGTGGAACTGCTGGTCCTCGCGGGCATCGTTGATCACCATCGGCTGCTCCTGCAGGATCGCGTGCTGGCAGAACGAGATGTCGCGCGGGGTTTCCGCCGCGCTCAGGCCGCGGCGCGCCTTGAACCACTGGCGCTGGCGATCGACCAGGCTGACCAGCACGGTCTCCACGCCGAACACCCCCTGGGCGATGCGTACCAGCGTGTCCAGATAGGGCTCGGCGGGGGTGTCGAGCAGTTCTTCGTCCTCCAGTGCCAGCAGGCGTTGTGCTTCATCGGAGTGACGGCGATTGGCGTGGGCCATGATCGTTTCCTTCCTCGGCGGCCGGGCTACGGGCCCGGCGTGGCTATGCCTTCGTTTGGACGAACCAGGCTCCCGTGCGGTTCAGTCGGCGGGCATAAACACCAAGGCTGAGCCCACGAATGAGCATGAAGCCTAGAAAGGTTAGCCAAAGACCGTGGTTTGCGTAGCCCTGCAGCAACAGGCCGAGCGGCACGCTGAGGCCGAAGGCGACGAGCATGGCGTCGCGCATCTCGCGGGCGCGGGTGGCGCCGATGAACAGGCCGTCGAGCAGGTA
>DIEE01000118.1:0-335 GCA_002418465.1 Pseudomonas sp. UBA5782 | reverse complement strand
AACAGGCTGCCGCCGAACAGGAAGAACAGCGCGAGGGCCAGGCTGGCGAGCAGCGACCAGCCTCCGGCCACCACCAGCGAGCGTTGCAGCGCCGGCCGGTCGGCGCGGCCGATGGCGTGTCCGCAGAGCGCCTCAAGCGCATGCGCCAGCCCATCCAGCGCATAGGCAGTGAGCAGCAGGCCGTTGAGCAGCAGGGCGTTCGCCGCCACCGTGGCATCGCCCAGGCGCGCGCCCTGCACGGTGACCAGGAAGAACACCGCCTGCAGTGCCAGCGAACGGATGAAAATGTCGCGATTGCCCCCCAGCAGCGGCCGCCAGTTGGCCCAGCGGCGTAG
>DIEE01000097.1 GCA_002418465.1 Pseudomonas sp. UBA5782 | reverse complement strand
GTCGCGCAGCCCGGCGATCACGTAGTTGCTGAACGGACAGGTGTGGACGTTCGACTTGGGTTCCAGTAGCAGCACCTCCAGCTCCGGCGCTGCCTGCTTCAGATGGCGCGCCGCGGTGGCGCCGGCGAAGCCGCCGCCGACCACGATCACCCGCGCGCCGGCGACCTCGGCGCGCGCCATGGAAGACAGCCAGGGCAATGCGGCCAGGGCGGCGAGCGCCTGGCGACGGCTCAGCGGACGGTGAAACATGGACACCTCTCGAACGCCGGAAAAGGCGCGGCGCAGCCCACGATGCGCAGCCGCCACGCCGGCGGCCATGCTTCCTTGGTGGCGATGGCCTGCGACTTTCGCAGCAGGGACCACGCGGCGATGCGCGCAGGGTCGTGGATAAGCCGTAGGGTGCGCCGTGCGCACCATGAGCAGAATGAAAAAGGCCGGCGAATGCCGGCCTTCCTGGTGTCGCTTTCGGTCAGTGCTTGGCGACCAGGTCCTTGGGCAGCTTGAAGGTCCAGATCATCCCGCCCTGGTCGAGGTCCTTGATGCGCTTGGCAACTTCGCCGCCCCACAGCGGCACCGCGCCGCCCCAGCCGGAAACCACGGTGACGTACTGCTCGCCGTCCATTTCCCAGGTGACGGGCGAGGCGATCACGCCCGAGCCGGTGTTGAACTCGTAGAGTTTCTTGCCGCTCCTGGCGTCGAAGGCCATCAGGAAGCCTTCCGGGTTGCCGGTGAACACCAGGTTGCCCTTGGTCGCCAGCACCCCGCCCCACAGCGGCGCGTAGTTCTTGTAGCGCCAGACTTCCTTGCCGGTCTTCGGGTCGATGGCGCGCAGCACGCCGATGTAGTCCTCGTTCAGCGGCTTGATGGTGAAGCCGGCACCCAGGTAGGCCGCGCCCTTCTTGTAGGCGACGCCCTCGTTCCACATGTCCATGCCCCACTCGTTGGACGGCACGTAGAACAACCCGGTGTCCTGGCTGTAGGCCATCGGCATCCAGTTCTTGCCGCCGAGGAAGGACGGCGCGACGAACACCGAGGTGCCCTTCTTCTCATCGCCCGGCGCACCCGGACGGTGGGCGTCGTCGTAGATCGGCCGGCCGTCCTTGTCCAGGCCCTTGGCCCAGGTGATCTTGTCGACGAAGGGAAAACCACGGATGAATTTTCCGCTGGTGCGGTCGAGCACGTAGAAGAAGCCGTTACGGTCGGCGGTGGCCGCGGCCTTGATGGTCTTGCCGCCGTCCTGGTAGTCGAACGAGACCAGCTCGTTGACGCCGTCGTAGTCCCAGCCGTCATGCGGCGTGGTCTGGAAGTGCCACTTGATCGAGCCGTCCTCCGGGTTCAGCGCCAGGCGCGAGGAGGAGAACAGGTTGTCGCCGGGGCGCAGGTGCGAATTCCATGGCGACGGGTTGCCGGTACCGAACAGCAGCGAGTCGGTGCTCGGGTCGTAGAAGCCGCCCAGCCAGGGCGCCGCGCCGCCGGTCTTCCACAGATCGCCGGGCCAGGTCTTGCCGGGCGCGCCGCCGGAGATGCCGTTTTCCACCGGCTTGCCGTCCTTGTAGACGTAGCCCATGTGGCCTTCTACGGTGGGACGGGTCCAGAGCAGCTCGCCGTTGCTCGGGTCGTAGGCCTCGATCTTGCCGACCACGCCGAACTCGCCGCCGGCGACCCCGGTGATCAGCTTGCCCTTGGCCACCAGCGGCGCCGCGGAGATCGAATAGCCTTCCTTGTAGTCGGCGACCGTCTTCTTCCACACCACCTTGCCGGTGTCCTTGTTTAGCGCGACGAGCTTGGCGTCGAGGGTGCCGAAGATCACCAGGTCGCCGTACAGCGCCACGCCGCGGTTGATCACGTCGCAGCAGGGCATGATGCCGTCGGGCAGGCGCGCGTCGTACTGCCAGAGTTTCTTGCCGGTGCGCGCATCGGCGGCGAACACCCGCGAGTAGGAGGCGGTGACGTACATCACGCCGTCCTTGATCATCGGCTGCGCCTGCTGGCCGCGCTGCTTCTCGCCACCGAACGACAGCGCCCACACCGGCCGCAGCTCCTTGACGTTGTCGGTGTTCAGCGTGTCCAGCGTGCTGTAGCGCTGGCCCTGCTGGTTGAGGCCGTTGACCACGATCTGGTCGGTGCGCTTGCCGCTGTCGCTGATGTCCTGGTCGGTGACGCCGGCCACGGCCGACAGGCTGGCGAAGGCGATGGCGGCGAACAGCGCCGTGCGAACGAAAGGCTGGGTGAAACCGGTGGGATTCATTGCGGCTACCTCTGCGGGCTGGTTTTTGTCGTCGGGAAAATTTCCCGGTTCTGCCGCGAATTCTTGGTTCGCACCGCTCCGCCAACAATTGGCAGCACGATGGAGTTAGGTAGTTCCTTGGTAGCAATACCCGGCAGAAACCGCACGGGCGCGGAACACGCGTCATCGGTAGGCGCAGGGCGGGTGAAACCCGCGAGCGTGGGTTAGAGATATTCACCGACGCGGGTTGCACCCGCCCTGCGGCGCCGTCCGTTTTCGCTGGGTGAAGCTAGCGATTCACTTGCGGCAGTCGCTGTCGTTCGTAGCGCGGATACAGGTGGCTGACGCTGCGCACCAGCTCGTAGCGCGACAGGCTGATGGCGGCGAAACGCGGCGGAATCGGTGCGCGGATCAGTTCGTTCATGTCGGCGCCCTCCTCCACGCCCTTGCGCATCAGCGCGTCGAGCCAGCCGAGGTAGTCGCGCATCTGCGCGAAGGGCGCGGCGTCGCGGGCGACCGGGCCGTGGCCGGGGACGATCAGTTTCCACGGCAGCCGCTGCAGGGTATCCAGGTCGCCGAGCCAGACGTCCAGCCCCGGCGTGCCCGGCGTGGTCAGCGCGCGCTGGTAGAAGACGATGTCGCCGGCGAACAGCACGCCGGTCTTCTCATCGAGGATCGCCAGGTCCGCGCCGGTGTGCCCGCTCAGGGCCAGCAGGCGCAGGCGATGGCCGCCGATGTCGAGGTTGCCGGCCTCCAGCGTCTGGGTTGGCAACACCACCTCGGTGCCGCGCATCCAGTCGCCGACCAGCCGGTACATGTTTTCCGCGAGGTCGTCGCCCTGCTCTTCCAACAGGCGTTTGGTGCCGGCGAGCGCGGCGATCGGCACGTCGGCGAAAGCCTGGTTGCCGAGCACGTGGTCCGGGTGATGGTGGGTGAGCAACAGCAGCCTGACCGGCTTGCCGGTGGTTTCGCCGATCACCTTGCGCAGCGCCTCGCCGTAGCGCCGCGACGGACCGCTGTCGATCACCACCACTCCGTCGTCGGTTTCGATGAACGCGGTGTTGACGATGTCGCCGCCATTCTCTTTGGCGAAGTTGTCGGTGCTGCCTTCCAGCAGCCAGGTGCCCTCGGCGATCCGGCGCGGCTGCAGGTGGTAGTCGAATTCGGCCTGCGCCGCGCCGCCGAACAGCAGCGCGGCCAGCAGCAGGAGCTGGCGCATCTTCACCTCGACTCAGGGCGCCAGGCGCACCTCGGCGATCTGCATCAGCGGCTCCACGTCGGTGAAGTTCGCCAGGTCGCCGAGGATGCGTTCGGTATGCGGGGCGAAGGCGCTCTGGAACGCCTCGACGCTGTCGAACAGCAGGTGCCCGGCAGCGACGTAGGGCGCCGGGCTGCCGGGCGCGCCGCCGGCCAGGCCGAGTTCGGCGCCGATGCCCTTGCAGGCGTCGCCCAGGCATTCGCGCACCAGCGGCATGTGGGTGGCGCAGTAATAGTCCATGTCGAATGTCACGCCGGGTCGGTTCGGGTAGAGCACGCTGACCTTGATCATCGGAGTTTCCTTCCTGTTGTCGTACGGGTGTGGTGAGCGCGGCGCCCCCTACGCAAGGCCTGGTGCGCGTCGCTCGCAGAGTGCGCGATGGCACCGAAAAACAGTCTACAACCCGGCCTCGAATTCGTTGCCGTTGTTGTCGTGTAGCCAGAGCACGGTGTGCGGATGGCCGCGTACTTCCATGGTCAGGGTCGGGTTCTCGCTGATCGCCGGGAACAGCTCGAAGCTCGCCAGCACCTCGCCGCTGGCGCTGCGCAACTCGGCGTGGTCCAGGTAGAACTCGGGGATGCCGCCGACCAGGCCGTTGTCCATCGGGTGCGATATCTGCACGCGCAGGCGGTTGTTGCCCTGCCGCGCGAAGCTGCGTCCGAGCACCTGGCC
>DIEE01000100.1 GCA_002418465.1 Pseudomonas sp. UBA5782 | reverse complement strand
CGCCGCCGCGCTGGCCGCCGGTTGCCCGGTGGTGTTCAAGGCCCACAGCGGGCACATGGCGACGGCGGAGTTCGTCGCCGACGCCATCGTTCGGGCGGCGGAAAAAACCGGCATGCCGAAGGGCGTGTTCAACATGATCTACGGCGGCGGTGTCGGTGAGGCGCTGGTCAAGCACCCGGCGATCCAGGCGGTGGGTTTCACCGGCTCGCTGCGCGGCGGTCGCGCGCTGTGCGACATGGCCGCGGCGCGCCCGCAACCGATCCCGGTGTTCGCCGAGATGAGCAGCATCAACCCGATGCTCCTGTTGCCCAAGGCGATCAAGACCCGTGGCGAGAAGATCGCTGCCGAGCTGACAGGCTCCGTCGTGCTGGGTGCCGGCCAGTTCTGCACCAATCCGGGCCTGGTGATCGGCATCAGGTCGGCGGAGTTTTCTGCCTTCCTCGAGCGCTTCGCCGCGCTGATGGGCGACCAGCCGGCGCAGACCATGCTCAATCCGGGCGGCCTGAAGAGCTACTGCCACGGGCTAGAGAATCTGCACAAGCATCCGGGCATCACCCATCTGGCCGGTGCGACGCAGGAAGGCAACCAGGCCAGACCGCAGCTGTTCAAGGCGGACGCCAGCCTGCTGCTCAACGGTGACGAACTGCTCCAGGAAGAGGTGTTCGGCCCGACCACCATCGTCGTCGAAGTGGCCGACAAGGCCGAGTTGATCCAGGCGCTGCACGGCCTGCACGGCCAGCTCACCGCCACCCTGATCGCCGAACCGGCCGATCTGGACGCCTACGGCGACCTGCTCGCGCTGCTGGAACAGAAAGCCGGGCGCCTGCTGCTTAACGGCTACCCGACCGGCGTGGAAGTCTGCGACTCGATGGTCCACGGCGGCCCGTATCCGGCGACTTCGGATGCCCGTGGCACCTCGGTCGGCACTCTGGCCATCGACCGCTTCCTGCGCCCGGTGTGCTACCAGAACTACCCGGACGCCTTCCTCCCCGAAGCCCTGCAGAACGCCAACCCGCTGGCCATCCAGCGGCTGGTGGACGGCAAGCCGAGCAGAGAGGCGCTGTAACCGCTCTGCACCTGTAAGGGCGGCGTTTTCCTGTAGGGGAGAACTTGTTCGCCCCTACAAAGGCGTTCGGACTCTTGGAATCAATACAGCGGGGGGGAAACGCCGGGCGGCAAGCCGCTGTAACGGCATCCCCGCCCGACTTGTTCGCCCGGCTCGGCTGCGGCCTTACGCCAACAACCCCTGCAAATCCTCGTAAAGCTTCTCGGGAATCTTCACGCCGTCCTTCAGGCTGCGTTCACGCGCTTCGTAGCGGCGTTGCGAGGGCAGGCGCGCGCCTTGGTTCTGGATGCCGTCGAACAACGCTTCGGCGCGGGCCAGGTGCTCCTCCACGGCGTCGCCGAGGAAGCGTTTCGGGTCCAGCGCGATCAGCAGTTCGCCGTGGTACGGCGAGGATTTTGTGCCGGCGTCCCAGGCCTGCGACTCGACGCTGGTGAGGTCGCCGATCAGCGGGCCGGCGATCAGTTCGACCATCGCCGACAGCGCCGAGCCCTTGTGCCCGCCGAAGGTCAGCATGGCGCCATTGAGCACGGCGCTGGCGTCGGTGCTCGGCTGGCCGGCGGCGTCGATACCCCAGCCCAACGGAATCGCCTTGCCGGCGCGTTCGTGCAGCTGGATTTCACCGCGCGCGATGGCGCTGGTGGCAAAGTCGAAGATGAACGGGTTCTTCCCGGCGCGCGGCCAGCCGAAGGCGATCGGGTTGGTGCCAAACAGCGGCTTGCTGCCGCCGGCCGGCGCCACCCAGGCGTGGCTCGGCGTGCAGGCCAGCGCCACCAGGCCGGCTTCGGTGAGCACTTCCAGCTCGGTCCAGAGCGCGGAGAAATGCACGCAGCGGTTGATCGCCAGGGCGGCGATGCCGTTGGCGCGGGCCTTTTCCACCAGCACCGGCGCACCCCGCTCGAAGGCCACCTGGGCGAAACCGCCACGGGCGTCGACGCGCACGATCGACGGCGCCTGATCGATCACCTTGGGCTCGGCATCCGCCGACACCTTGCCGGCGCGCAGCGTCTCGATGCAGCCGAGCAGCCGCCAGAGACCGTGGGAGGCACATTCGTCGCGCTCGCCGGCGAGCACGGCGCGGGCCACGGCAGTGACGTGCGGCTCGCTGAAACCATGCCGGCGAAGAATCGCCTCGGCCAGCTCTTGAACTTCCTGCAGGGACAAGGTGATCACGACGGGGCTCCTTTGGATGCGTTACACATCTGTACGAAAGCGCCTGAACGGCGCCGTTCACAAAAGCCTAACAGTGGCGCGTTCAGGCGATGCGTTCTTGTCGGCAATCGGTCATCCGGCCGACGATTTCGGCACAGCGGCGCTTCACCAGTCGAGCTGCAGGCGACTCTCGAAAGTCCGTCGCTCGCCGCTGAGCGGGTCGTCGAAGGCCAGCGCCTGAGCCAGCAGCTTGAGCGGCCGGGCGTAGTCGTCGGTGGGGTACGGAGTGAGCTGCGGGTAGAACGGGTCGTTGCAGATGTCGGCGCCCAGCGCGGCGAGGTGCACGCGCAACTGGTGCTTCTTGCCGGTCACGGGATAGAGCCGGTAGCGCGCCTGGGCACCGTTGCGTTCGAGCAGCTCGATGCGCGTCTCGCTGTTGGCCTCGCCCTCGCCCTCGCGCATCAGGAAGAACGGTTCGGCGGCGACCAGCCTGGTGCGTCGCAACTGCGGAAACTCGACCCCGGCCGGCGCCGCGCCGATCGCCTCGTAGCGCTTGTGCATGCTGCGCTGGCGGAACAGCGCCTGGTAGGCGGCGCGGCTGTCCGGGTTGGCGGAAAACAGCACCAGCCCGGCGGTGAGGCGGTCGATGCGATGGATCGGCACCAGCTGCGGATTACCCAAGCGGCGGATCAGCCGCGCCAGCAGCGTCTGCTCGACGTAGCCGCCGGACGGGATCACCGGCAGGAAATGCGGCTTGTCGGCCACCACCAGGTGCTCGTCGACATGCAGCAGCTGTTCCTCGAACGGAATCGCCACCTCCTGCGCCACCTCGCGGAAGTAGTGCACGCGCAAGCCTTCGCGGTACGGATGCGCGGCGTCCAGCGGCATTCCTTCGGCGTCCAGCACGCGACCACGGGACATGCGCGCAAGCCAGGTCTGCCGGTCGATCGCCGGGAAGCGCTCGCACAGGCAGTCGAGCACGTTGCACCAGGGCCCGGCGGGCAGATGCAGAACGCTGGAACCGGCCAGGGAAACGCGCGAAGCGCTCATTCGAAAAGCCTTGAACGACAGGGTCGGCTATTAGGCCGCAGCCCGCCGCACCCGTCAAAACGAAGAGCGCTGCGCTACTCATCAGCGCAGCGATATCCACTATCGAACCGGATGATTTCTGCCGCTTCGGAGCGGGCGTTAGCCTGTGATCACTCCAGAGACGAACCCTTTCAGGTAAACCGCCATGAACGCATTCACCACTCCGCTTCTGCTGGTCGCCGCCCTGCTCCTCGGCGCCTGCAGCAGCCACCCGAACCCGGCCGAACGCCCCTACAGCGCCGCCGAAATCAAACAACTGGCCCTCGAAGACCTGAGCCGCCGCAGTCTGTCGATGGAGGAATACCAGCGCCGCTGGGACGCCATCATGAACCCGCAGCCCGGCGAGACCTACAGCGCCGACGACCTTCGCGCCACGCTGCGCCCGGCAGGTGACGCCAGTTGATCGCCTTCGATCGGCCGGACATGGTCGAAGTGGGCGATTGACTGTATAAACAGCCAGTCAATCGCCCACTTCGACCCTGCCCGTTTCGCCCGATGAACGCTCCGCTGCCCGATCCCTTCTACTACCTGGCGAACTTCCAGCGCGTGCTGGCCTGGCTCGGCGAACGCTATGCCGACCTGCTCGGCGAAGCCGAACGGGAGTTCATCGATGCCTTCGCCGAACTGCCGCAAGCCTCGCGCGCGTTGCTGGTGCGCATGCTGATGCGCAAGGGCGAACTGTTCCGCGCCAGCAAGCTGGCCTACGCCGAGATCGGCTGCCCTAACCAGGCCGCCGAACCGCTGCTCGGCCATGGGTGGCTGGACGATGCGCCCGCATTGAGCCTCGAGCAGCTGTTCGGCGTGCTGCGCAAGGCGGAGATCGCCGCGGCCTTCGGCGATTGCCTGCAACGCGCGCACCTGATGAACAAGAGCGAGCTGCTGACCTGCCTGCGCGAGCGCTTCGCCGACGAAAGCCGGCCGCTGCAGGCCTGGCATGCCGAGGCGGATGAATGCGTCTACCGGGTGCTGATGGTCGAGCTCGGCGAGCGCCTGCGGCTGATGTTCTTCGGCAACCTGCGGCAGGGCTGGTCGGAGTTCGTCCTCGCCGACCTGGGCATCTATCGCTACGAGAAAGTCGAGTTTTCCGCCGCCTCGCGCGCCTTCCTCAGCCGCGCCGACGTCGACGACTACCTGCGCCTGCAGCGCTGCCGCGAGCGCTTCGAGCAGAACGAGTCGCTCGCCGAGGTCGTCGCCAGCCTGCCGCAGCGGCTGGACAATCCGTGGATCGAGGCGCGCCGCGCCAAGCTGATCTTCCGCATCGCCCAGCAGCACGAACGCCTCGGCGAGCTGCAACAGGCGCTGCAGGTCTACGTCGACTGCCGCCACGCCGGCGCGCGGGCGCGCCGGATTCGCGTGCTGGAACGCTGCGAGCGCATCGACGAGGCCTTGCAGCTGGCGACCCAGGCGACCGAGCAGCCGGAAAGCGAGGCCGAGCGCCAGCAGTTGCTCCGCGTGCTGCC
>DIEE01000099.1 GCA_002418465.1 Pseudomonas sp. UBA5782 | reverse complement strand
CCATGCGCAGCTCGGCGCTGACCTGCAGGTCGGCCGGATTGCCGCTCTGCGCCGGACGCAGGCCGCGCCGGTCGAGGCCGGCGGCGACCGCTTCCTGCACCTGTTCCGGCGTGGCCCAGGAACTGCCCGCCGGTTGCCGACCCTGCAGCCAGGACCAGTTGCGGTAGCGCCCGAAATCACGCGGCGCGGCCGGGTAGGCGCTGGCGTCGAAGGTATTCGCCGTAGCCTGCGCCGGGGCCGGCGGCAGCGGGTTGGAGCTGGCCGTGTAGGGGTTGTCCTTGGCGCAGCCGGCGAGCAGCAGCGCCAGGGGCAGGCCGAGCAAGCTGGCGGAGAACGCGGAGTGGTGCGTCATGGTGAGCCTCCTGCGGCTCGCTGTGGTTGGCAGAGCCAGTGCAGATAACGGCCGAGCCCGGCGAAGGCCGGATGTCGGCGGTGCGCCAGCTCCATCTCGATGAGGTCGGCGGGGTCGGCCTTGGCCTGGAACTCCGCCGGCATGTAATCGTGGAACACGCGCACGCCACTACTGCTTTCGACCCGCCAATCGGCGCGCAGTTGCGCCGCCAGCTCGCGCGGGTCGAGCGGACGTTGTGGCGTCAGGCTCTGGCCCTCGCCGGCGAAGCTGGCCTTGCGCAGCTTGCGGAAATGCCCCTTGAGCAGGTTGCGATAGACCAGCGCGTCCTTGTTGTAGAACGCCAGCGACAGCCAGCCGTCGTCGGCGGTGAGCCGGCGCAAGGTCGGCAGGATCGCCGCCGGTTCGGCCAGCCATTCGAGCACCGCGTGGCAGACCACCAGGTCGTAGGGCGCGTCCAGCCGCTCAGGCAGTTCCTGCCAGGGCGCCTGGATGAAGGTGGCGTCGAGGCCGGCCTCGGCGAAGCGCTGGCGGGCACCGTCGAGCATCGGCTGGGCCGGCTCGGCGAGGGTCAGCCGATGGCCGCGCTGGGCCAGCCAGAGCGCCATGTGGCCGAGCCCGGCGCCGATGTCGAGCACCCGCAGCGGGCGTTGCGGCAGGATTTCGGCAAGGTCGGCCTGCAGCACCGCGAGGCGGATGGCACCCTTGGCGCCGCCGTAGATCTTCTCGGCGAAGCGCGTCGCCAGTTCGTCGAAGTGACGGTCGCTCATGTGAAGCGCCGCTCGTTGTCGGCGAGCTTGGCGCGCACCGCCTGGTCCATGTCGATGCCCAGTTCGGCGCACATCAGCAGCAGGTATAGCACCACGTCGGCGACTTCCTGGCCGGCGTGTTCGAGCTGCTCGGGCGGCAACTGGCGCGACTGCTCCTCGCTGAGCCACTGGAAGATTTCCACCAGCTCGGCCATTTCCACGCTGGCGGCCATGGCGAGGTTCTTCGGGCTGTGGAATTTGCGCCAGTCGTTGGCATCGCGAATCGCGTGCATGCGGGCGGTGAGGTGTTCGAGGTTCATGCGAGGCTCCTTGGAGCCACATAGCTTCGAGGGTTGCGCGCACCGGCGCAAGGCTCGGCGCGCATCGGGCAGGTGGCTAGGAAAGCGTGCGCCAGTCGCCGTCCATATGCGGCAGGTCGTCCGCGCCGCGCAGCGCCAGTTGGCCGTTTTCTGCCGGCGTGCTGGCCAGCAGGCGGACTTCGCCGGGCAGCAGCAACGGCTTCTTGAAGTGCACTTCGACTTCGTAGCCGGCGCCCGGCAGGCGCTCGCCGAGTTCGGCCAGGCTGCGTGCTTTTAGCCCCAGGCCGTGGGCGATGGCGCGGGGGAAGCCGAACAGCCGGGCACTGGCGGCGCTGAGGTGGATCGGGTTGTAGTCGCCGGCGAGGCGCGCATAGGCACGGCCGGCGTCCGCCGGCGCCGTCCAGCGGGCGACCTCGGCAAGCTCCATCGCCTCGCGGGGCGCGGCCTGGCGCGGCTCGCCCTCGAGTTTCAGCGCGCGGCTGAGGAAGCGGCTTTCGCCTTCCCAGAGCGGCCCGAGCTGGTCGTCGAGGCTGATCAGCAGGCTGAACAGCGCGCCCTTGGCGTGCGCTTGCAGATCGGCGACGCGCACACTGACGCGAAACGGACCGAGCCCGCCGAGCGGACGCAACACACGGATACGGTTTTCCAGGTGCACCAGGCCCAGCAGCGGGAGGGGAAAGTCGGCGCTGGTGAGCAGGCGCATCTGCAGGGCGAATGCCATTAAGTGCGGATAGGTCGGCGGCAGCAGGCCATCGTCGGCGAAACCGCAGAGGCGCCGGTAGGCCGCCAGGTTCTGCGCATCCACGCTGACCGCGCAGCGCAGGCCGCCTTCGGGCAGCGTGCGGCCGCTGACCTTGCGCTTCAGCGCCGCGCGCAGGAAGAGTTCGGGCAGCGCCGGCGGGGCGTGCAGCTCGGTCCAGTGTGGGCTCATGTCGATTCCTCAGGCGCCGAGCAGGCTCTGCCCGCACACGCGCAACACCTGGCCGGTGACACCGCCGGAGCCGGGCTGGGCGAACCAGGCGATGGTCTCGGCGACATCCTGCGGCTGGCCGCCCTGGCCGAGGGAGTTCATCCGCCGCCCGGCCTCGCGGATGGTGAACGGCATCGCCGCGGTCATCTGCGTTTCGATGAAACCCGGCGCCACCGCGTTGATGGTGATGCCGCGCTTGGCCAGCTCCAGTTCCCAGGCCTGCAGCAGCCCGATCAGCCCGGCCTTGCTGGTGGCGTAGTTGGTCTGGCCGAAATTGCCGGCGATGCCGCTGGTGGAGGACACCAGCAGCACACGGCCGTCGTCGCGCAGGGTGCCGCTCTCCAGCAGCGCCTGAGTCAGCCGCTGCGGCGCCTTGAGGTTGACCGCGATGACCGCGTTCCACAGGTCGCCCGTCATCTTCGCCAGGGTCTTGTCACGGGTGATGCCGGCATTGTGCACGACGATGTCGAGGCCCTCGGGCAGCGCCTCCACCAGCCGCTGCGGCGCGTCCTCGCCGCCGATGTCGAGGCCCAGCGCCTTGCCGCCGAGGCGCGCGGCCAGGGCGTCGAGCTCCTTCTGCGCCTTGGGAACGTCGAGCAGCACCACCTCCGCGCCATC
>DIEE01000098.1:8737-9024 GCA_002418465.1 Pseudomonas sp. UBA5782 | reverse complement strand
TGGCGAGGCGGACACCGCGCTGCGCCACGGCCCGCTGCACCTGCCGAACCTGGCGCGGCTCGGCCTCGGTCACGCCGCGGCGCTGAGCGGCGGGGAATTCCCGCCGGGCTTCTGCGTCGATACGGAGGTCGATGGCGCCTACGGCTACGCCCGCGAACTCTCCAGCGGCAAGGACACGCCGTCCGGCCACTGGGAAATGGCCGGCGTGCCGGTGCTGTTCGACTGGGGCTATTTCGAGGCGCGCGAGAACAGCTTTCCCGCCGAACTGCTCGAGGCGCTGATCGCCC
>DIEE01000098.1:0-8664 GCA_002418465.1 Pseudomonas sp. UBA5782 | reverse complement strand
CGAAGAACACTTCGGCCTCGATCGGCTGCTGGCGCTGTGCGAACTGGCGCGCGAGCTGTGCGACCCGTACAACATCGGCCGGGTCATCGCCCGGCCGTTCCGCGGCGACGGTCCGAACAGCTACGCGCGCACCGGCAACCGTCGCGACTACGCCGTGCCGCCGCCGGCGCCGACCTTGCTCGACCGCCTCTGCGCGGCCGGCGGCCAGGTGCATGCGGTGGGCAAGATCGGCGACATCTTCGCCCACCAGGGCATCAGCAAGCTGTACAAGGCCGACGGCAACCACGCGCTGTTCGACGCCACGCTGCAGGCGCTGCGCGACGCGCCGGCCAATACCCTGGTGTTCAGCAACTTCGTCGACTTCGACATGCTCTACGGCCACCGCCGCGACATCGCCGGCTACGCCGCCGCGCTGGAGGCCTTCGATATGCGCCTGCCCGAACTGCTGGCGCAGATGCAGCCGGGCGATCTGCTGCTGCTTGCCGCCGACCACGGCTGCGACCCGAGCACGCCGGGCAGCGACCATACCCGCGAACACATCCCGGTGCTGGCCTGGGGCAACGGCGTCGCCGCCGGCAGCCTCGGCGAGCGCGAAACCTTTGCCGATATCGGCCAGACCCTGGCGGATTTCTTCGGACTGCCGTCGTGCTCCCATGGACGGTCTTTTCTTTCTCCCACTTCGACTCAAGGCGTCTGACATGCCGACTCCCCACATCGCCGCCCAGCCGGGCGACTTCGCCGACACCGTGCTGATGCCCGGCGATCCGCTGCGCGCCAAGATGCTCGCCGACACCTATCTGTCCGAGGTCGTGCAGGTCAACGGCGTGCGCAACATGCTCGGCTACACGGGCTTCTACCAGGGCCAGCGCATCTCGGTGATGGGCTCCGGGATGGGCATCCCGTCGCTGTCGATCTACGCCCACGAGCTGTTCAGCCAGTTCGGCGTGCAGCGCATCATCCGCGTCGGCAGCTGCGGCGCCACCCAGCCGCACGTCAAGGTGCGCGACCTGGTGATCGGCATGGGCGCGAGCACCGACTCGGTGGTCAACCGCAAGCGCCTGGGCGGCTTCGACTTCGCCGCCATCGCCGACTACCGGCTGCTCGAACGCGTGGTGCGGACCGCCGATGCGCGCGGCCAGGCGCTGCATGTGGGCAACGTGTTTTCCGCCGACCTGTTCTACGAGCCGGACCCGGTGCTGTTCGAGCGCATGACCAAGATGGGCATCCTCGCCGTGGAGATGGAGGCGGCCGGGCTCTACGGCGTCGCCGCCGAGCTGGGCAAGCAGGCGCTGACCGTACTCACCGTCAGCGACCACATCCTCACCGGCGAGAAACTCAGCGCCGAGCAGCGCCAGGAAGACTTCCACGACATGCTGCGCCTGACCCTCGATGCCCTGTGCCAGGCGCCCGCCAACTGATCAACGCCACGGTGGCCGAAGGTGCCGCCGCCAGAAGGAGACACCTGCAAATGAATGCGAACAAAACCTTGCGTAACGGCCTGCTGCTGGTGGCCGGCCTGTGGGCCGGCCAGGTGCTCGCCTGGGGCCAGCAGGGCACCGCGCTGGTCGGCGAGCTGGCACAGCGCCAGCTGAATGCCGAGGCCAAGACCGAAGCCGCGCGGCTGCTCGGGCTGATCAAGCAGAGCGACTTCTCGACCGTCGCCAACTGGGCCGGCAGCCTCGACCAGAACCCGCAGACCAAGGACCTCTGGGAGAAGACCAGGAACGAGCGGCTGGTGATCTACAAGGCCGACGACTGCCAGTACCAGCCACCGCGCGACTGCCCGGACGGCGTCTGCACCGTCGCAGCCATCGAGCGCAACCGCGCCACCCTGGCCGATCCCAAGGCGCCGAACCAGGCACGCCTGATGGCGCTGCTGTTCCTCATCCACCACGTCGCCGACGCCAGCTCGCCGCTGAACAACAGTTTCAAGGACGACAAGGGCGGCTACGACTTCCCGGTGAAGGCCGGCGGTCGCACCTACAACCTGCGCAAGACCTGGGACGATTTCCTCCTCAGCGCCGCGCAGCTGGACGTCAAGGCCTACGCCGACAAGCTGCAGAAGGACCTGCCGGCGCTCGACTCCAACAATCCGGCGGCGTGGTCGCAGCAGGCCTGCCGGATCGTCCGCGACGGCGACATCTATCCGAAGGCGGTGAGCACGCGGAAGCTGCCGAGCAAACAGTACGACGACGATGACGACGGCTTCGACAGCGCGGCGAAGAACATGGAGTACAACCGCACCGGCAAGGACTACAGCCGTGGTGACAAGCTGATGAACGACAGCGGCGACAAGCGTGATGGCAACACCATCAACGCCAGTTACATGAAGACATTCGTCCCGGTCGCCGAGCGGCAGGTCGAGCTGGCTTCGGTGCGCCTGGCGCAGCTGCTCAACGACGCCCTGGTGGCCGGTCGCCCGACACCCTGACGCATCACCCCCGATAACCCGCCGGCCGGCGCTTTTCCCGGTCGGTAGGCCACCCCTTTGCCCGACGAAAGTGAGTCGCCATGAATTATCCGCGCCTGTGTTACCTGCCGCTGCTGGTCGCCCTTGGCCTGGCCGGCTGCGCCTCCACCTCCAGCCACGACGCCGGCGAACCGCGCGTCTCGCTGATGACCTACAACGTCGAGAACCTCTTCGACACCGTGCATGACCAGGGCAAGGACGACTTCGCCTACCTGCCGCTGGCGGTCAAGCAGGCGCACCCGGAATACCTGGCGACCTGCGCGAAGATCAAGGTGCCGGCCTGGCGCGAGCAGTGCGAGAAGACCGACTGGACCGAGGCCAAGCTGGACGAGAAGCTGAGCCGCCTGGCCGACGTCATCGGCCAGATCGATGACGGCCGCGGGCCGGACATCCTCATGCTCGACGAGGTGGAAAACCTCGCGGTGGTCGAGATGCTCAACGCCCGGCTGGGCAAGTCCGCCTACCAGACCCGCGTGCTGCTCGAAGGCTGGGACGAGCGCGGCATCGACACCGCCGTGCTCAGCCGCCTGCCGCAGTGGGACGCGCCGATCCTGCACAAGGTGCCGTACCACGCCGAGGGCGACGACCGCTCGGACAAGACCGGCAAGACCCGCGGTATCCTCGAAGTGCGCCTGCTGCTGCCGGGCGGGCAGAAGGCCTCGGTGTTCGCCGTGCACCTGCCGTCCGGCGGCGGCCCCGGCTACCTGCGCCGCCAGGCGGTGGACTACCTCGCGGTGCTGAAGAGCCAGCTGCCGGCCGACGTGCTGCCGATCGTCGGCGGCGACTTCAACATCAACGCCGGCGAGGAGCTGCAACACGGCTACATCGCCAGGAACCTGGCCAGCACCTGGAGCGTTTCGCACCTGATCGGCTGCGCCGAGTGCAAGGGCAGCTACTACTACCACACGCTGCGCCAGTGGTCGTTCTTCGACATTCTGGCGTTCCCGCCACAGATGACCGGTACCGGCTTCAACGGCTGGAAGGTCGATCCGGCGAGCATCCGCCTCGCCCACCAGAGCCGTTACCAGGTGAACAAATGGGGCTCGCCATCGCGCTTCGATGACGGCAAACACGACGACGGCGTGTCCGACCACTGGCCGCTGTACGCGGAAATCTACCGGGCCAAGCCCCAGGACATCCCATGAGCGAAGACCGTTACGACCTCATCTTGCTGCCGACCTGGCTGGTCCCGGTGGAACCGGCCGGCGTGGTGCTCGCTGGCCACGGCCTGGCCGTTCGCGACGGGCGTATCGCCTGCATCGCCCCGCGCGAGGAACTGCTCACCAGTGGCGCCGCCGACGTACGCGAACTGCCCGGCATGCTGCTCGCGCCGGGGCTGATCAACGCTCACGGCCACGCGGCGATGAGCCTGTTCCGCGGGATGGCCGATGACCTGCCGCTGAAGGCCTGGCTGGAACGCCACATCTGGCCCGCCGAAGGGCGCTGGGTCGACGAGGAGTTCGTCCGCGACGGCACCGAGCTGGCCATCGCCGAGCAGCTCAAGGGCGGCATCACCTGTTTCTGCGACCAGTACTTCTACCCGCAGGTCGCCAGCGAGGCGATGCATAACGCCGGCGTGCGTGCGCAGATCAGCCTGCCGATCCTGGATTTCCCGATGCCCGGCGCCGCCGACCCGGCCGACGCCCTGCGCCGTGGCCTGGAGCTGTTCGACGACCTGCGCCATCACCCGCGGCTGAAGGTCGCCTTCGGCCCGCACGCGCCCTACACGGTGAGCGACGAGAAGCTGGCGAACATCCTCATGCTCGCCGACCAGTTGGACGCCGGCATTCATATGCACGTCCACGAAACCGCCTTCGAGGTGCAGCAGGCCGTCGAACAGACCGGCGAACGGCCGCTGGCGCGCATCGCCCGCCTCGGCCTGCTCGGCCCGCGCTTCCAGGCCGTGCACATGACCCAGGTGAACGACGAGGACCTGGCGCTGCTGGTGGAAAGCAACAGCAGCGTGATCCATTGCCCGGAATCCAATCTCAAGCTGGCCAGCGGTTTCTGCCCGGTGGAAAAGCTCTGGCAGGCCGGCGTCAACGTCGCCCTCGGCACCGACGGCGCGGCCAGCAACAACGACCTCGATCTGCTCGGCGAAACCCGTACCGCGGCGCTGCTGGCCAAGGCCGTGGCCGGCTCGGCGACAGCCCTGGACGCGCACCGCGCGCTGCGCATGGCCACGCTGAACGGCGCGCGCGCCCTCGGCCTGGACGCCTGCTGCGGCTCGCTGGAAATCGGCAAGTTCGCCGACCTGGTCGCCTTCGACCTCAACGGCCTGGCCCAGCAGCCGGTCTACGATCCGGTCTCGCAACTGATCTACGCCTGCGGGCGGGACTGCGTGAAGCACGTCTGGGTCGCCGGCAAGCCCTTGCTCGACGACGGTCGCCTGACACGCATGGACGAACAACGCATCATCGCCAACGCGCGCCAGTGGGGCGCGCGCATTCGCGGCGGCTGACGCCCACCTGCGACAAATTGGCATACATTGGGCCGACGTCGATGAGCCAATCGGCGCCGACAAGCTGGCAACATGTCCGCCCGGCCGCGCCCTCCTCTTTCTCGTTTCGATGGAAAACCCTATGAGCAATGTCGATCACGCCGAAATCGCCAAATTCGAAGCCCTGGCCCACCGCTGGTGGGACCGCGAAAGCGAGTTCAAACCCCTGCACGACATCAACCCGCTGCGGGTCAACTGGATCGACGAGCGCGTCGGCCTGGCCGGCAAGAAGGTCATCGACATCGGCTGCGGCGGCGGCATTCTCAGCGAAGCCATGGCCCAGCGCGGCGCCGAGGTGATCGGCATCGACATGGGCGAGGCGCCGCTCTCGGTGGCACGCCTGCACCAGCTCGAATCCGGCGTGCCGGTGGAATACCGGCAGATCACCGCCGAAGCCATGGCCGCGGAAATGCCCGGCCAGTTCGACGTGGTCACCTGCCTGGAAATGCTCGAGCACGTGCCCGACCCGGCCTCGGTGATCCGCGCCTGCTACGCCCTGGTCAAGCCCGGCGGCCAGGTGTTCTTCTCCACCATCAACCGCAACCCCAAGGCCTGGCTGTTCGCCATCGTCGGCGCCGAGTACCTGATGCGCCTGCTGCCGCGCGGCACCCACGACTTCGCCAAGTTCATCCGTCCCTCAGAGCTGGGCACCTGGGCACGCGACGCCGGCCTGCAGGTGAAGGACATCATCGGCCTGACCTACAACCCGCTGAGCAAGCGCTACAAGCTGGCCGCGGACGTCGACGTCAACTACATGGTCCAGACACTGAAGGAGGCGTGAGGCGCATGCGCATACGAGCAGTGCTCTTCGACATGGACGGCACCCTGCTGGACACCGCGCCGGATTTCATCGCGGTGATCCAGGCGATGCGAGCGGCGCGCGGGCTGCAGCCGATCGCGGAGAAGACCGTGCGCGACGTGGTCTCCGGCGGCGCGCGGGCGATGGTGGTCAATGCCTTCGAGGTCGACCCGCTGTCCGACGCGTTCGAAACCCTGCGCCTGGAATTCCTCGAGCGCTACCAGAGCCATTGCGCCACCTTCAGCCACCTCTACGAGGGCATGGCCGAGGTGCTCGTCGACATCGAGAAGGCCGGGCTGATCTGGGGCGTGGTGACCAACAAGCCACTGCGCTACGCCGAACCGATCATGCAGCAGCTCGGCCTGGCCGAACGCTCGGCGCTGCTGATCTGCCCGGACCACGTGACGCACAGCAAACCGGACCCGGAGATGCTCACCCTGGCCTGCCAGCGCCTGGATCTTGCGCCGGCCAGCGTTCTGTTCGTCGGCGACGACCTGCGCGACATCGAATCCGGCCGCGCTGCCGGCACCCGCACGGTGGGCGTCAGCTACGGCTACATCCATCCGCAGGACAATCCCCGCAGTTGGGGCGCCGATGCGGTCATCGACCACCCCCTGGAACTGCGTGCGCTGCTCGAGCGTGCGCTCTGCGGCTGCTGACCGGGCGCCGCCACTCCACCCATCCGATTCGCCAATGTTGACCCGCGCGGCCGAGGCGTGCCGCGCTCGAAGGAGCCCCTCATGTTCGACTACACCGCCCGCCCCGACCTGCTGCAGGGCCGCGTCATCCTGGTCACCGGCGCCGGCCGTGGCATCGGCGCGTCCGCCGCCAAGGCCTACGCCGCACATGGCGCCACCGTGCTGCTGCTGGGCAGCAACGAAGAGAACCTGAACCTGGTCTACGACGAGATCGAAGCGGCCGGCCACGCGCAGGCGGCGGTGATCCCGCTGAACCTGGAAACCGCCCAGCCGCATCAGTTCGACGAGCTGGCGGCGATGATCGAAAGCGAGTTCGGCCGCCTCGACGGGCTGCTGCACAACGCCGCCATCGTCGGCCCGCGCACGCCGCTGGAGCAACTCTCGGGCGAGAACTTCATGCGCGTCATGCAGATCAACGTCAACGCCATGTTCATGCTCACCAGCGCCCTGCTGCCGCTGCTCAAGCTGTCCGAGGATGCCTCGGTGGTGTTCACCTCCAGCAGCGTCGGCCGCAAGGGCCGCGCCTACTGGGGCGCCTATGCGGTCTCCAAGTTCGCCACCGAAGGCCTGATGCAGGTGCTCGCCGACGAAGCCGACGGCACCTACCCCGTGCGCTCCAACAGCATCAACCCGGGCGCCACGCGCACCGCCATGCGTGCCCACGCCTATCCCGGCGAAAACCCGGTGAACAACCCGGAGCCGGACGCGATCATGCCGGTCTACCTGTACCTGATGGGCCCGGACAGCAAGGGCGTCAACGGCCAGCAGTTCAACGCCCAGTGAGGATCGATGGCGGCCTCGTGGCCGCCGTCAGATTTACGTCGGGAGCGGCAAGGCGAACGGCAGAGGGCGGCCGGTTCGCGCCGGATAACCGGCGAAAGCTTGCCGCGATGGCCGCCTAAATCACCTAGCCCGCTGATAAATAACGAAAAAAATATCCTGGCACACATTTCGCTCTAGTCCCTTCAACAGACGCACGCCAGCGTTGAAGGAAGAGCGCCATGGTCCCTCCCAGCAAAAAGAACACCATCGATTTCGATGCCGCCCGCCTCCAGCGCATGGGCTACTCGGAAACCCGCCCCGTTACCCTGCAACCGGTAACGCTGAGCGAGCTGCATCGCCAACTGACCCTGCTGCTGCAGACCAGTCTGGAGGTGGAGCGCATTCTCGAGGTGTTCTTCCGCGAGGTTCAGCGCCTGGTGCCGCTGGACGCCATGACCTTCTCCCACCCGAGCAGCGAGCTTGCCCTGCAGTTCGGCGATCGCGGCACCCACAGCGCCAGCTACAACCTCAACCAGGCCGGCGAATACATGGGCGAGCTGGTGTTCCGCCGCAACCAGCGTTTCGACGACTTCGAGCTGGGCCAGGTGGAATCTCTGCTGTCCTGCCTGGTGTTCCCGCTGCGCAATGCGCTGCTCTACCGCTGCGCCCTGCAGAACGCCCTGCGCGACCCGCTGACCGGCACCGGCAACCGCATCGCCATGAACCAGTCGCTGATCCGCGAAGTGGACATGGCCCACCGCCATTCGCAACCGCTGTGCCTGCTGATGCTCGACCTCGACCACTTCAAGCTGATCAACGACGGCTACGGCCACGGTGTCGGCGACGACGTGCTGCGCGCGGTTTCCGCCGCCTTGAAAAGCCAGCTGCGCAACGTCGACATGATCTTCCGCTTCGGCGGCGAGGAGTTCATGGTGCTGCTCTCCAACACCAGCATCGAGGCCGCCAGCCTGGTCGGCGAGCGCCTGCGCAGCACCATCGAGAACCTGCAGTACCTGAGCCAGGGCCAGGCCATCCGCCTGTCGATGAGCCTGGGTTGCGCCGCACTGCAGCCCTTCGAGTCCGCGGAAAGCCTCACCCAGCGCGCCGACGAGGCGCTCTACGCCGCCAAGCGAGACGGCCGCAACCGGATGATGCTGGCAAGCTGATCGCGGCCGCCACCTGAACAAGGCGGCTGGCCAATCGAGCGCCGCAAACAAAACACCCCGCCTTGCGCGGGGTGTTTTGTTTTGCGTTGACGCTTACGGACGCTTGCGCCCGAAGCCTGGACGCTGGCCGTCGCCGGCCGGCGTGCTGCGGCGCTTGGCCGGGGCACCCGCCTGCGGTTTGCGCGGTGCACCGCGTTCGCCTTCGCTCTTCTCCGCCGGACGGCGCTTCTTGTTCATCTCCTGCGGGCGCTCGGCCACGGTGCTGCCGG
>DIEE01000054.1 GCA_002418465.1 Pseudomonas sp. UBA5782 | reverse complement strand
ACGCGGCACGCGGCCGAACACGGTGAGGGTCAGGCTCAGCGGGCCGCGGGTGGTATCGCCGCCGATCAGCGCCAGGCCGCAAACCGCCGCCATCCGGCCGAGGCCATCGACGAAGCGCTGCAGCCAGTCGGCGTCGGTGGCGGGCAGGGTCAGGGCGAGGGTGAAGCCGAGCGGCGTCGCGCCCATCGCCGCCAGGTCGCTGGCGGAAACCGCCAGGGCGCGCTGGCCGAGCAGCAGGGCATCGCAGGCGTCAGGGAAATGCACGCCGGAAACCAGAGTGTCGGTGGAAACCGCCAGCTGTTCGCCGGGCGGCAGGTCAAGCAGTGCGCAGTCGTCGCCGATGCCCAGAGCCACGCCNNCGAATTCCCCCATCGGAACGCCTCAGGTAGCGTCCGGGGACGAGGGATGGCGCGGCATCAGCGCTTGTCGCCGCGCTGGCCGCCGCGCACTTCTGCAGCGCGCAGGGTCGGGGCCAGCTTGTCCAGCACGCCGTTGACGAACTTGTGCCCGTCGGTGGCGCCGAACACCTTGGCCAGCTCGATGCCTTCGTTGATCACCACGCGGTAGGGCACGTCGATGCGGTTGCGCAGCTCGTAGGTCGACAGGCGCAGGATCGCCAGTTCGACCGGATCGAGTTCTTCCAGCGGACGGTCCAGGCAGGGCGCGATGGCCTCGTCCAGTTCGGTCTTCTGGCTCGGCACGCCGTGGAGAATTTCGTGGAAGTAGGCACCGTCGACACCGACGAAGTCGTTGTCGACGCGGAACTGCGCTTCGATCTCGTTGAGCGACTGACCGGCGATGTGCCACTGATACAGCGCCTGCATCGCCAGGCTGCGCGCGACGCGGCGCGTAGCGATGCGGCCCTTCGCCGGCTTGGCCGGCTGCTGGTCGTCCTGGTCGTCCCGGTTAAGACTCACTTGGCCTCCAAGGCCGCCAGCAGGCTGACCATTTCCAGAGCGGACAGCGCCGCTTCGGCGCCCTTGTTGCCGGCCTTGGTGCCGGAGCGCTCGATGGCCTGCTCGATGGAGTCCACGGTCAGCACGCCAAAGGCGACCGGCACGCCGAATTCCATGGAAACCTGGGCCAGGCCCTTGGTGCATTCGCCGGCGACGTATTCGAAGTGCGGGGTGCCGCCACGAATGACCGCGCCGAGGGCGATGATCGCCGCGTACTCGCCCTGCTGGGCGACTTTCTGCGCGACCAGCGGGATCTCGAAGGCGCCGGGCGCGCGGATCAGGGTGATGTCGGCTTCCTTGACGCCATGGCGGACCAGGGCGTCGACCGCCCCGCTGACCAGGCTTTCGACGACGAAGCTGTTGAAGCGGCCAACCACCAGGGCGAATTTGCCTTGGGGGGCGATGAAGGTACCTTCGATGGTCTTCAGAGGCATGGATGGGTCTCGATCTGTATAAAGAGCCGGGCGTCACTCGCCCCGAAAATTAGCTTTTTGCTGCCCTTGCCCAAGTGCGGGAGAGGGCTGGGCGTGAAACCACGACACCCTCTCCCGCCCTTCGGGCACCCTCTCCCATGAATGGAAGAGGGTCATCGGAAGCGGCCCTGCGGGCCGCCTGTCAATCGGCGGGCAGGTATTCTACAACCTCCAGGTCGAACCCGGATATCGCATTGAACTTCATCGGCGAACTCATCAGGCGCATCTTGCGCACGCCGAGGTCGCGGAGGATCTGCGAACCGGCGCCGACGGTGCTGTAGGTGCTCGGCGTCTTCGCGGTGCCGGCATCGGCTTCGCGGATGTGCGCGAGCACTTCGTCGCCGTCCAGCGAATGGCCGAGCAGCAGCACCACGCCGCTGCCCGCACGGGCCACTTCGGTCATCGCCGCACGCAGGCTCCAGCGGCCCGGCTGGCGGACCATCAGCAGGTCGCGCATCGGGTCCATGTTGTGCACGCGCACCAGCGTCGGCTCTTCCGGGCAGATGCTGCCGAGGGTCAGCGCCATGTGTACGTCGCCCTCCACCGAGTCGCGGTAGGTGACCAAGGTGAACGGGCCGACTTCGCTGTCCAGCGGCTGCTCGGCGATGCGCTGCACGGTGCGCTCGTGGATCAGCCGGTAGTGGATGAGGTCGGCGATGGTGCCGATCTTGATCCCGTGCAGCTCGGCGAAGGCCTCGAGTTCGGGGCGGCGCGCCATGCTGCCGTCGTCGTTCATGATCTCGCAGATCACCCCGCTCGGCTCGAAGCCCCCCATCCGCGCCAGGTCGCAGGCCGCCTCGGTGTGGCCGGCGCGGGCGAGCACGCCGCCGGGCTGGGCCATCAGCGGGAAGATGTGGCCAGGGCTGACGATGTCGTCGGCCTTGGCGTTCTTCGCCGCGGCGGCCTGCACGGTGCGCGCGCGGTCGGCGGCCGAGATGCCGGTGGTGACGCCCTCGGCCGCCTCGATGGAAACGGTGAACTTGGTGCCGAAACCCGAACCATTGCGCGGCGCCATCAGCGGCAGCTTCAGCGTTTCACAACGCTCGCGGCTCATCGGCATGCAGATAAGCCCGCGGGCGAAGCGCGCCATGAAGTTGATGTGCTCGGCCTGCACGCATTCGGAGGCCATGATCAGGTCGCCTTCGTTTTCGCGGTCTTCGTCATCCATGAGGATGACCATCTTGCCGTGGCGGATGTCTTCGACGAGTTCTTCGATGCTGTTGAGTGCCATGGTTGGCGATCCTTACTTGTTCAGGTAGCCGTGTTCGGCCAGGAAACTTTCGCTGATGCCGGACGCGGCGGGCTCGGCGGCCTTGTCGCCGAGCAGCAGGCGCTCGATGTAGCGCGCCAACAGGTCGACCTCGAGGTTGACCTGCCGCCCGGGGCGGTAGTCGGCCATGATGGTTTCGGCGAGGGTATGCGGGACGATGGTCAGCTCGAACTCGGCGCCATTCACCGCGTTCACCGTTAGGCTGGTGCCGTCCACGGTGATCGAGCCCTTCAGCGCGATGTACCTGGCCAACTCGCGCGGCGCGCGGATGCGGAACTGCACGGCGCGGGCGTTCTCCTCACAGGAGACGACTTCGCCGACACCGTCGACGTGGCCGCTGACCAGGTGGCCACCGAGGCGGCTGGTCGGCGTCAGCGCCTTTTCGAGGTTCACCGGGCTGCCGCTCTTGAGGCCGGCCAGCGCGGTGTGGGCGAGGGTTTCGCGGGAAACGTCGGCCCAGAAGCCGTCGCCGGGCAACTCCACCGCGGTGAGGCAGACGCCGTTCACCGCGATGCTGTCGCCGAGCTTGACGTCGCCCAGGTCGAGCTTGCCGGTCTGCACGTAGAGGCGCACGTCGCCGCCCTTGGGCGTCAGCGCGCGGATGCTGCCGATGGCTTCGATTATGCCGGTGAACATACGACCTCCCGCGCGAGTGGCGCAGAAGCCGTCGAACGGCTGAGGAAATACAACAGTGACATCGTGAGACTCCTGTTTTTAAGAAAAACAGGGCACGTCGATCGAAAGGGATTTCACGGGCGCGCCCAAGGCCTTGCCCGTCGTGGCATCCCGTTCTCTCTTCATCCGGACTATGACCGTCGGCCCCGGGATCGCACCGGGTCTGCTGACCTCGCCGCCCCGCGTGGGGTAAGCGAGCGCTCGCGGGCTCGACGCATTGCGCGCCATCACCGCCGGTGGGGAATTGCACCCCGCCCTGAGAACGTTTCCAGCCACCTGAATGGCCGGACGGCGTTTTTAGCACAAAATGCCGCATGGCCGGAAGCGCAAAGGCGCATGGCAGGCCCTCGCGGCGACGGATTGAAGACGATCGGAGCTAGTTGGCGACGGGACGCGCGACGATCAGCCAGTCGTCGCCGACCGCACGGATATCGACGATCTTCAGCGCGCGCGCCTCGGCCATTCGATCGAGCGGCAGGTCGAGCAGTGGCCGCGCGCTGGAGCCGAGGAAGCGGGCAGCAACGAACAGCTGGTACTCGTCGACCAGCCCCTGGCGGGCGAAGGCACCGGCCAGTTGCGCGCCGGCCTCCACCAGCACCTCGTTGGCGCCGCGTGCGGCCAGCTCGACGAGCAGGCCGCGCAAATCGACATGGCCGTCGCTTCCGGCCA
>DIEE01000122.1:12070-12366 GCA_002418465.1 Pseudomonas sp. UBA5782 | reverse complement strand
CGCTCGCGCAGCAGGTCGACGGCGCGGCGCAGGATGCGCGAACGCTGCATCGCGGTCATCGCCGCCCAGACCTTCTGTCCGCGCTGCGCGGCCTCGACGGCGCGCTCGACGTCGGCACGCGTCGCCGCCTGCAGCTCGGCGATCACCTCGCCGTTGGCCGGGTTGATGGCTTCGAAGGTCTCGTCGCCGCTGCTGCACTGGTAGCGGCCGTCGATATGCAGTTGTTGCACGCCAAAGCGGGACATGAAGGCTCCTCTCTCGGGTAGGTTGCTGGTCGTAGGGTGCGCCACGCGCAC
>DIEE01000122.1:0-11987 GCA_002418465.1 Pseudomonas sp. UBA5782 | reverse complement strand
GGTGCGCATGGCGCACCCTGCGGCGGTGAAGCGGTAAGGCGTCGGCGCCATTCGTAGGGTGCGCCGCGCGCACCGTCGGCGCTGCGTTGCCAGGTGATGCACCCTAGGTTTGCGAGGCGATGTAGCGGTCGATGATCAGCAGCGCCTGCTCCAGGTCGAAGGGTTCGCCACTGAGCACGCTGCGCAGCCACAGCCCGTCGATCAGTCCGGCCATGCCCTGCGCGGCCAGGCGCGCCTCGTCGCGCGGCAGGAAACGGCGGAATTCATAGCAGAGGTTCGAGTACAGCCGGCGGCTGTTCACCTGTTGCAATCGGTATAGCTGCGGGTGATGCATGCTGCTGGCCCAGAACGCCAGCCAGGTCTTCATCGCCGCGGCGTTGGTCTGGCTGTCGTCGAAGTTGGCCAGGGCGATGGCGCGCAGGCGGGCCTGGGGCGAATGGTCGGCGAGGGCATCGAGGCGGGTGCGCACGCCGCTGCCCAGGTGCGTCAGCAGGTAGCGCATGGTCGCTTCCAGCAGGCCGTTCTTGTCGCTGAAATAGTGGCTGATGATGCCGTTGGAGACCCCGGCGCGCTTGGCGATCTGCGCGATGGAGGCCTCGTGCATGCCCACCTCGTTGACGGCGGCGAGCGTCGCTTCAATCAGTTGCTGCCGGCGTATCGGCTGCATTCCCACTTTCGGCATGTGCGTCTCCTGGCGCGGCGTTGCGGGGCGGCCGGATGCGTGTCCTGCGGACGCGGCGGCCGATGGCATCAGGTCGCCAATCTAGTCTTTTTTAATTGAACGTTCAATCAATAAAAAGTATATTTTGCCCTCATCGCAGCGCCTGGGCGCCGGCAAAGTGCCCGCCACGCGTGGCTTGCAGGCCTGAACGAAGCGGCCGGACAGGCGTCTATCTTCCGCGCCCGAACGGAGGCGAAGGCGGGCTCAGCGCTTCGATCCGCCTTCCGCGCTGCGACACATTCAAGGGATCTTCCAGGGGAAAACATGCCTTCAACCGACCTCCAGACGAAACCCAGAGACTCGCTCAACAAGGTGGTCTTCTTCACTTCCGCCGGGCTGATCCTCGCCTTCACGCTGATGACCGTGTTCTTCACCGAGGTGTCGGGACGCACCATTGGCGCGGTGCTCAGCTGGGTGTCGTCCACCTTTGGCTGGTACTACCTGCTGGCGGCCACCCTCTACATCGTCTTCGTGCTCTTCGTGGCGAGCTCGCGCTTCGGCGCCATCAAGCTCGGCCCGGAGCAGTCCAAGCCCGAATTCAGCCTGCTCAGCTGGTCGGCGATGCTGTTCGCCGCCGGCATCGGCATCGACCTGATGTTCTTCTCGGTGGCCGAACCGGTGACTCAGTACATGCTGCCGCCCGAAGGCGAGGGGCAGACGGTGGAGGCGGCGCGCCAGGCGATGGTCTGGACGCTGTTCCACTACGGCCTGACGGGCTGGTCGATGTACGCGCTGATGGGCATCGCGCTCGGCTACTTCAGCTACCGCTACAACCTGCCGCTGACCATCCGCTCCTCGCTGTACCCGATCTTCGGCAAGCGCATCGACGGGCCGATCGGCCACAGCGTGGACATCGCCGCGGTGGTCGGCACCATCTTCGGCATCGCCACCACCCTGGGTATCGGCGTGGTGCAGTTGAACTACGGGCTGAAGGTGCTCTTCGACCTGCCGGAAAACCTCACGGTGCAGGGCGCGCTGATCCTGCTGTCGGTGGTGATGGCGACGATTTCGGTCACCTCCGGGGTGAACAAGGGCATCCGCATCCTTTCCGAACTGAACGTGCTGCTGGCGCTGGGGCTGCTGCTGTTCCTGCTGTTCTTCGGCCACACCGAATTCCTGCTCAACGCGCTGGTGCTGAACATCGGCGACTACGTCAACCGCTTCCTCGGCATGACGCTGAACAGCTTCGCCTTCAACCGGCCGACCGAGTGGATGAACAGCTGGACACTGTTCTTCTGGGCCTGGTGGGTCGCCTGGGCGCCCTTCGTCGGGCTGTTCCTGGCGCGTATCTCGCGCGGGCGGACGATCCGCCAGTTCGTCCTCGGCACGCTGATCATCCCGTTCGTGTTCACCCTGCTGTGGCTGTCGATCTTCGGCAACAGCGCGCTGTACCAGATACTCCACGGCAACCTCGATTTCGCCAACGAGGTCATCGCCCACCCCGAGCGCGGCGTCTACAGCCTGCTGGCGCAGTATCCGGGCTTCACTCTCAGCGCCTCGGTGGCGACCATCACCGGCCTGCTGTTCTACGTCACCTCGGCGGATTCCGGCTCGCTGGTGCTGGGCAACTTCACCTCGCGCCTGGCCGACATCAACAACGATGCGCCCAACTGGCTGCGCATCTTCTGGTCAGTGACCATCGGCCTGCTGACCCTCGGCATGCTGATGACCGACGGCATCACCGCGTTGCAGAACACCACGGTGATCATGGGCCTGCCGTTCAGCTTCGTGATGTTCTTCGTGATGGCCGGGCTGTACAAATCGCTGCGCCTGGAGGACTACCGCAAGGCCAGCAACCTGCAGCCGCTCGCCAGCATGTCGGTGGACGCCTCGCTGAACTGGAAGCAGCGCCTGTCGCGGGTGATGCATTTCCCCGGCACCTCGCACACGCAGAAGATGCTCGACCAGGTCTGCCGCCCGGCGATGCAGGAAGTGGCGCAGGAGCTCGAGTTGCGCGGCGCCAGGGTGCAGTTCTCCGAGCACCCGCCGAGCGGCGAGGAAAAGCTCAACCACCTCGAGCTGCTGGTGGTGCTGGGCGAGGAGCAGAACTTCGTCTACCAGATCTGGCCGCAGGAATACGTGGTGCCGGGCTTCACCTACCGCGCCCGCGCCGGCAAGTCGCATTACTTCCGCCTGGAGACCTACCTGCGCGAAGGCACCCAGGGCAACGACCTGATGGACTACAGCAAGCACCAGGTGATCAACGACATCCTCGACCACTACGAGCGCCACCTGAACTTCCTGCACATTTATCGGGAAGCGCCGGGCAACGCGCTGTCGTTCCCGGAATAAGCGCGGGGCGTCGGTGCTGGCCCGCGCCATCGCTACCCGGCGCGGACCTCCCGCGCGCAGCGTTCGGTCGCCGGTCAGCACCTCGGCGAGCCGCCGCGCAACGTGCCGTGCAGTTCCTCCGCATAGGGCGGCGCGATCTTCCAGTCGTAGAACCACGTTGGCATCCGGCGCTTTTCCTCGGGTTCGTGGGCGGGGCGGGGAAGATGTGGCACTGCAGCTCGGGCTCGGATTTGCCGAGAATTTCGTAGGTGATACGAAAGGCATCGGGCACCTGGAGAAGCGCGTCGCCGACGCGGGACATGTCGAATAGGTAGGTCGTCCTGGCGTCGACCAGGTCGCAGAATCGCCAACGGCGCGCCTCGCGTTTGCGCGTCGTTGCGGCGGATATCCGATCGCTCTGCTTCCCGCCCGACGGAGGCACGCTCGGCCGGCATTCGCAGGTAACATCGACACCTTCGGTCGCCGATCCGGGGCGCTTTCGCTCCGCCGGCGGCGACGCGCCGGGTTGCCCTGGACGGCGCGCCGGATTCCTTGGCCGTCGAATCAAGCACCACTCGGCAGGACCGCCTGAACCGCTGTCCCGTCGGCTCCTTTCCTCCGGACCTCCTCCTGATTCATGCAGATTCCCGATTTCCCCTGCGTTCTCGCCTTCGTGGCACGCTCCCTGCTGCCGTGCCTGATTCTGGCGGCGGGGCTATGGCCGCATCGCCTGCCGCGCCGGCTGGTGCTGCTGGAGTTCGCCGCGCTCGAAGTTCTCGGCCTGATCACCCCCACGCCGCTGTGGTTGCCGCTGGCGCTGGCCTATGCCGCGTTGTTCGGGCTGGAGCGCGCCTTCTATGTGCGTCTTGGCTGGCCGGTGGACTGCGATGTGTTGCGCTTCGCCCGCCGCGAGCCGGACAACGCCCGCCTGTTGTTGCGCCAGGAGCTCGCCTCGCGCGACGGACTGCTGCTGGTCGCGCTGCTGGCCGCCTGCCTGCCGGGCCTTGTCGGTCCGGTGTTCGCCGTGCCGGGCGGTATCGTTGCAATTGCCTGGGTCGCCTACCTGGGGATGAATCTGTGGTCGATCAGCCGCTCGCCGCGCCGGCTGCCGGTACCGAATTTTGTTCTGGCCTGGTGGCAGAGCCGGCGGCCGGCGGAGCGAGTTGCCGGGCTGGCGGCGACGCAACGCGAGGCCCTGGTAGCGGGCGTCGCGTCGGCGGTTCGACCGAACGTCTTGCTGATCGTCTGCGAGAGCCTGTCCAAACGCGTGCTGGAGAGCGCGGCCGGGCAAGCGGCAACGCCGCGCTACCAGGCGTTCGTCCGCCAGCAAATCGCGGCGGGGCGGCTGGTGGATTTTCCCTGCGCGCTGGCCAACTCGTCGAGCAGCGACATCTCCTATGCCAGCCTGTTCAGCGGGCTTTCACCCGATCAGTCGTGGCAGCGTTTCCACCGCACGCCGCTGCTATGGGATGCCGCCAAGTCGCAGGGCTACGCGACCTCGCTCTATACCTCGCAAAGCCTCGACTGGTGTGGGCTGGAGGATTTCCTGATCGGCCCGTCACTGGATCGTGCGGTCTATCGCGAGGTGCTTGGCGAGCCCGCGGTGAACGACATGGCGATGGACGACCGCATCCTCAATCGGTATGTCACGAGCGAGCTGCCAAACGTCCGCACGCCATTCTTCTCGGTGCTCAACTACAACATGCTGCACGCGCCGTTCAGCCCGCGCGGGGAGCGAAAGGCCACGGCGCTGGAGGATTATCTGGAGGCGCTTCGGCTCTTCGACGATTGTCTGGGCGAGGTGCTGGACAGCCTCGCGGCCAGCGGCCAGTTGGAGAACACGCTGATCGCCTTCACCGCCGACCACGGCGAAACGCCCGAGCGCTACGACCGCCAGCAGGCGCGGCGCATGCCTCTGCGCCTCGATCAGCTGGACCTCGACAGCCTGACGGTGCCGTTCTGGCTGCGTTGGCCGGCGAATGGCCTGGACGCCGCGCAGCACCGGCAAATGCGCGCTAACGTCGAGCGCACCGTGAGCCATATCGATTTGTATCCGACGCTGCTCGAACTGTTCGGCGTGGACCCGCAGACCCGCCTGCGCCTTGCCTCGGGGCAGAGCCTGCTGGCGCCGGTCGCCGAAGAGCGGGTCCTGCTCATGCACAACACCAATGCGTTCCGTCAATGGGCCTGCGAGCCCTTTGCCGTGAGTCGCCAGCACTGGCTGTTGATCTACCATGACCTGACGCGGCACTTCGAGCTGTTCGATCTGCGACGACCGGCGCGAGGCGACCAGTGGGCCACCCTCGAACCCGAGGCGAAGGTGGCGTGGATGGCCGAACTGGCGGGTTATCCGCTGGCGGCCGAAATCCTCGCGCGGCGCGGGCTGGTCACGCTGCCGCCAGCGGTTTCCGCAGTCGCTGCCCAGTACGACGAACTGGCCAGGGACAGCGAGCGAAGCGAATTGCACCAGTTGAACAACTGGGGGCTGTTTTCCAATGACGACTGGCAGGCGCTGTGCCAAAGCTGCGCGCGCTTCATCGGCGTAGAGGACGGCGACCGGGTTTTCGAAGCAGGCTGTGGCTCGGGCGCATTCCTGCATGCCTTGCAGGCGGACTGGCGCATCGAGGTCGACGGCATGGACCTGTCCGCGGAGCTGATCAAGGTCGCGCAGTCCAGGCTGGAGGGCGACTTCTGGGTCGGCGATGTGCAGGACCTGTCCCGCGTCGCCAGTGGCCGCTACGACAAGGTGGTCTCCAACGCCGTGTTCCTCTACCTGCCGTCACAGGCGGCGTGCGAGCGGGCGGCACTGGAGATGATCCGCCTGGCGCGGCCCGGCGGGCTGGTCTACATCGGCCTGCTCAACGATCCGGAGCGTCTGGCGAACTACCGCAGCGAGCACCGTCCCTCGGGCAACGCCTTCCTGCGGCGGAGTTTCTGGCACGAGCTGGGGGAACGGCACGGGCTTGCCGTCGAGACGGTCGACCAGGACAGCATCTACAGCAAGGCCGACGGCTACGATGCCCACGCCCGGCTGCGCTACTCGGTGCGCCTGCGAAAGCCGGGCGCGGCCTGACGCTGTATCGGCCGCAAGATCATTCGGCGACAGGCAAAGGCCCTTCCCGCGCATGGCCTACGCGGCGATCAGTTTCGGATCGCACCGCACCACGTGCTCATGGAACGCCAGGGCTGCCAGGTTCTTGCCCTTGGCTTCCAGCATCAGGTCGGAACGGTCGAGAAACTGCAGCGCGTAGTCGTTGCTCCGGTGGTTCCACATCAGCTCGCTGTGGGGATACAGGTCGCGCTTGGAGACCACCTTCAGCAACGCGTCCATCCGCAGTTCGTGCTCAGCGTCGAACCCCAGCGCCTGCAGGCTTTCCGGCGGTTGCGAGTAGTGCATGGCGGGGCGAACCCCGCGCCAGCTCTCGATCACGCGGGCCACGCGCGGCGCATCGGGAGCGATGTAGTCGTTCTCGTGGATCCAGCAGTGATGAATGTCCAGCACCACCGGCGCGAGGTCGGCAACCTCCAGGCAGTGGTCCAGGCCGTAGGTCTTCTCGTCGTTCTCGAAGGTGATGCAGTTGCGCGCCACCTCCGACAGCCGCGGCCAGATCGCGCGCGTCCCCTCGACACCCAGGCGTCCGGCGATGTGCACGTTGCACTTGAGGTCCTGGAATCTGCGGCCGTAACCCATCATGCGGATCATGTCGGCGTGATACTCGAACTCGGCCAGGCTGTTCTCCACCACGCCGGGATTCTCCGAGGCCAGCACGCAGTACTGGCCGGGATGGAACGACAGACGAATATCCGCCGTCCGCGCCAGTGCCCCGATCGCCGCAAAGCCCTCCATGAACTGCTGCTGGATCGCCGGGTCCTGGTAGAACCCGCGCACTTTCGGATGGCTGTAGAACGGCAGCAGGTCGCTGCTCAGGCGCAGCATGTGCAGGCTGGGCGGCAGTGTTTTCACGTAGGCCAGCAAGCGCAGCTGCGCGGCGAGGTTGTGCGTGACCACCTCGACCAGTCGTTCGCGGGCAATTGGCGCGGCTACCGAATCCATCCAGCGCAACGTCGTGGTGCGCGGATTGAACGGGCCCTCGACGGCCTTCAGCGCGGCTGCCGACAGGTCACGCTGGGGGTGTTTGTACTGACAGGCGAAACCGATTCGTGGGTGGTGCATGGACGGGCCTGGTGGTCGGAGCTGGCCGGAGATTCGGCGGCGGATATAGCTGCGAGTCGGTGCGGGACAGGTTAGTTCAGGGCACCGGCGACCGTGCGCGGCACTATCGGGTTCCGCTGCGCCTTTCTCCAGGCAGATGTTGAGCTGCTCATACAGGCTCCGCTGCACGTGCTCCAGATCGCCGACGTCGGGAGATTTTCCAGCCGTTCGAGCAGGCTTCTTCCTCGCTGCGGATGCAGGTCGGCGCCGGGAGTTTGCAGCAGCCGGTCACGCTCGCAGTCGCAGGCACCCAAAAAGGGGACAGATTTGTTTTCCGATTAATCAACAGGCTATGCGAGTAGACGGTTAACTTTCCTGTTTCTGTCTGCATGGGCAGTCACCCAAACGGATGCGCCTCTGTCACGAAACTGCCTTGCTCTGCCATTAGCATGGGCACTAGTCGTCTGGATTCGCGACTGTTTGGATTGGCTCCCTTTCCGTGAGTGACGTTGAACGGTTTCTCACCTGGCAGCTCGAGGCTCGAGCTGCTTTTTTTTGCCTGCGATTTTTGTCTGCGCTCGTCGGCTTCGATCACGCTGGAGAAGCACCTGGCCGTGCGGCGTCCATGGACAGGGCGCTGGGCACCGCCGCCGATGCGTCGTCGTTGCCGATACGTGACTGGATCGACGAAAAGCGCATGGCCGCTGCACGCGGATGATCGGCGTGGCCTGCGCGGTGTCGGCCGGCTCTACCGCCGAGGGCTCACGAAGCCCAGGGCTCGAAGAGCCTCGCTTGCGTATCCGTCATTCGCAGCAGCTCATCGATGACGACCCGCACCTTGGGTTGGATGTAGGCGGTTCTAGGCCAGATCACGTGGATCGGCATGCGCGCGCCGCTGTATTGATCCAATACGGTCACCAGCTCGCCGCTGCGCAACTGCTCGCCGACCAGCCAGGTGGGCAACTGGCACAAGCCCCGGCCTTCGACGGTGGCCTTGAGCATCATCTCGCCGTCGCCGAACTCATGGCGCACGCGAATCTCCTGGTGCTCCAGCCCGTTGGCGCCTTGCAGCAGCCAGGAGGCGCGCAGGCCTTTGCGCCAGCCGATGATGCAGTCGTGCCTGAGCAAATCCGTCTTGTCCTTTGGCGCAGGGTGCTCGCGCAGGTAGTCGGGCGCGGCGCAGATCACCAGGTGCTGGTCGCCGAGGCGCCTGGCGACCAACTCGGGATCGTCGTTGAGTTCACCGATGCGAACGGACAGGTCGATACCTTCGGCGACCAGATCGACGGTGCGTTCGCCGAAGGTCATGGTCAGGTCCAGCTGAGCGTGTTTACGCGCCAGTTCGATGATCAGCGGAGCGATATGGCGACGGCCAAAGGCCGCGGGCAGATCGATACGAAGCCGGCCCCTGGGCTCGACGAGCCCGGTGGCCAGGCAGCCTTCGGTTTGCTGCAAATCCTCCATCACGCGCTGGCAGGTGGCGAGGTAGATATCGCCTTCGCTGCTCAGGCTCAACTTGCGCGTGGTGCGGTGCAGCAGCTTGATGCCCAGGCGTTTTTCCAGCCGCGAAACGCTCTTGCCCACGGCGGAACTGGTGACGCCCAGCTGTAACGCCGCGGCGGTGAAGCTCTGTAACTGAGCCGCCAGAATGAATTCGGGAATGCCATCCAGCTGCAACGTATCCATCTCAATCGCCCACGGGTTTAGGTCCGCCAATTGTAGCCTGGCAGGATCAACTCAATAGAATTTCAGCTAATTAATAAACTCAAGCGCTTGAATTAAGCTCGCTTCATCTTCGAGACATCGCTGTTGAGGCATTTATGGAACCCGAACTGAAGCGCCTGCTTACGCTGGAAGCGATACGCGATTTACGTGTGCGCTACTGCCACTATCTGGATGCCAACCGCATGGAGGCTCTTGGCGAGCTGTTCACGCAGGACGCCACTTGCCAGGTCGACCGCGGCTGCTGGCGCGGCCGCGAAGCGATCCGCGATGGCCTCGCCGAGGCGTTCGTGGCCTATGACATCCATCGGCGCGGCGCCTATCCCTTTCTGCACGCGGTCTCCAACCACTGGATCGAAGTGCTGGACGACGACCGAGCGGAAGGCCGTTGCTACCTGATCGATCTCGACACCTCGCGTCCGGCCTCGGCAAACCCCCTGCTGCTTTTGGCCGTGTATGCCGACGAGTATCGACGCGTGGACGGCAAATGGCTGATCAGCCGCACCGGCCTGGACGTGGTCTGGCCGGAGCCAAACGTCGGCGGTGGCGATCCAGGCAATGGCCTGGTGTTGCCGTCCTGAACGCCGCGTCGAGCCCTTGCCCCTTTTCCATTCCGAGAATTGCCATGAGTACATTGTTCAAGCCCTTTGACCTGGCCGGCACCCTGCTGGCCAACCGCGTGGTGATGGCGCCCATGACCCGCGCCCGTGCGCTGGAAGACATTCCGGATGAGCACACCCTGTTGTATTACGCCCAGCGGGCTTCGGCAGGGCTGATCATTTCCGAAGGCATCCCGATCTCCCGCGAGGGTTGCGGCTATCTGTTCAACCCCGGGCTGTATACCGACGAGCAGGCCCGCGCCTGGCGCCGTGTGACGGACGCCGTACACGCCAAGGGCGGACGGATGTTCGCCCAGCTCTGGCATGTCGGGCGCCTGTCGCACGTGTCCATCCAGCCAGGACAAGCCGCTCCGGTGTCCTCGGTGGCGGTGGCTGCCGCGCGCTCCAACGCCTATGCCTGGATGGAGCCGGGCAAGGCCGGGCCGGTGCCGGCGAGCACGCCGCGGGCATTGTCCGTCGATGAAATCCGCCGCATCACAGGCGACTTCGTCAGCGCGGCGCGCCGTGCGATGGACGCAGGGTTCGACGGTATCGAACTGCACGGCGCCAACGGTTACCTGTTCGAGCAGTTCATCAACGGCGCCCTGAACACCCGCGAGGATGCCTATGGCGGCTCCATCGCCAACCGTCAGCGCTTTCTTCTGGAAACACTGGACGCCCTGTCGGCTGAAATCGGCCGTGAAAAGGTCGGCGTGCGGCTGTCTCCGTTTGGCCGCCTCTATGACATGCAGCCCTACGCCGACGAAGCCGAAACCTGGGTCACCCTGGCGGCCGAGTTGGACGCGCGCCACCTTGCCTACGTTCACCTGAGCGATCAGCTCACGATTGGCGCCGAAGCCATTCCCGAAGGCTTCGCCAGCCAGTTCCGGCAGGCCTTTCGCGGCACGCTTCTGGCAGCGGGCGGCTTCAATCGCATCACCGCCGAGGCGGCCCTCGCCAGCGGCGAGCTGGACTTGATCGCCTTCGGCCGCCCGTTCATCGCCAACCCGGATCTGGTCGAGCGCATGCAGCACGGCTGGCCGCTGGCCGAGGGTGAGCGGGCGACCTTCTATGGCGTGAACGGCTCCGTTACGCGTGGCTACACCGACTACCCCCGCTATCAATCCGCCGCTTCGGTTTGATCCGAAGGCCTTGTCCATGCGGTGCCAGAAACGCCGCCTGGTACTTCCTCTGCGAGGGAACACGATGAGCGCACTGTCGCCGCTGCACGATCACACCGCGTTCAGGCAGGTATTCCAGCCTGGCCGCCTGACGTTCGGTTTCATCACGCCGCTGGAGGCATATCCCGATTCGCCGTTCCCCACGCTGAAGGATCACGAGCGTCTGGTGCGCCGGGTTGACGAGGCGGGTTTTGCCAGTCTCTGGCTGCGCGATGTGCCGTTCTATGACCCTACCTTCGGCGATGCCGGGCAGGTGCTCGATCCGTTTGTTTACGCGGGCATGCTCGCTTCGGTTACCAGGCGGATCACCCTCGGCACGACCGGAATCGTCCTGCCGCTGAGAGACCCGGTGTTCGTCGCCAAGCAGGCGGCGTCTGTCGACCAGCTCAGTGGGGGACGTTTCGTGCTGGGTTTGTCGACCGGAGATCGCCCCACCGAGTACCCGACGCTGGGGGCGGATTTCGATAACCGCGACGAACGCTTCCGTGAAGCGTTCGGGCTGATCCGCACCTTGCACCAGAACCGCTTCCCGGCGCTGAAGACACGTTACTACGGTGACTTTCGCGGCAACCTCGATCTGGTGCCGAAGCCCTCGGTGCCACGACTGCCGATGATGTGCGTCGGCCGCGCCCGGCAGCCGATCGAATGGATTGCGCAACACACCGACGCCTGGATCTGGTCGGTTAGCGACCCCGAGCACGTCGCCCAGCTGCTTGCGACCCTCCGCGAAGCCGCAGGCGACAACGCGCCGCCGCCCTATGGCTACGCCACCTTTTTCGACCTGGCCAAAGACCCCGATGCACCCGAAAAGCGTTTTCACAATGTGATCCGCATCGGTCGGAAAGCGCTGATCGAAAAGTGGCACAAGCAGCGCGAGACGGGCGTCACCCACATCGCGTTGAACATGAAGCCCTCACACCGGCCGGTCGAGGAGGTGCTCGACGAGCTGGCGGAGCATGTGCTGCCGGTTTTCAATGGCAACGACTGAGTCGGCCCGGCGTATTGCGCGTGGCGACGATGAGGGCCGGTGCAACGACGAGGGTGTGCGCTGTTTGCTGCCCGTTTGCAGCGCAATCGGCGCGTCGGCTCGCTAGCCTGACGCCAGGGGTTTCCAGGCTTCGCGCAACGCCATCAGCGCATGCCGGATATCCGCTTCCGGCACGGCGGCGAAGCCGAGGACCAGGCCGGCGCGTTGATCCTCGGGCATGTCGCTGTCGGGCAGCCAGTAGCCGCTCAGGCCGTTGATTTCCACGCCGGCGCGCTCGGCGGCGGCGATCAGTTGGCGCTCGCGGGCCAGGCTGTCGACGCGCACGCAGAGGTGCAGGCCGGCGTCCACCGCC
>DIEE01000112.1 GCA_002418465.1 Pseudomonas sp. UBA5782 | reverse complement strand
CCGTGCACCCTGCAACATGCGCAGAAACTCGGCGGCGCGGTGGAGGGCGTGCTCTCGCGGCTCGGCTTCCACCTCACCGCGGTGCCCGACGGGCACCTCTGCTGCGGCTCGGCCGGGACCTACTCGATCACCCAGCCGGAGCTGTCGAAGCAATTGCGCGACAACAAGCTCAACGCCCTGGAGAGCGGCAACCCGGAAGTGATCGTCACCGCCAACATCGGCTGCCAGACCCACCTCGACGGCGCCGGCCGCACGCCGGTGCGGCACTGGATCGAACTGGTCGAGGAGGCGCTGCACTGAGGCAAGCTGCGGTGCGCNNCTGAGGCAAGCTGCGGTGCGCACGGCGCACCCTACGGAACCAGCTCAAGACCGTAGGGTGCGCCGCGCGCACCAGAAGGATGACGCGCAGAGCGGGGGTGACGCACCGTTCCTCCACCATTACACCGCCCAGTGGATCGATGAAGCGCAATCCACCCTACGCGGCTGAGGCAAGCTGCGGTGCGCACGGCGCACGGCGCACGGCGCACCGGAAGGATGACGCGCAGAGATGCAGGGGTGACGCACCGTTCCTCCACCGTGACACCGCCCGGTGGATCGATGAAGCGCGATCCACCCTACGCGGCCGAGGCAAGCTGTGGTGCGCACGGCGCACCCTACGGAACCAGCTCAAGACCGTAGGGTGCGCCACGCGCACCGAACAACACAGGCCGTCAGAGGCTGTACGTGCGCTCCCAGTAGTCCGGCTGGTTGTACTGCTCCTTCAGGAAGTCGATGAAGCAGCGCACCTTCGCCGGCAGGTAGCGCTGTTGCGGGTAGACCGCCTGGATGTCGTAGTCCGGCAGGGCGAAGTCGTCGAGCACGGTGACCAGCTCGCCGCGCTGCAGTTCGGAATGGATCTCCCAGGTCGAGCGCCAGCCGATCCCCAATCCCTGGCGAATCCAGGCGAACAGCAATTCGCCGTCGTTGCAGGCGAGGTTGCCGCCGACCTTCACCGCCACCTGGCGGCCGTCGCGCAGGAAGGTCCAGCCGCGGTGCTGGCCGCCCTTGAGGTTGAAGGCCAGGCAGTTGTGCCGGGCCAGGTCCTCGAGGGTTTCCGGCCGGTCATGCTCGGCGAAGTAGCCCGGCGTGCCGCACACCACGCGGCGGTTGGGGAACAGCTTGATCGCCACGTAGTTGGGATCGGTGACCGCGCCGATGCGGATGCTCATGTCGTAGTTCTCGCCGATCAGGTCGATCACGCTGTCGGTGAAATCGAAGGACAGCTTGAGTTCCGGAAAGCGTTGCTGGAACGCCAGCACATGCGGCGCGATGTGCAGGCGGCCGAACGAGGCCGGCGCGGACACCACCAGGTGGCCGTTGACCGACGAGGAACTGCTGCTGATGCTGGCTTCCACTTCGTCGAACTCGCGCAACAGGTGGCGGGCGCGCTCCAGCAGTTGCTCGCCGGGCTCGGTGAGGGTCAGCCCGCGGGTCGAGCGGTGCATCAGCTTCACCCCCAGGCGCCGCTCCAGCGCATCCAGCCGGCGGCCGAGGATCGCCGGGGTGACGCCCTCGCTGAGCGCGGTCGCGGCGAAGCTGCCGCGCTGGGCGACCTGAACGAAACTGTGCAATTCGGTGTAGCGGCTCATTCGATACTCCTGATATCGACAGAAACCATTTGCTGGGCGTTCTCCCGGCCAACAACCTGATCCATCCTCGCATCCATCAATAAAAATATCGACTCAAAGGTCGAAGGAGAGATGACGATGCCCCGTATCAAAGCGATCGATGCAGCCGTACAGGTACTCCGCCGCGAAGGCGTGGAATGCGCATTCGGCGTTCCCGGCGCCGCGATCAATCCGCTCTACGCCGCCCTGCGCGCGGACGGCGGCATCGCCCACTACCTGGCGCGCCACGTCGAAGGCGCCTCGCACATGGCCGAGGGCTACAGTCGCGNNCGCGCCCGCGCCGGCAACATCGGCGTGTGCATCGGCACCTCCGGCCCTGCCGGCACCGACATGGTCACCGGGCTCTACGCCGCTGCCGCCGACTCCGTCGCCATCCTCTGCATCACCGGCCAGGCACCGCGCGCGCGGTTGCACAAGGAGGACTTCCAGGCCGTAGACATCACCAGCATCGTCAAGCCGCTGACCAAGTGGGCGACCACCGTGCTCGAACCCGGCCAGGTGCCCTACGCCTTCCAGCGCGCCTTCCAGGAAATGCGCAGCGGGCGCCCCGGCCCGGTGCTGATCGACCTGCCGTTCGACGTGCAGATGGCCGAGATCGAATTCGACATCGCCACCTACGAGCCACTGCCGGTAATCCGCCCGGCCGCCAGCCGCGCGCAGGCGGAGAAGGCGCTGCAGATGCTCGACGCGGCCGAACGTCCGCTGCTGGTGGCCGGCGGCGGCATCATCGGCGCCGACGCCAGCGCGCGGCTGGTTGAATTCGCCGAGCTGCTCGGGGTACCGGTGATCCCGACGCTGATGGGCTGGGGCGCGATTCCCGACGACCATCCGTTGATGGCCGGCATGGCCGGGCTGCAGACCGCGCACCGCTACGGCAATGCCACGCTGCTGGAATCCGACCTGGTGTTCGGCATCGGCAACCGCTGGGCCAACCGCCATACCGGCGGGCTGGCGGTGTACACCCGTGGCCGGCGCTTCATCCACGTGGACATCGAGCCGACGCAGATCGGCCGGGTGTTCACCCCGGACCTCGGCATCGTCTCCGACGCCGGTGCTGCGCTCGACGTGTTCCTCGAGGTGGCCCGCGAATGGCAGGCGGCGGGCCGGCTTAAAGACCGCAGCGCCTGGCGCGCGGCATGCGCCGAACGCAAGCGCACGCTGACCCGGCGCAGCGACTTCGACCAGGTGCCGGTGAAGCCGCAGCGGGTCTACCAGGAGATGAACCGCGCGTTCGGCCCGGACACCTGCTACGTCAGCACCATCGGCCTGTCGCAGATCGCCGGCGCGCAATTCCTCCACGTCTACAAGCCGCGTCACTGGATCAACGCCGCCCAGGCCGGGCCGCTGGGCTGGACCATCCCGGCCGCGCTGGGGGTACGCGTCGCCGACCCGCAGCGGTCGATCGTGGCGCTGTCCGGCGACTACGACTTCCAGTTCATGATCGAGGAGCTGGCGGTGGGCGCGCAGTTCCAGCTGCCGTACATCCACGTGCTGGTGAACAACGCCTACCTCGGGCTGATCCGTCAGGCGCAGCGCGGTTTCGCCATGGACTACTGCGTGCAGCTGGCCTTCGAGAACGTCAACGCGCCGGACAACGGCGGCTATGGCGTCGACCACGTGGCCGTCGCCGAGGGTCTCGGCTGCAAGGCGCTGCGCGTATTCGAGGTGGACGACATCTACCCGGCGCTGCGCCAGGCGCAGCGGCTGATGGCGGAATTCCGCGTGCCGGTGGTGGTGGAGATCATCCTCGAACGGGTGACCAACATCGCCATGGGCACCGAGATCGACGCCATCGACGAATTCGAAGAACCGCCGACCGCCCTCGCCGACTGACCCCGGCCATTTCCACAGGAGCCCACCATGCCGCGCCTTGCCGCCAACCTGTCCATGCTGTTCACCGAGGAGCCGTTCCTCGAGCGCTTCGCCGCCGCGGCCGCCGCCGGCTTTCGCGGCGTCGAGTACCTGTTCCCCTACGATCATCCCGCCGAAACCCTCGCCGCCGAGCTGCAGCGCCACGGCCTGGAGCAGGTGCTGTTCAACCTGCCGGCCGGCGACTGGGGCGCCGGCGAGCGCGGCATCGCCTGCCATCCGGATCGCGTCGAGGAGTTCCGCGCCGGCGTCGACCAGGCGATCAGCTATGCCCGCGTGCTGGGCAACCCGCGGGTCAACTGCCTGGCCGGGATCACGCCGAAGGATGCCGACCCCGAACAGGTCGAGCGCACCCTGGTCGCCAACCTGGCCTACGCCGCCGAACGCCTGCAGGGTGCCGGCATCCGCCTGCTGGTGGAGATGATCAACACCCGCGACATTCCCGGCTTTCACCTCAACTGCACGGCCCAGGCGCTGGCGCTGCGCGAGAAGGTGGGCAGCGCCAACCTGTTCCTGCAGTACGACATCTACCACATGCAGATCATGGAGGGAGACCTGGCGCGCCGCCTGGAAAGCCACCTGGCGCTGATCGACCACGTGCAGCTGGCGGACAACCCCGGCCGCCACGAGCCGGGCACCGGCGAGATCAACTACCGCTTCCTCTTCGAGCACCTGGAACGCATCGGCTACCAGGGCTGGATCGGCTGCGAATACAAGCCGGCACAGGACACCCGAAGCGGCCTGGCCTGGCTGAAAACCCACAACCTCATCTAAGGAAAGCGGACATGGCAGACATCGGCTTCATCGGCACCGGAATCATGGGCAAGCCCATGGCGAAGAATCTGCAGAACGCCGGCCACCGGCTGTTCTTCTCCGAACACCGCGGCAAGGCACCCGCCGAACTGCTCGGCGAACGCGGCGTGGCCGTCGCCAGCCTGCAGGAGGTCGCACAAGCCGCCGAGATCATCATCCTGATGGTCCCCGACACGCCGCAGGTGAGCGAGGTCCTGTTCGGCGAAGGCGGTCTGGCCGGCGGCCTGGCGGCGGGCAAGCTGGTGATCGACATGAGTTCGATCTCGCCGGGCGCCACCCGCGACTTCGCCCGCCGCGTGGGCGAGACGGGCGCCGGTTATCTCGATGCGCCGGTGTCCGGCGGCGAGGTCGGCGCGCGCAACGCCAGCCTGTCGATCATGGTCGGCGGCGACGCGCAGGCATTCGAGCGCGCATTGCCGCTGTTCCGGGCGCTGGGCAAGAACATCACCCACGTCGGCGGCAGCGGCGCCGGGCAGACCGCCAAGGTGGCCAACCAGATCATCGTCGCACTGAACATCCAGGCGGTGGCCGAGGCGCTGCTGTTCGCCGCGCGCAACGACGCCGACCCGGCCCGCGTGCGCGAGGCGCTGATGGGCGGCTTCGCCGGCTCGAAGATCCTCGAAGTGCATGGCGAGCGGATGATCGAGGGGCGTTTCGAGCCGGGCTTTCGCATCGGCCTGCACCAGAAGGACCTCAACCTGGCGCTCGCCGGCGCCCGCGAACTCGGCCTGAACCTGCCGAACACCGCCAACGCGCAGCAGGTGTTCAGCACCTGCGTCGCCCTCGGCGGCAGCGACTGGGACCACTCGGCGCTGATCAAAGGCCTGGAGCACATGGCGAACTATTCGATCCGCGACAGCTGAAGCTTCACGTCGCACAAACGAAAAGGGCGATCGCCGCAGCGACCGCCCTTTTTTCATGCGTTGGATTCAGTGGCCGACGACAGCCGCCTCGTCCGCGCTGAGCTGCGGACCGTCGAGCGTCACGCGGTGCTCGTCCTTGCGGAACTTGGCGATCACCGGTTTCAGCTCGTCCTTCACGTGCTTGTCGCTGTAGCCGTTGAACAGGTGGCCGAACAGCCCGCGACGCAGGTCGGTGGTGCCCATGAACCAGTCGGCGATGGGGAAGGTGAGGTTCATGTTGTACTTCATCATGATCCCCCAGTTGTGGTGCGCGGTGTGGTGCCGGCGGATGGTGTTGATGAACGGCATGTTGCGCACGAACCAGTTGTCATGCACGTGGCAGCAGTAGTGGAAGGTCTCGTAGATCAGGTAGTGCGCGACCATCGTCATGAACACGATGTAGCCGGCGTTGGCGTTGAAGATCAGCGCGGTGAGGCCGCCCAGCAGGCTGCCGGCTACGCCCAGGGAGATCAGCACGCGCCAGGGGAAGAACACGATGCGGAATTCGCGGGTGGTGTCGATAGTGGGATCGAGGTCGGTGAAGTACTGGTGATGCTGGCGGGTATGCCGCTCGTAGATCGCACGCAGGGCGAACACGTCGATACGCCGGTGCATCACGTAGCGGTGCATGAACCACTCGACGAAATTGCCGGCGATGAATACCGGGGCGATCAGCAGCCATTCCCAGGTCGCATTCTGCAGGTGGGTGAAGCAGTAGATCAGCGCGCTGATGCCTACGGCATACATCACGGAGATGTGCAGCAGGCCGTTGTACAGGGGGCTGATATCGGCTTTGTACTCTTCGCGGAATTTCCGCTGGCGTTCGGTCATCATGGGACGTGTCTCCGTCTTTTGTTTTTGTGCACGACTTATATATTATCAAAGAATCAGTATTCGACTAGAACATTTCTGGGATTTATCTAATATATCAGTACACCTTGAGTGTGCCCAAAAAATAAGAACAAGATCGGAGATGACAGATGACCATGAGCGCGCATGTGGCCGCCCGCTTCGAGCGGCTGCCGATGACAGGCTATCAACGCAAGCTGTTCGCGATCATCGCCACAGCCTGGTTTTTCGACTCGCTGGACCTCGGCATGATGACGTTCGTGCTGGGCTCGATCAAAGCCGAGTTCGCCCTGACTTCCACGCAAACGGGCCTTCTGGCCAGCTCCAGCTTCCTCGGCATGTTCCTCGGCGCGGCCATCGCGGGCGTACTCGCCGACCGCTTCGGACGCAAACCGGTGTTCCAGGTCAGCATGATCTTCTGGGGCGTCGGCAGCCTGCTCTGCGGGCTCTCGCAGGACGTCAACCAGCTGATCCTCTGTCGCATCCTGCTCGGCTTCGGCATGGGCATGGAGTTCCCCATCGGCCTCTCGCTGGTCTCGGAAATCGTCCCGGCGAAAAGCCGCGGGCGCTACATCGCGATCCTCGAAGGCTTCTGGCCGCTGGGCTTCATCGCCGCCGGGGTGCTCGCCTACTTCTACCTGCCGACCATCGGCTGGCGCGGCATCTTCATCGCGCTGTCGATTCCGGCGGTGTTCGTCTTCATCGTGCGCCGCTACGTGCCGGAGTCGCCGCGCTGGCTGGCCGAGGTCGGGCGCGACGGCGAGGCCGACTCGATCATGAATTCGTTCGAGGCGGCAGTGATGAAATCGGCGCGGATGAATGCGCTGCCGCCGATTACCCGCGAGCTGGAAACGGCCGCCATGCCGATGGTGAAGGCGCGCTTCCGGGAGATCTGGCAGGGCGTCTACGCGCGCCGCACGCTGATGCTCTGGTCGTTGTGGTTCTTCGCCCTGCTCGGCTACTACGGGCTGACCACCTGGCTCGGCGCGCTGCTGCAGCAGGCCGGCTATGCGGCGACCAAGTCGGCGCTGTACACCGTGTACATCTCGCTGGCCGGGATTCCGGGCTTCATCTTCGCCGCCTGGCTGATAGAGACCTGGGGCCGCAAGGGCACCTGCGTGCTGATGCTGCTCGGCAGCGGCGTGGCGGCGTACTTCTACGGCCAGTCAGCGGTCAGCGGCGCGCCGTTGGCGCAACTGATCGGCGCCGGGCTGTGCATGCAGTTCTTCCTCTTCGGCATGTGGTCGGTGCTCTACGCCTACACGCCGGAGCTCTACCCGACCCGCCTGCGCGCCACCGGAACCGGCTTCGCCAGTTCGGTGGGGCGTTTTGGCTCGCTGCTCGGCCCCTACATCGTCGGCGTGCTGCTGCCGATCACCGGCCAGGGCGGTGTGTTCAGCCTCGGTGCGGCGTCGTTCGCCATCGCCGCACTGGTGGTGATCCTGCTGGGCGCCGAGACCAAGGGACGCTCGCTGGAAGACGTATCCAGCTGACCCGCGTAGCGCAATGAAAAAAGGCGCTGCCGATACCGACAGCGCCTTTTTCATGTCCGCCGGTTCTTTAACTCAGCGCCGACAACGTGCCGCTCCAGGCGTTTTCGACGATCCGCCGGTACGCCGCGTCCACGTCCGCGACCGGGAAGGCCTTGGCCAATCGGGTCACTGCCAGACCATCGGCGATCAGCGCTTCCAGCCCGTCCGCGGCGATACCGAAGGCCTTCAGGTCGGTGGGAATGTCCAGCCGCGCGATCATCCCGCGCACCGCCAGCGGAACCTGGCGCGCGGTCGCCGCCGGGTTTTCCGCGGACAGGCCGAGCATCGCGGCGATCTCCAGCAGCTCGCCGCGACGGCTGTCCACCAGCGCGTCGAGCACGTAGGGCAGCATCACCGCGTTGGTGCTGCCGTGGCTCTTGTGCGTCTGCCCGGCCACCGCGTAGGCGATGCCGTGCCCGGCGTTGAGCCCGGCGCTGCCGTAGGACAGCGCGGCGTAGGTGCTCGCGTAGGCCATGCCGATGCGCGCCTGGCTGTCCGCGCCATGGGTGTAGGCGCGCTCCATCCAGGCGAAGCACAGGCGCATCGATTCGCGGGCGAAGAGCATGGTCAGCGCCGAGCGGCCGCTGTAGCCCGGGTCCGGGTTGCCGCCGCGTTCGAAATGCTCGGAATCCAGGGTGAGGAAGGATTCGATGGCATGGGTGAAGGCATCGATGCCGGCATCGGCGGTCACCCGCGGCGGGCAGGTGTAGGTGAATTCCGGGTCGATCAGGGCGATCTGCGGGCGCAGCGCGTTGTCCATCACCGCGATCTTGGTGGCGTTCTGCGGGTCGAGCAGGATCGCGCCGGGGGTCGCTTCCGAGCCGGTGCCCGAGGTGGTCGGCAGGGCGATCAGCGGAATTGGCCGGCAGCCGCCGATATCGCCGGTGAAGTCCCGGATCGGGCGGCCCTCGCGCAGGGTCAAGCTGAGCGCCTTGGCCAGGTCGATGTTGCTGCCGCCACCCAGCGCGATCAGGTGATCGGGCTCGACCCCGCCCAGCTGCGCGCGCAGTTGCGCGGTCGCCTCGTCGCACAGCGTGGTGGTGGGATCGGGCAGCCCGCCGGCATACACCTGGGTGGCGATGCCGAGGGCCTCGGCGGCCTGCAGGTACTCCCGCACCCAGGGCGTTTGCTCGACGAAAAAGCGGTCGGTGACGATCACTCCGGCGCGATGGCCGAGCCGCGCCAGCAGCGCCGGCAGTTGCGCGCGGGCGCCGCAACCGATGATCAGGCGCCCCGGCGGGCAGAAATGAACCAGGTCTTCGGCTCTCATGGCGACTCCTTCTTGTTGTTATGCACGGTTGATTCGAGGTCCGCGAGGAAGGCGCGCATCCGCGCCACCACCGCCTCGGTGTTCTCGCTAAGCAGGCTGTGGCCGGCGCCGTCGATGACCTCCAGCTCGGCATTCGGTAGGCCATCGGCCAGCCACTGCGCGTGTTCGATCGGCGAATCGGCATCGGCGCTGCCGTGGATGATCAGCGTCGGCAGGGCGATGGCCGACAGACCGGCGCGGTGATCGACCGAGCGGATCTTTTCCCAGGTCCAGGCCACCGCCTGATGGTCGGCGGCGGCGCGCAGGCCGAGGCGCCGCTCGCGCTCGGCAATCTCCTCGAGCAGGGCCTGGCCGCAGCCCTGGAACCAGTTAGACAGACCCGGCGCCGGCGTGCCGGAAAGCAGGATCAGCGCCTCGGGCAGCGGCGCGTCGGCGAGTCGCAGGTACTCCAGCGCCACCGAAACGCCCATGCTCCAGCCAGCCAGCACGAAGGGCGTCGCACCGAGCTGTGCGCGGGCGACGCCGGCCGCCTCATCGGCGAACGCGCGCAGCCGGTAATCTTCCGGGCACGTGCCGCGAAACGCTTCGCCGCGCCCGCGCAGGTCGGGGGTGATGAATCTGGCCTGCTCGCCGATGGCCTCGACTATCGGGCGCCAGGCCGCGCGAGTACCCTGAATGCCGTGCAGCGCGAGGAGGGTCATGGCGCCGCGGTCGATCGTCGTTCCGTTCATTGTTATTGTCTCGATGTACGACTGATATATGAGTCTAGCCGATAGATCGACGTTCTTGCTATGATCCGAGCGATTTTTGAGAGGAGCCGAGATGGTCAGCAGCACCGTTGTAGCGATGCCAGCACTGGTCAAGTCCAAAGCCAAACTGACCGACCTCGCCTATCAGCAGCTCGAGGAAGCCATCGTCACCCTGGCCATCCCGCCGGGCACGCTGATCTCCGAGCAGACGCTGAGCGAGATGACCGGCATCGGCCGCACGCCGCTGCGCGAGGCGGTCCAGCGCCTGGCGCGCGAGCACCTGATCCTGGTAATGCCGCAACGCGGCTTGCTGATTCCGGAGATCGACATCGGCAAGCAGCTGCGCCTGCTGGAAACCCGCCGCGAGATCGAGCGCCTGGTCTGCCGCAGCGCCGCCAAGCGTGCCAACCAGCAGCAGCGGCTGGCCTTCGTGCGCCTCGGCGAGGAGTTCACCGAGGCCTCGAAGACCAACGACGACGTGATGTTCATGCGCTCCGACCGCGAGTTCAACGAGCTGTGCCTGGCGGCCTGCCGCAACGAGTTCGCGGAGAGCGCGCTGCGCGCGCTGAACGGCCTGTCGCGACGCTTCTGGTATCTGCATTACAAGCAGGCCGCCGACCTGCCGGAGATGGCCAGCCTGCACGCGGGTGTCGCCCGGGCGATCGCCGAGGGCCAGCAGAACGAGGCCGCCGAGTGCCTAGACCGGCTGATCGACAACATCGAATCCTTCACCAAGGCGACGGTGCTGCTCGACCAGGTCTGAGCGCCGGCGCCGATACCTCAGGTCCGCACTCGGCGCTCCACAGGCGCCAGCGCCGTTCCGGCGGCTTTCGCCGAAAGGGCGCCGCAGGCGCTGCCGACAGGCTCGGGGTGCCCCTTTCTTCGTCTGGGTCGATACTTCTGGTATCGACAGAAAGCAATATTTAGCTGTTCATCCTCCACGTCCGCTAAGCCATCCTTTCTGCATAACCACGCGACGAATCATTTCGTCGACCGCTGTCGGCAACTAGCGCCGCGCCGTGGTCTGAAGAACCCCCATCTTCAACGCCGCTGCTAGGCTCAGCGATGATCGTCGCAGCGCGTCACTCCCCAACAACAACGAGGCCCCACATGCTCAGCAAAGCCGTACTCAGCCAGACCGAAGTCAGCCGTATCCTCGCCGCCGCGCGTACCGAAGCGCAGCAGAACGGCTGGGCCGTGACCATTGCCGTGGTGGACGACGGCGGCCACCTGCTGGCCCTGGAACGCCTCGACGGCGCGCCGGCCAACAGCGCCTACATCGCCCCGGAAAAGGCCCGCAGCTCGGCCCTTTCGCGCAAGGAAACCAAGGCGCTGGAAGACATGGTCAACGGCGGCCGCACCGCCTTCGTCACCGCCCCGCTGATGACCTCGCTGGAAGGCGGCGTGCCGGTGCTGGTCGAAGGTCAGGTGGTCGGCGCGGTCGGCGTGTCCGGGGTCAAGGCCGATCAGGATGCTCAAGTCGCCAAGGCCGGCATCGCCGCCCTCTGAGCCCCGCCGATCAGCTGCGCGTCGGCCAGACGGCGTTGGAATTGCCTTCGGACTGCTCATTTACAACGCGTAAACTCCGCGTCCTCAGGCATTTCCGCGGGGCCACCTAGGCCTTGTCTGGCTCTAGCTCGCAAGATCGGTGAACAAGGCTCTAACCGTTACCAGAACAACAGAGAGACCGAAGATGACCGAACGTGTAACCCTCAATCGCCTGCAGGTCGCCGCAAACCTGCAACGCTTCGTCGACAACGAAGTTCTGCCCGGCAGCGGTATCGACAGCGCCGCCTTCTGGGCCGGCTTCTATGCCCTGGTCCACGACCTCGCGCCGAAGAACCGCGCGCTGCTCGCCGAGCGCGATCGCCTGCAGCTGGAGCTGGACACCTGGCACAAGGCCAATCCGGGCCCGGTCAGCGATCTGCCGGCCTACCGCAGCTTCCTCGAATCCATCGGCTACCTGCTGCCGCAGCCGGCCAGCGTCAGCGCGCGCACCGCCAACGTCGACCGCGAGATCGCCGAGCAGGCCGGTCCGCAGCTGGTGGTGCCGGTGATGAATGCGCGCTACGCGCTGAATGCCGCCAACGCCCGCTGGGGTTCGCTGTACGACGCGCTCTACGGCACCGACGCAATCAGCGAAGAAGGCGGCGCCAGCAAGGGCCCCGGCTACAACGAAGTACGCGGCGCCAAGGTGATCGCCTTCGCCCGCGCCTTCCTCGACCAGGCCGCGCCGCTGGCCAACGGCTCTCACGTCGATGCGCAACGCTATCAGGTGGTCGACGGCCAGTTGCAGGTGGCGCTGAAGGACGGCAGCAGCAGCGGCCTGGCGCAGCCCGAGAAGTTCATCGGCCACCAGGGCGAGGCTGCCGAACCGGTTGCCCTGCTGCTGAAGAACAACGGCCTGCACTTCGAGATCCAGATCGACGCGTCCAGCCCGATCGGCCAGACCGACGCCGCCGGGGTCAAGGACGTGCTCATGGAGGCCGCGCTGACCACCATCATGGACTGCGAGGACTCCNNCGCAACTGGCTGGGCCTGATGAAGGGCGACCTGACCGAGGAAATGGACAAGGGCGGCAAGCGCATCACCCGCCGCCTCAACGCCGACCGCGAGTACACCGCCGCCGACGGCTCCAGCCTGACCCTGCACGGCCGTTCGCTGCTGTTCATCCGCAACGTCGGCCATCTGATGACCAACCCGGCGATCCTCGACGGCGAAGGCAACGAGGTGCCGGAAGGCATCCTCGATGGGGTGTTCACCAGCCTGATCGCGCTGCACGACCTGAAACGCCGCGGCAACTCGCGCAGCGGCAGCGTCTACATCGTCAAGCCGAAGATGCACGGCCCGGCCGAAGTGGCCTTCGCCAACGAGCTGTTCGGCCGCGTCGAGGACCTCCTCGGCCTGCCCCGCCACACGCTGAAGATGGGCATCATGGACGAGGAGCGGCGCACCAGCGTCAACCTCAAGGCCTGCATCGCCGAGGCCGGCGACCGCGTGGCGTTCATCAACACCGGCTTCCTCGACCGCACCGGCGACGAGATGCACACCGCCATGGAAGCCGGCGCGATGCTGCGCAAGGGCGACATGAAGAGCAGTGCCTGGATCCAGGCCTACGAGCGCAACAACGTGCTGGTCGGCCTGTCCTGCGGCCTGCGCGGCCGCGCGCAGATCGGCAAGGGCATGTGGGCGATGCCGGACCTGATGGCGGCGATGCTGGAGCAGAAGATCGGCCATCCGAAATCCGGCGCCAACACCGCCTGGGTGCCGTCGCCGACCGCCGCCACCCTGCACGCGTTGCACTACCACCAGGTGGACGTACAGGCCGTGCAGCAGGAGCTGGAGAAGATCGATCTCGCCAGCCAGCGCGACGACCTGCTCGCCGGCCTGCTCAGCGTGCCGGTGGCCGCCGAGCGCAACTGGAGCGCCGCGGACATCCAGCAGGAGCTGGACAACAACTGCCAGGGCATCCTCGGCTACGTGGTGCGCTGGGTCGAACAGGGCGTCGGCTGCTCCAAGGTGCCGGACATCCATGACGTCGGCCTGATGGAAGACCGCGCCACGCTGCGCATCTCCAGCCAGCACATCGCCAACTGGCTGCACCACGGTGTGGTCGGCGAAGCGCAGGTGCGCGAAACGCTGGAGCGCATGGCCAAGGTAGTCGACGCTCAGAACGCCGGCGATCCGATCTACACGCCGATGGCCGCCGACTTCGCCAAGTCCTTCGCCTTCCGCGCCGCCTGCGACCTGGTGTTCAAGGGTCGCGAGCAGCCCAGCGGCTACACCGAGCCGCTGCTGCACCAGTGGCGTCTGGCGTTCAAGAAGGGCTGATACGCAGGCGCCATGCGCCCACGCAGGCCCTGTAGGGGCGAATTCATTCGCCAGGCAGCGCCAAGTGCTGCCTAATCCGGGCAACACAAGACCAGGCCCCGCGCATGCCCAGGCACGCCGGGGCCTCGTCTTGTCCGCCAATGACCGCCCGCAGCGATGCCCGGCTTGGCGGATCGGGCGTTCTGCGATAGCGTGCCGACGCAAACCGTGAGCGTCGCCTGAGGTAGATATGAAGAAGTGGCAATGTGTTGTATGTGGGCTGATCTACGACGAAGCCGAGGGCTGGCCGGATGACGGCATCGCCGCCGGCACCCTCTGGCAGGACGTACCCGAAGACTGGCTGTGCCCCGATTGCGGCGTCGGCAAGAGCGATTTCGAGATGATCGAAATCGCCTGATCCGCGCCTTGAAAACCCGCGGCGGCCCCGAACGGCCGCCTTTTTTTTGCCCGCCGCCCGCGCGGCAGGCCGCCGGCGAATTGGCGAACGCGGCGCTTTGCGCTACGGTCGTCGGCCCGCCCCATCCTCGACGGAGAGAATTCATGAGTGCACCCCTGGTGATCATCGGCACCGGCCTGGCCGGCTACAACCTCGCCAGGGAGTGGCGCAAGCTGGACAGCGAAACCCCGCTGCTGCTGATCAGCGCCGACGACGGACGCTCGTATTCCAAGCCGATGCTCTCCACCGGCTTCGGCAAGGACAAGGACGCCGATGCGCTGGTGATGGCCGAGCCCGGTGCCATGGCCGACCAGCTCAAGGCCGAGGTGCGCACCCACACCCGCGTCACTGGCATCGATCCCGGCCACAAGCGCCTGTGGATCGGCGAGGAAGCCGTGCCGTACCGCGACCTGGTGCTCGCCTGGGGCGCCGAAACACTGCGCGTACCGGTGGCCGGCGACGCCCAGGAAGCGATCTTCCCGATCAACGACCTGGAAGACTACGCGCGCTTCCGCAGCGCCGCGGCCGGCAAGCGCCGCGTGCTGATCCTCGGCGCCGGGCTGATCGGCTGCGAATTCGCCAACGACCTCAGCCTCGGCGGTTTCCAGGTGAGCCTGGTGGCGCCCTGCGAACAGGTGATGCCGGCGCTGCTGCACCCGGCCGCCGCCCGCGCGGTGCAGTCCGGGCTGGAAGGCCTGGGGGTGAAATTCCACCTCGGCCCGACCCTGGCCAGCCTCAACCACGTCGAGGACGGCCTCGACGCGCACCTTTCCGACGGCACGCGGATCGCCTGTGACCTGGTCGTCTCCGCCATCGGCCTGCGCCCGCGCACCGATCTCGCCGCCGCCGCCGGCTTGCAGATCAACCGCGGGGTGATGGTCGATCGCCAGTTGCAGACCTCCCACGCGAACATTTACGCACTCGGCGACTGCGCCGAAGTCGACGGCCTCAACCTGCTCTATGTGATGCCGCTGATGAGCTGCGCGCGCGCGCTGGCGCAGACCCTGAACGGCACGCCGACCGCGGTGAGCTACGGGCCGATGCCGGTGACGGTGAAGACCCCCGTGTGCCCGCTGGTGGTCTCGCCACCGCCGCGCGGCAGCCAGGGCGAATGGCAGGTCGAAGGCAGCGGCGCCGACATCAAGGCTCTCTGCCTGGGCCCCGCCGGAGAGCTGCTCGGCTACGCGCTGACCGGCAGCGCGGTGCAGGAGAAACTCGCCCTGAATCGTCAGCTTCCAGCGCTTCTGGCGTAAATGCCTCCGGTTCTGTCGTAAAAAGCCTAAGTTTCCTTTCGCCAGCCTTTCGCCACGACTGGCGCAGGCCCCGGAGGCATGCCATCCTCCCCTTGGTCTGCCGCAGCGCAGAGCTGTTGCGGCGCCTTGGGCGCTGTTCGGGAAGAACAGCACGGACACAACAACAATAACCGTCAAAGAGGCATTTATGCGCAAACCGGAACTCGCCGCCGCCATCGCCGAGAAGGCCGATCTGACCAGAGATCAGGCCAATCGTGTACTCAACGCCGTTCTCGATGAAATCACCACTGCACTGAACAAGAAGGACAGCGTGACGCTGGTTGGATTCGGCACCTTCGTGCAACGCCATCGTGGCGCCCGCACCGGGAAGAATCCGCAAACCGGGGAACCGGTGAAGATCAAGGCCAGCAACACCGTGGCCTTCAAACCGGGCAAGTCGCTCAAGGACGCCGTCAACTGACGCCGCCAAACCCGTCGGAAACGTCCCTCCCGCCCGCCGCGGCGGGCCGTCTCCGACGGGCGCTCGAAGCCGCCGCCGAACCACCCGAAAGTCCAGCTGTGAGGCGTAGGAACAGGCGCTAGAATCCGCGCCGTCGTGTCAATTCTCCCCTCGAGGCTGTGCATGAAATTCCGTTTTCTTCTCTGGATGCTGGGCCGAATGATGGCCAAGGCAAGCCGCGACAACCCTGCCTTCCGCCAGCAGCTGGCCGGCAAGGACCTGGTCTTCCAGCTGCATACCCTCGACGGCAAGCTCGCCCGCCATTACATCGTTCGCGACGAACGCGTGGTCGGAAAACGCGGCCCGGCGGTAGCGCCGGCCTTCGCCCTCGGCTTCAGGGATGCGGCCTACGGCTTCGCCACCATGACCGCGAAGAACAAGCAGCTGGCGTTCATGCAGGGCATCCAGAACAAGGACATCCAGATCCAGGGCAACCCGGCGCTGGTGATCTGGTTCCAGGGGCTGACCAAGTACCTGGCGCCAAAGAAGAAAAAGCCCGCGGACGACAAGGCCGCCTGAAACGAATCCGCACCACGAAAAAGGGGCCTCGCGGCCCCTTTTTCACATCCGCCGCACTCAGCTCGGCTTGCCGAACTGCGAGGCCAGCTCGCGCAGCGCCACTTCGGCGGCGAGCACCTTGTTCACCGCGTCGTCGGCCTTCTCGCGGGTGATGTCGAGACGCTCGAAGAGGCTGTCGGGAATCTCGCTTTCCGGGCCGGAGCCGATGCCGCGCCCGCGCAGCAGGCGCACGGCGAGGAACACCAGGTTCGGGTAGACCGCGTAGTCGCCGTCGTAGTCCGGGTCGTTCTGGAAGCGCAGCGCGGTGGACAGCTCTTCGGGCATGTCCCAATGCTGCATCAGCCAGCCGCCGATCTGCTCGCGGGTGATGCCCAGCAGGTGATGCTCGACGATGCTGTGGTCGATGTGCGGGTTGACCTCCAGGTGCCGGCAGATCAGCGAGAAATGCGGCGGGAAGACGTGCGCCAGGACCAGATAGCCGAAGTTGTGCAGCAAGCCGGCAAGATAGGTGAGGCCGGCTTCCGGGCGATGGGTGCGCGGCATCGCGCGGGTCAGCCCCTCGATCACCGCGGCGGTGTAGATCGCCTGGTGCCAGTAGGGCGTGGCCTGCTGTGGATGGTCCTTGGGTAGCGCCAGGGTCTTGCCCAGCGCCAGGCCGAGGGCCAGGTTGATCACCAGATCGAAGCCGAGCACGCGGACGATGGCGTCCTCCACCGAACGGATCTTGCCCGGCGCGGCGTAGTAGGGCGAGGCCGCCCAGCTGACCACCTGCGCCGCCAGCGCCGGATCGGTTTCGACCACGCCGGTGATGTCGTCGACGCTGGCGCTGGGATCGACGCGCAGCTTGATGATCTTCTGCGCGGTTTCCGCCAGCGGCGGAATCTCGATGGTTTCCTCTAGACGCTGCTGGATGCGCCGCGCGGTGAACGCCTGCACCGCCTGGATGATCTCGGCGCGGTCGTCGTGCGGGCGCTTCAGGTTGGGCTGGATGTTCTGCAGCGACTCGCCGAAATGCGCGGCGCTGGCCTTGCTCAGCAGGTTCTTGAAGCTGTCGCCGGTGATGTCCAGCAACAGGCCCGGCTGGCCGGACTCGATGCTCAGTTCGCTCTGCTGCAGCAGGCGGTCCTCGTACAGGCACGGCGAGCTGGTCAGCATCGGCAGCGCCGGCAGCACGCTCAGCTCATGCTTGCGCAGCATCTTCTCCAGGCGCTCGGGCTTCACCGCGGTGAGCTGGCGGCCGGTCAGTTCGGCGAGGCGGCCCAGGTCGAGCAGCTGGCTGCGCGGGTAGAGCACCAGCAGCGCGCCCACGGCATCCTCGAGCAGTACGGCCTGCACCCGCTGCTCGGGGTTCAATGCGCCCTGTTCGCCGCGCTCCTTGAGCGGCAGGCCGAGCTTCTCCAGCAGCTGTGCGATCAGCGCGGGAGTGTGGGGCGTATCGTCGGAGGCAAGCGCGACTTCGGTCATCAACTGAATTCCTACAGGCATTTGTATCGAAGTATACCCATCGTTTCCGCCGAGCGTGGCTTCCCCGGCAAGCGGTGCGTGAGCCCCGTCACACCTGGCCGTACTGCTGGCCGTGGCGCAGCCAGCGCTCCAGCAGCGGGCTGACATGTTGCGGCCAGTGCGCCAGCAGTGTCTGCGCCGCATCGCGCACCGCCGGCAGCAGCTCGGCATCGCGCATCAGGTCGGCGACCTTGAACTGCAGCAGGCCGGTCTGGCGGGTACCGAGCATCTCGCCGGGGCCGCGCAGTTCCAGATCCTTCTCGGCGATCAGAAAGCCGTCGCAGGTCTCGCGCATGATCGCCAGGCGCTCGCGGCCCATCTGCGACAGCGGTGCGTGATAGAGCAGCACACAATGGCTGGCCGCGCTGCCCCGACCGACCCGGCCGCGCAGCTGGTGCAACTGGGCCAGGCCGAGGCGCTCGGGGTTTTCGATGATCATCAGGCTCGCGTTGGGCACGTCGACGCCCACCTCGATCACCGTGGTCGCCACCAGCAGTTGCAGCTCGCCCTGCTTGAACGCAGCCATGATCTCGGCCTTCTCGGCCGGCTTCATGCGCCCGTGGATCAGCCCGACACGCACTTCGCCGAGCGCCGCCGTGAGCTCCTCGAAGCTGGTCTCCGCCGCCTGGCAGGTGAGTTCCTCGGACTCCTCGATCAGCGTGCACACCCAGTACGCCTGGCGCCCTTCGCGGCAGGCGGCGCGGACCCGCTCGACCACTTCCAGGCGGCGACTGTCGGCGATCACTAGGGTGTTCACCGGCGTGCGCCCCGGCGGCAGCTCGTCGAGGATCGAGGTGTCGAGGTCGGCGTAGGCGCTCATCGCCAGCGTCCGCGGGATCGGCGTGGCGGTCATGATCAGCTGGTGCGGACAGAGTCGCCCGTCGATGCCCTTCTGCCGCAGCGCCAGACGCTGCTGCACGCCGAAGCGGTGCTGCTCATCGANNACCTCGTCCTGGAACAGCGCGTGGGTGCCAACCACCATCGGCGCGTCGCCGGCGATGCGTTGCAGTGCCGCCGCACGGGCCTTGCCCTTGAGCTTGCCGGCCAGCCAGGCGACCTCGATGCCGAGCGGCTCAAGCCAGCGGCTGAAGTTGATGAAGTGCTGCTCGGCGAGGATCTCGGTGGGCGCCATCAGCGCC
>DIEE01000210.1 GCA_002418465.1 Pseudomonas sp. UBA5782 | reverse complement strand
GGTGGATCGCGGCGGCCGGCTTCGCCGGGGCGGTGATGATGCTGGCGCTGGTCTTCGATGCGCGCTACCGCAGCTTTCCCAGCGCCGCGCTGCTGCTGCCGGCGCTGGTCTACCTGTGCCGCCCGGTCGCCGGCCCGCGCCGCGAACTGACGCTGCTGGCGCTGTTCGTCGGGCTGGGCATCGTCCCGCAACTGGTCGAGGAAACCCTGGGCAATCAGCAGGCCATAGGCTGGGCGGTTGTCAGCCTGTTGCTGACCATAGCCCTCTGCCGCTGCCTGCGCGTCGCGCCTAAAGCGCCGGCGCGCTGAGGCGTTTTCAGCGCGCCGCGAGCTGCCGATCCGCGCGCACCAGGCGCAACGCTGCCAGCACCACGGCGAACACCGCCAGGCTGGCGGTATAGAGGATCAGCGCCGGCAGCGCGAAGAGCATGCCGAGCAGCGCGATCCGCCGACCGGCAACGCCCGGCAGGAGAAAACCGAGCACAGCGGTAGCCAGCGCCGCCCAGGCGAGGATGCGGAAATGGATGGTCAGGCCGAGAACGGAACGAAACTGACATTCCCAGCGTGTAGGATCATCGGCACAGGCACCGACCCACTGGCTGTCCTGCATGAAGCCGTAGCGCAGCGCCAGGCAGGCGGCCAGCCACAGCGACAGACCAATCAACAGCAGGATCACGGGCTTGCGGCGCGACATGAAGGGCGACTCCGGCGGGAAAGGCGCACAGGATAGCCGTCAGTCCCGGCGCTGCAAACTGCAGACATCGGTGCAATTATTACTGTCGGCGTCACGCCTAGACTGCTGGCACTTTGCTGGTCCCGCGGTTGTCATAGCCTGCGGATTACTCAGAACGCCTCCTTCCGAAAGGGAATTTCCATGCCACGTATTCTTCGCCTCGCCGCATTGTTTGGCAGTCTGTTACTGAGTGCGCCGCTCTGGGCCGGGGATATCGACCCGGTCAAATACGGCTTCCCGTTGCACAACCCGTTCGAGGCGACCATCGCCACCACGCCGACGGCGCTGCGCCCCGCCCTGCCCTTCGACACCGACATCGACCAGGCCGACTACGCGCTGCTGCTGCGCCCCGAGCGCGAGTACGAGCTGCCGGAAAACTTCTGGCCGGTGACCAAGATGCACTACCGGCTGGCCAAGCAGAGCAAGCCGGCGCCGTTGATGTTCATCATCGCCGGCACCGGGGCGAACTACGCCAACAGCACCATGGACTTCCTCAAGAAGCTCTATTACCAGGCCGGCTATCACGTCGTGCAGCTGTCCTCGCCGACCAGCTACGACTTCATGGCCTCGGCCTCGCGCTATGCCACGCCAGGCATTTCCGCGGACGATGCCGACGACCTCTACCGGGTCATGCAGGCGGTACGCGCGCAGCATCCCGACCTGCCGGTGACCGAGTACTACCTCACCGGCTACAGCCTCGGCGGCCTGCAGGCGGCGTTCGTCAGCCACCTCGACGAAACCCGGCGCAGCTTCAACTTCAAGCGCGTGCTGCTGATCAACCCGCCGGTCAACCTGAACACCTCGGTGAGCAACCTCGACCGCCTGGTGCAGACCGAGGTGAAAGGCGTCACCGACAGCACCACCTTCTACGAGCTGATGCTGCGCAAGCTTTCGCTGTACTTCCAGCAGAAGGGCTACATCGACCTCAACGAGGCGATGCTCTACGACTTCCAGCAGTCCAAGCAGCGCCTGAGCAACGAGCAGATGGCGATGCTGATCGGCACCGTGTTCCGCTTCTCCTCGGCCGACATCGCCTTCACCTCGGACCTGATCAACCGTCGCGGCCTGATCATTCCGCCGAACTTCCCGATCACCCAGGGCACAAGCCTGACGCCGTTCTTCAAGCGCGCCCTGCAGTGCGATTTCGACTGCTACATGACCAACCAGCTGATCCCCATGTGGCGCGCCCGCCACAACGGCGGCAGCTTCACCCAGCTGGTCGATGCCGTGAGCCTGTACGGGCTCGAGGACTACCTGCGCAACAGCCCGAAGATCGCCGTGCTGCACAACGCCGACGACGTGATCCTCGGCCCCGGCGACCTCGGCTTCCTGCGCCGCACCTTCGGCGAGCGGCTGACCGTCTACCCGTACGGCGGCCACCTCGGCAACCTCAACTACAAGGTCAACACCCAGGCCATGCTGGACTTCTTCCGTGGCTGACGCCCACTTCCGCGCCCAGGCGCCGGCCCATTCAGGGAACGATCACATTATGACGACCCCATACGCGCAACTCGCCCGCCTCGCCAAACCGTTGCTGCTGGCCTTCAGCCTGCTGCTGCCGATGGCCGTCCAGGCGGACACAGATGGCGACGGTTTCACTCGCCCGCTGGACAGCCTGAAATTCAACCCTGGCCTGGACCAGACCGAATTCGAGCGCGCCACGCTCGAGGCGCTGGAAATCTACGACCCGTGGGAGCGCTTCAATCGGCACATGTACCACTTCAACTACCGCCTCGATGAATGGGTACTGCTGCCCGTAGTGCGTGGCTACATGTACGTTACCCCGCGCTTCGTGCGCAGCGGCGTGAGCAACTTCTTCGGCAACCTCGGCGATGTGCCCAACCTGCTCAACAGCGCGCTGCAGTTCAAGGGCAAGCGTTCGCTGCAGACCACCGGGCGGCTGCTGGTCAACACCACCGTCGGCATCTTCGGCCTGTGGGACCCGGCATCGCGCATCGGCCTACCCAAGCAGAGCGAGGACTTCGGCCAGACCCTGGGCTTCTACGGCGTCGGCGACGGCCCCTACGTGGTGCTGCCGTTCTTCGGCCCGTCCAACCTGCGCGACGCCGGCGGCCGGGTGTTCGATTTTGCGGTCGACAGCCAGGTCAACTTCCTCAACGTCGCCGAGGCCAGCGAGGATCACCCGGAGATCTTCCTGCTGCGCTCGGTCAACGCGCGCTACGTCACCAACTTCCGCTACGGCCAGTTGAACTCGCCGTTCGAGTACGAGAAGGTCCGCTACGTCTACACCAAGGCCCGCGACCTGCAGATCGCCGAGTGACCGGCCGCCCTCCCGCGTCGAGGCGCGGGAGGGTCACGGCGACGAACCATCCAATTCCTCGATAGTTATCCCGCGATAATCGCAACCATCGAATCGAATCTTCCGCTTAGGATGCAGGCTTGTCTTTCCTGGAGATTCCCATGACCTCGTTTCGCAGCGTGATCGCCCAGCACATCGGCCAACCGGCATCCGACGGCGCCGGTGTGCGCCTGAACCGAGTGATCGGCGGCGCCGGTATCGAGCGCTTCGACCCCTTCCTGATGCTCGACGAATTCGGCTCCAACGATCCGGACGACTACATCGCCGGCTTCCCGCCGCACCCGCACCGCGGCTTCGAGACCATCACCTACATGCTCGAAGGACGCATGCGCCACGAAGACCACATGGGCAACGTCGGCCTGCTGCAGACCGGTGGCGTGCAGTGGATGACCGCCGCGCGCGGGGTGATCCACAGCGAGATGCCTGAGCAGGAACAGGGCACCATGCGCGGCTTCCAGATCTGGCTGAACCTGCCGGGCAAGGACAAGCTTGGCGAGCCCGGCTATCGCGACTTCGATGCCGCCGAAATCCCCCGTCTGCGCACCGCCGGCGGGGTCGAGGTGAAGGTCATCGCCGGGCGTTTCGACGACGGCGAGCAGCAGCTCGACGGCGCCGTGCAGCGCCCGCACAGCGAGCCGCAGCTGTTCGACCTGGTGATCCCCGCCGGCGGCCAGCTGAGCCGGCGCCTGGCCGACGGCCTGCGGCCGATGCTCTACGTCTACGAAGGCAATGCGCTGGTTGCCGGCGACGAACCGGTGGAGGTGATCCAGGGTCGCCTGGCGCGGCTCTCGGAACAGGGCGAGCTGCGCTTGTCCAGCTTCGACGGCGCCCGCGTGCGGCTGCTCGCCGGTCGTCCGCTGGGCGAGCCCATCGTCCAGTACGGCCCGTTCGTGATGAACAGCCGCGAGGAAATCGAGCAGGCGCTGCGCGATTTCCACAACGGCGTGCTGGCCTAGGTCGTCGAGGGCGCGGGTTCGACGCTCGGCTCCAGGGCGAGAAAGCGCAGCAGCTCGGCCTTCTGTGCCATGGCGTCCTGGTAACCCAGCTCGATCAGCTCGTTGCAGTAGCCGGCCTCGAACAACAGGTAGCTGAGCACCCCGGCGCCGCTCGCCCGC
>DIEE01000212.1:3079-3470 GCA_002418465.1 Pseudomonas sp. UBA5782 | reverse complement strand
GCCGTTGACCAGCGGCTCGCCGAACTCGGCCATGCTGATCTCGAAGCGGTCACCCGGCTGAACCTTCACCCCGTCGGCGAACGACAGCGTGGCCGTGCCGAAGAAATGCACGTGTACATCGCCGGGACGGAGGAACTGGTTGTACTTGAAGTGGTGGTATTCGAGGTTGTTCAGGCTGTGACACATGTTCTCTTCGCCGGAGACGAACTCCTTCTCCCAGAGCACCTCGTCACCGCGACGGATACGGCTGGTGCCGGCCAGGTCCGCCGGCAGCTCGCCGACGCGCAGCTCGGGACCGTAGGAGCAGGCACGCAGCTTGGAGTGCGCCAGATACAGATAGCTGCGGCGTTCCATCACATGGTCGGAGAATTCGTTGCCGAGGGCAAAGCCC
>DIEE01000212.1:0-3065 GCA_002418465.1 Pseudomonas sp. UBA5782 | reverse complement strand
GCCGTCGCCCTTGTAGAACCATTCCGGCTGCGCACCGATCGCGCCTTCGGCCGGCTTGCCGCCCTCGACGCCCCATTTGAACATGCGCAGGGTGTCGGTCATGGTGGCTTCGTCCTGGGCCTTCTGCTGGTGCATCTTGTCGCGCGTGGACGCGCTGCCCAGGTGGGTCAGGCCGGTGCCGCTGATCAGACAATGGGCGGGATCTTCGTGGTCGAGCGGCGGCAGGACGCGGCCGGCTTCGAGCAATTCACGGTAGGAGGGGCCGCTGTCGCAGCCGCGATCGAGGACTTCCTCGACCAGACCACGGCCGCCACGCAGGGCGGCAAGGGCAAGTTCACGGGTGCTGCGCACGCCGCGCACGGTCTGGATGGCGTCGCCTTCGACCACGCCGACCTGGCGCTGGCCCTGGGCCGTCTCGAATTGGATCAGTCTCATGAGTGGACTCTTGTCGTTATGGGAATTCGATGGACGCACTTTACGAACGCCCTCCGCGCCTGCCTAATGAGAGCTGCTGATTGAGCGATAACCTTTCGTTATTACCCCTATGATCCCTTCCCTCTCGACCATTTCCTCGCGCTTGCGGCTGCGCCAGTTGCGCCTGCTGATCGCCCTCGACGAGCACGGTTCGCTGCACAAGGCCGCCGAGCGCGTCTCCATTTCCCAGCCGGGCGCGACCAAGGCGCTTCACGAAATCGAGTCGACCCTTGGCGTGACGCTGTTCGAGCGCACCCCCAAGGGCCTGGAGCCGAACGACCTCGGCCGCTGCGTGATCCGCTACGCGCGGCTGATCCACACCGACCTGGCGCACCTGCGCGAGGAGATGCTCGGCATCCTCCAGGGTGAAGGCGGCCGACTCTCGGTGGGCACCATCATGGGCGGCGTGCCCATGCTGATGCGCGCCCTCGGCCGCCTGCGCGAGAAGCAGCCGCAGCTGTCGGTGGAGATCATCGAGGACACCAGCGCGCGGCTGTTGCCGCTGGTCGACCAGGGTCGCCTGGACCTGGCGATCTGCCGCAGCAGCGTCAGCCAGCGGCCGGACGACTACATCTGCCTCAGCGAGCACCGCGAGGAACTGGTGCTGGTGGCCCATCCGCAGCATCCGCTGGCCTGTTCCACGCCGCTCAGGCTCGCCGATCTGGAGGAGTATTCCTGGGTGGTCTACCCGGCGAACATGCCGATGCGCCTGCTGCTGGAGCGCGAATTCAGCGAAGCCGGACTGGAATTTCCGCGCTATCCGGTGGAAACCTCATCGACCTTCACCACCCTGATGCTGCTGCAGGAAGACCCGACGCTGGTGGCACTGATGCCGATCGAGGTGGCGCAGTTCGCCATACGGAACGGCCTGCTGACGCGCCTGCCGCTGCAGATCCACTCGCGCACCGAAGCTTACTCGGCGGTGACCCGCCAGGGCGCCGCATTGACCGCGCCGGCCGCGCTGCTGCTGGAAGAACTGCGCCGGGAAAACCCGATCCTCGATTGAGCCCTTCACAACCGCTCTTCGTAGGGGCGAACTCGTTCGCCTGACTTGGCCACGCGGCGAACAAGTTCGCCCCTGCGCAACGCAATCCGTTACGGCCGTGCCTCGTTGTGCCCGAGGTCGCGCTGCGGGTCGATGCGGTCGCGCACGCGCTGCTTGAGCACCTTGGCCTCGGGAAACCCGCCATCGGCCTTGCGCTCCCAGATCTGCTCGCCATCGAAGGTGATGTGGAAGGTGCCGCCGGTGGCCGGCGCCAGGCACACCCGGCCGAGGTCGTCGGCGAAGGTGGAGAGCAGCTCCTGGGCCAGCCAGGCGGCGCGCAGCAGCCATTGGCACTGGGTGCAATAGGTGATGACGATCTCGGGTTTGCGCGTGGGGCTGGTCATGGCGATCTCGCTGGCAGGCCAAAGCGCGATGATAACGGCAGCATCGAGGCGCAGAAACGAAAACGCCGCATCGAAATGCGGCGTCTCATTCCATCGGCGTCAGGCTCAGGCGATACGCGACAACAGCTCGCGAGCCTCTTCCTTCTGCCGGTCGTCGCCCTGGTCGATCACCTCGTTGAGGATGTTGCAGGCGCTCTGGATCTCGCCCTGCTCGATGTAGCTCATCGCCAGGTTGAGCTTGGCCAGGTGCTCGCGGTTGGAGGCCAGGTCGCCGAGCTCGCTTTCCCTCGGGCGGTCACCCGACAGGTCGTCACCGAAGGCATCGAGGAAGTCGTCGCTGAGGTCCTGCTCGACCCCGCCTCGCGGCGGCTGCTCCGGCTCGTCCAGCTCGTAGACTTCCGGCAGTTGCTGCAGGTCGGAGTGGAAGTCCAGGTCCTCTTCGACCTCCGGCTTGCCCTGCGCGCCGCGCGACTGCGCCTTGTTCGGGAACGGGTTGATCAGGTCCCAGTCGGCGTCCAGGGAGAGGTCGTCGAGGTTCAGCGGGTAATCGTCCTTCGCGCCCTCGGCAGGCATCGCCGCAGCGGCGGGAGCGCTCGGAGCGGTCGCCGCAGGCACGGGCGGCAGGTCGTCGAAGTCCAGTACGGCATCCTGCAACGGATCGACGAAGGGCGCCGCGGCCGGGGCGGCGTCGCTGTCCATCGCCGGATAGCGCGCCTTGATCCGATCGATCTGCGTCGGACTGGCGCCCATCTCGCGAAGCACCGCCTCCTCGCGGGCGAAGCCGCCGAGGTCGCCGAGCTCGGCCAGCACCTCCAGCAGGCGCAGGCGCAAGTCCATGCGCACCGGAGTGTTCTCCAGTGCGTGGCGCAGGGTGCTTTCCGCCTCGCCGAAACGGCCGTAGGCGATGTAGATGTNNTGGTGCGCGCCTGGGTAGCCAGCGGCTCGACGCTGGCCGCGCTGCGCACGCGTGCCGGGCTGACCAGCACGTCGTCATCGACCACCGGCACCACGACCATCTGCGGCTCCGGCAGCGGCTCGGGCCGGCGCCGACGACGCAGAAGCAGCAGCACGGCGAGCAGCGTGACCAGGCAGAAGGCACCGATCAGCCAGATCGTCGAGCTGGTCGACTGATCGATCTCGCTGGCCGGCTGCTCGGCGGGCGGCGCGACCGGCGTCGGCGCGGGTTCCGCGGCGACAGCCGG
>DIEE01000214.1 GCA_002418465.1 Pseudomonas sp. UBA5782 | reverse complement strand
AACGCGTGCTCGACGCCGTGCCGCTGCGCCGCGTCGAACCCTGCAAGCACGCGCGCCGTTGCGGCGGTTGCAGCCTCCAACACCTGCCCCACGACGAACAGCTGGCCCTGAAACAGCGCACCCTCGACGAGCAACTGGCGCGCAACGCCGAGCTGCAACCCGAGCAGTGGGCCGCGCCCCTGAGCGGCCCGGAATTCGCCTACCGGCGGCGCGCGCGAATCGCCGTGCGCTGGGACGCTCGGGCCTCGCGGCTGGATGTCGGCTTCCGCGAGGCGGCCAGCCAGACGATCCTTTCCATCGACGAATGCCCGGTGCTGGTACAGCCCTTGCAACCGATCGTGCGCGCGTTACCGCAGGTCCTACGCGCGCTGGACAAGCCCCAGGCGATCGGCCACGTGGAAATCTTCAGCGGCACCGCCGAGGCGCTGTTGGTGCGGCATACCACGGCGCTCGGCGAGGCCGATCTGGCGCGTCTGCAGGCGTTCTGCGACGAACACGCCGCGCAGCTCTGGCTGCAGGGCACCGGCGAGCCGCAGGCGTCCAGGCCCGACGCCGAACTGGGTTACCGCCTGGAGACCTGGGACCTGCAACTGGATTTTCGCCCCGGCGATTTCGTCCAGGTCAACGCGCCGGTGAACCAGGCGATGGTCGCCCAGGCGCTGGAATGGCTGGCGCCGCAGCCCGGCGAACGGGTCCTCGACCTGTTCTGCGGGCTGGGCAATTTCGCCCTGCCGCTGGCGCGCCAGGTGCGTGAAGTGGTGGCGGTGGAAGGCGTGGAGGAGATGGTCGAGCGCGCGCGCGGCAACGCGCGGCGCAACGGCCTGGACAACCTGCACTTTTACCAGGCCGACTTGTCGAAGCCGCTTGCCGATGCGCCCTGGGCGCGGCAGCGCTTCGACGCGATTCTGCTGGACCCTCCGCGCGATGGCGCGTGGGACGTGGTGCGGAACCTGGCCGAGCTGGATGCCGATCGGGTGCTGTACGTGTCGTGCAATCCGGCGACCCTGGCGCGCGACGCCGCCGAGCTGGCCCGTCAGGGCTACCGGATGCGGCGCGCCGGCATCCTCGACATGTTTCCGCAGACGGCGCATGTCGAGGCGATGGCTTTATTCGAGAGGAGCGGGAAGCTCCGGTAATCCGTGCGGTCCAATCTTTCGGACCGACGTTTTCGACGTGCCCGGCACGTCGTGGGGAAAGGCGAAATGGTACAGGTCAGAGCGCATCAGCCGATCAATACCGACGGCAGCATCAATCTGGAGGCGTGGCTCGACCACGTCATCGGTCTCGACCCGGCGCTGGATCGCGACCCCATGCGCGAGGCCTGCGCGTTCGCCCGCCAGGTCGAGCAGCAGGCGAATGCCGCGCAGAACCTCTGGGTCGAAGGCACCTCGAGTTTCCAGACCGGCCTGGAAATCGCCGAAATCCTCGCCGACCTCAAGCTCGACCAGGACTCGCTGATCGCCGCGGTGCTCTACCGCGGCGTGCGCGAGGGGCAGATCCAGCTCGCCGACGTCAACCAGCGCTTCGGCGCCACGGTCGCCAAGCTGATCGAGGGCGTGCTGCGCATGGCGGCGATCAGCGCCAGCCTCAACCCGCGCCAGTCGCTGGTGCTCGGCACCCAGGCGCAGGTGGAGAACCTGCGCAAGATGCTGGTGGCGATGGTCGACGACGTGCGCGTCGCACTGATCAAGCTCGCCGAGCGCACCTGCGCGATCCGCACGGTGAAGAACGCCGACGACGAGAAGCGCCACCGCGTCGCCCGCGAAGTCTTCGACATCTACGCACCGCTGGCGCACCGCCTGGGCATCGGCCACATCAAGTGGGAGCTGGAGGACCTGTCGTTCCGCTACCTCGAGCCCGAGCAGTACAAGCAGATCGCCAAGCTGCTGCACGAGCGGCGCCTGGACCGCGAGCAGTACATCACCACGGTGATGGACCAGTTGCGTTCCGAGCTGGCCGCCACCGGGATCAAGTCCGACATCAGCGGACGCGCCAAGCACATCTATTCGATCTGGCGGAAGATGCAGCGCAAGGGCCTGCAGTTCAGCCAGATCTACGACGTCCGCGCGGTGCGCGTGCTGGTCCCGGAAGTCCGCGACTGCTACACCGCGCTGGGCATCGTGCACACCCTCTGGCGGCACATCCCGAAGGAGTTCGACGACTACATCGCCAACCCCAAGGAGAACGGCTACCGCTCGCTGCACACCGCGGTGATCGGCCCCGACGGCAAGGTGCTGGAGGTGCAGATCCGCACCCACGCCATGCACGAGGAGGCCGAGCTGGGCGTCTGCGCGCACTGGCGCTACAAGGGCACCGACCTCAAGGCCACCTCCAGCCATTACGAGGAGAAGATCTCCTGGCTGCGCCAGGTACTCGAATGGCACGAGGAACTGGGCGACATCGGCGGGCTGGCCGAGCAGCTGCGTGTCGACATCGAGCCGGACCGGGTCTACGTGTTCACCCCCGACGGCCATGCCATCGACCTGCCCAAGGGCGCCACGCCGCTGGATTTCGCCTACCGCGTGCACACCGAGATCGGCCACAACTGCCGGGGCGCGAAGATCAACGGGCGCATCGTGCCGCTCAACTACAGCCTGCAGACCGGCGAGCAGGTGGAGATCATCACCAGCAAGCAGGGCTCGCCGAGCCGTGACTGGCTGAACTCCAACCTCGGCTACATCACCACCTCGCGGGCGCGGGCGAAGATTGTCCACTGGTTCAAACTGCAGGCGCGCGACCAGAACGTCGCCGCCGGCAAGGGCCTGCTGGAACGCGAGCTGAACCGCCTGGCGCTGTTGCAGGTGGACTACGAGCGGCTGGCCGAGAAGGCCAACATGAAGACCGCCGAGGACATGTTCGCCGCCCTCGGCGCCGGTGACCTGCGCCTGGCGCAACTGGTCAACCATGCGCAGCAACTGGTCGAGCCGGAGCGCGGCACCGAGCAGCTGGAGCTGATCCCGCGCAAGCACGGCGGCAACAAGCCGGGCCGCCGCGGCGACATCCAGATCCAGGGCGTCGGCAACCTGATGACGCAGATGGCCGGCTGCTGCCAGCCGCTGCCGGGCGACCCTATCGTCGGCTACATCACCCAGGGGCGCGGCGTCAGCATCCACCGCCAGGACTGCGCCTCGGTGCTGCAGCTGGAAAGCCGCGAGCCGGAACGGATCATCCAGGTCAGCTGGGGCCCGGTGCCGGTGCTGACCTATCCGGTGGACATCGTCATCCGCGCCTACGACCGCTCCGGCCTGCTGCGCGACGTCTCCCAGGTGCTGCTCAACGAGCGCATCAACGTGCTGGCGGTGAACACCCGCTCGAACAAGGAAGACAACACCGCGTCGATGTCGCTGACCATCGAGATCCCCGGCCTGGACGCCCTCGGCCGGCTGCTCGGGCGCATCTCGCAGTTGCCCAACATCATCGAAGCCCGCCGCCACCGCGCCGGCGGCTGATCCTTTCGCGGCGGCGCCCCGGTGCCCGCCGCCTGCCGCTTTCCCAGGACAATCCCGATGTACCGACTCGACGATCTGCTGCACCTGATGGCGCGCCTGCGCGACCCGCAACACGGCTGCCCGTGGGACCTCAAGCAGGATTACGCGAGCATCGTCCCGCACATGATCGAAGAGGCCTACGAGGTCGCCGACGCCATCGAGCGTGGCGATTTCGCCCACCTGCCCGGCGAACTGGGCGACCTGCTGTTCCAGGTCGTCTACTACAGCCAGCTGGCGCGCGAAGAAGGGCGCTTCGAGTTCGCCACGGTGGTCGACGCCATCGTCCGCAAGCTGGTGCGCCGCCATCCCCACGTGTTCCCCGACGGTGACCTCTACGGCGCGCCGGACATGGCACGTCTGGAAGAGGCGGCGATCCGCCAGCGCTGGGAGGAGATCAAGGCCGAAGAGCGCGCCGAGGCCGCGGCCACGCCGCAGCAGCTGTCGCTGCTCGACGACGTGCCGAGCGCACTGCCGGCACTGTCGCGCGCGGCCAAGCTGCAGAAGCGCGCGGCCCATGTCGGTTTCGACTGGGCGGATGCGCTGCCGGTGGTCGACAAGGTGCGCGAGGAACTCGACGAAGTTCTCGAGGCGATGAGCGAGAACGACCCGCAGGCGATCGCCGAGGAAATCGGCGACCTGCTGTTCGTCGCGGTCAACCTGGCGCGCCATCTCAAGGTCGATCCGGAAGCCGCGCTGCGCGGCGCCAATGCCAAGTTCGAGCGGCGCTTCCGCTTCATCGAGCAGCGATTGCGCGAACGGGCCCGGCCCATCGAAGATTGCAGCCTCGACGAACTGGACGCGCTCTGGGGCGAGGCGAAGAAGCAGGAGAAATCCGCGGCAGGGCGCTGAACCAAGCGGCGCGGGTCGAACAGAAAACAGGGTGGATCGCGCTTCACCGATCCACCAGGCGGTG
>DIEE01000058.1:245-9695 GCA_002418465.1 Pseudomonas sp. UBA5782 | reverse complement strand
GCTGCTCGTCGAGGTGCGCCTGCGTTGCGCCGACGGGCGCTGGCTGTGGGTGTCGCTTCGCGGACGCTGCATCCTTGGCCACGCCGGACGCCCGGTGAGCTGGGTCGGCGCGGTGGAGGACATCGACGGTGAATGGCGCTCGCGCCAGGCCCAGGAGCGCGCCCGCGAGCAGGCGCAGCGCGAGGCGCGGCAGACCGCCGAACTGTTCTCCTTCCTCAGCCACGAATTGCGCACGCCGCTNNCGAGCGCCTGGCGACGGTGCTAACCGCGGCGGCCAGCCTCACCGACATCCTCGACGGCCTGGCCGCATTGGCGCGCGCGGAAGGCGCCAAGCTGCCGCCGGACGTCGTTTTCGATATCCACGCCCTGCTCGAACAGAGCATCGCCCTGCTGCAGCCGCAGGCGACGGCCAAGCAGTTGCGCATCGAACTGGCGATCGATCCGGCGCTGCCGCGGCACGTGCTGGGTTCGCCGATGGTGCTGCGCCAGGTGCTCAATAACCTGCTCAGCAACGCGGTGAAGTTCAGCGAGGGCGGGCTGGTTCGCGTGGCCCTGGGGACGCAGGGCGAGCGGGGCCTGGTACTCAGCGTACGCGACAGCGGGCCGGGGATCGCCGCCGATCGCCAGGACAATATCTTCGACGCTTTCGTCCGTCTCGAGGAGCACCGCGAGCTGCCGGGCTCGGGCCTCGGGCTGTACATCGTGCGGCGGCTGGTCGGCCTCAGCGGCGGCCAGGTGGAAATGCAGAGCACGCCCGGTGCCGGTGTCTGCGTGCGCGTCGAGCTGCCCTGGTCGGCGCTGCAGGTCAGCGCGCCGGTGGCAGAGAGTGGGAGCCTGGACGGCCTGCTGATCCTCCTGGTCGACGACATCGAGGTGAACCTGGACGTCACCCGCGAGCTGCTGATGCGCTGGGGCGCCAAGGTTGGCACCGCCTCCAGTGGCGCCGCGGCGCTGGCACGCTGCCGTCAGGAAGACTACGACCTGGTGCTGATGGACATGCGCATGCCGGACATGGACGGCATCGCCGCCAGCCGGGCGATCCGCCAGCTCAATCCGCACGGCGGGCCGCTGATCGTCGCGCTCACCGCCAACGCCGCGCAGCTCGACCGCGATGCCTGCCGCGCCGCGGGCATCGACGGCGCTCTGTTCAAGCCGCTGCAGCTGCCCTCGCTGTTGCGCATCTGGCGCGGCGAAGACGGCCTGGCTGACATCCAGGCGGCCGAGCCGGACGCCGCCGAGAGCGTGTCCAGCCTGCGCCTGGCGCAGCTGCAGGACTGGCTCGGTACGGAGGCCTGCGAACGCCTGCTGCCGATGCTGATCGCCTCTCTGGGTGAGGTGCGCGAGCAGTTGCAGGCGCTGCGGACCGAGACTGCCGACGGTGAGCTTGGCGCGCTGCTGCACCGCTTGCGCGGCAGCGCGATGAACTTCGGCCTGCGCTCGCTGGCCACCGACGCCGCGCGGGTGAACACGCTCGACGAGCTGCCGGCGCTGCTCGCGGTGCTCGACGAACACCTCGCGCTGCTGCGTGACTGGAGCCTCGACGTCCGTCGCTGAGCGTCGGGCGAATATGGTTATTTGCTCGCCGTTCGGTTAACAATCGGCGGTCTTGCCGCCCAGCTACTCAAGGTTGTGATCGTGGAAAAGGAAACCCTGCTGGTTGTCGAGGACGCTCCCGAGGTCCGGGAAATGATCGCCCTCTACCTCGGCAACGCCGGCTACGACGTGGTGCAGACCGGCTCCGGACGCGAGTGCCTGCGCCTGTTCGAGGAGCATCGCCCGGTGGCGGTGATCCTCGACATCGGCCTGCCCGACCTCGACGGCCTGGCGGTCGCCGCCAGCCTGCGCTCGCGCAGCCCGTCGATCGGCATCATCCTGGTCACCGTGCGTGACGATGACTTCGACCGCGTGGCCGGGCTGGAAACCGGCGCCGACAGCTACATCACCAAGCCGGTCAACATGCGCGTGCTGCTCGCCCAGCTGCGCAGCCTGCTGCGGCGACGCGGTGCCGGCGACGAATCGTCGATGGTGGTCAATCTCGGCCTGTTCCGCGCCGATCTGTTGCGTCGGCGCATCGTCGATCGGGGCGGCGAGGACGTCGCCCTGACCCACGGCGAATTCGCCCTGCTGGTAGGGTTGATCGAGCGTCGCGGGCAGACGGTCAGCCGCCAGGACCTGTTCGCCAGCCTGCGTCGTGGCCCGGGCGCCGAAGAGATCGGCGACCTGCGCACGGTGGACACGCTGATCGCCCGTCTGCGCCGCAAGCTGGAGCAGAACCCCAACCGCCCGCTGCTGATCCAGACCGTCTACGCCAAGGGTTACCGCCTGGCCGAAGCGCACGAGCTGAACATCTCCTGAGTTCTCTCCCGTTACCCGCGTAGCCGCGGCGTAGCTTTGTGAATCGCTGTTGACACAATTGAACGGCGACGACCTGTCTGCGCCTGGAAAGTTCCCGGAAAATCCTGCGTACGTGTCACTCCAGCCGTACCCAGCGAGGCTCCACCATGTCGGTCAAGCGTACCCGCGCGCAGCAGCGTGCACTCAAGGATGATCAGGTACAGCGCTTTCGCCCCAACCGCATCACCGTGGCCCTGCTGGTTTCCATCGGCGCGATGCCGGTCTGGGCGGCCGATCCGAACCCCGGCAGCAACAACATCACCCTGCACAACGGCAACTTCGGCGGTTCGCTGACCGGGCTTACCACCGCCACCACCATCACCACCAGCGGCACGGTCACCGACATCTCCACCACCACGGTGCGCGGCAGCACCGGCTTCAACTCGTTCGGCAACTTCAACGTCAGCGCCGGCAACACGGTCAACCTCAACGTGCCGGGCAGCGCCAGCAACCTGGTCAACCTGGTGCACGACACCCAGGTGGTGATCAACGGCACGCTGAACGGTCTGAAGGACGGCAAGATCGGCGGCAACGTGATCTTCGCCGACCCGAACGGCGTGGTGGTCGGTGCCAGCGGCGTGGTGAACGTCGGCAGCCTGACGGTGACCACGCCGAGCACCGCGCAGATGACCGAGCTGGCCAGGGAGGCCAAGAACGGCACCGCGACGACCAGTGACAAGGCCTCCGCCGACCTGATCGCCGGCAAGTACAACGACTCCAACACCGGCAACGTCAGCATCGGCGGCACCGTCAACACCGGCGGTTCGCTGAACCTGTTCGGCGCCGCCGCGGTGATCGCCAATGGCGCCAAGCTGAACGCCGGCGTCGACTACGCCGACGCGGTGTTCCGCAGCACGGTGAACATCGGCTCGGCGCTCGGCGCCGGCGTTGCGCGGCAGGACGGTTCGATCAAGATCGTCGCCACCGACAAGGCCGAGATCAGCGGCGAACTGGCGGCGCTGATGGCCGACGACCGTGGCGGCAGCGTGCAGGTCACGGCTGGAAAAAGCATCGCGCTGACCGATGCCAGGGTCACCACGGCCGGCAAGACCAACAAGGCCAGCGGCAACGTCACCCTGGCGGCGCCGTCGATCACCCTTGCCGGCACCTCCACCGTCAACACCAGCGGCACGGGCACCGGCACGGCCGGCGACATCACCCTGACCGCCTACAGCGACATCAGCCCCGACGGCAGCAGCGCGACCAGCGTCGACGACCTCGCCGAGCAGCTGGAAGACCAGGCGCAGCCGCTGCTGGCCTCCACCGTCGGCAAGGCCAAGGTGGTAGTGGGCGCGCAGTCCAGCCTCAACGCCGGCCAGGCCAGCGATGCCGGCAAGCGCGGCAACGTGACCGTCACCGCGTTCGGCTTCGACAAGCAGATGTCCGGCTACGCCGACGCCAGCGGCACCATCGAGGTCGCCGGCAGCATCACCGCCAAGGACATCACCCTGCACGCCAGCAGCGAGGCGATGATCTCCAATACGCTGCTTGGCAGCCTGTTCAGCAGCGGTGCGCTGAAGGACGACTTCGACAAACTCAAGAGCGACAACGGCTGGACCGACGCGGAAACCTGGGCCTCGGTCATCAGCACCCTCGGCGATGCCGGCAGCCAGACCGCGCGATCTTCGGACGTCGGCGCCCTCGGCCTCGACCCGACCAACTGGAGCGAGCTGGTCGCCCTGCTGCCGTACATCACCGTGGCCATCGCCAACGCCGACGCCAAGGTGCAGATCGACGCCTCGGCCGTGCTCGCCGCCTCGCACGACATCGACATCAAGGCCGAGAGCACGCGCACCGTCGACACCGGCACCGCGTCCATCCCCGGCCTGAACGGCAAGCTGCCGTTCAACCTCGGCGCCGCCTACGGTCGCGTCAGCGGCACCACCGAAGTCGGCGTCGCCAATGGCGCGCACCTCACCGCCGCGCACGACCTGAGCGTGCAGGCGCTGAGCGACGACACGCTGCACCTGGAAGCCAGCTCGACCAACTCCCACGACGGCAGCGGCAGCCAGGCTACCACCGCCGGCTTCGCCTTCGGCATGGCGCACAGCGACGTCGACACTCTGGCCCACGTCGACGACGGCGCTCTGCTGTCGGTGGGCAACGACGTCACCGTCACCGCCCTGACCCAGCAGTCGCTGACCAACGAGGTGACCTTCGCCTCCATCGGCGAGGGTGCCGTCGGCGGCCCGGCCATCGCCCTGACGCTGTTCGACAGCAGCACCCGCGCGGTTTTCGACGCCGACCTGTCCGGCGCGCACAACCTCTCCGTCAGCGGCATCAACCTGATCGACGACCAGAGCAACATCTCGTCGGTGCACGCCGGCAAGACGCTGACCGACTTCCTCACCGCGCGCGCCATCAGCACCACCGCGCCGATCACCAGCTTCCTGTTCGGCAAGCTGAAGTCGATCTTCACCACGCCGCAGCCGGACGTTACCGAGCCGACCGAAAGCAAGTTCCGCCTGGCCTCGGCCATCGCCATCGGCATCGCCGACCATACCGCCGAAGCCATCGTCGGCAGCGGCAGCAGCGCGCCAGCCCTGTCGCTCAGCGGCGACCTGTCGGTGCAGGCCCTGCAGCGCGAAGCCAATATGCGCAACAGCGCCGATAGCGCGGTGAACTCCAACGCCGACCTGACCTACAAGACCGGCACCACCGACGCCACGTCCACCTCGCTGAGCGTGGCCGCGGCCTACAACCAGCTCAGCCTGACCACCCATGCGTTGATCGGCGACGGCACTAGCGTCACGGCCTCGCGCATCGGTGTCGGCGCGCAGAACCAGCAACTGCTCGACCTCGAAGGCCTGGACCGCTGGAGCTCGCTCGCCGACGTCTACGAGATGCTCAAGGACAAGGTCACCAGCCTGGCCGACATCCCCAGCGAACTCGCCACCAACTACGCCAACGCCAAGGGCGCCGCCGACGAGCTGGCGCTGACCGGTTCCGCCGCGGTAATGGTCAACAGCCTCGACGCCACCGCCTGGGTCGGCGACAACGCTCACCTGACCGCCACCAGCACCAGCGCCGCCGACTGGAGCACCACGCCGCTGGCCGGCCTGACCGCCGTGCTCGACGACGACGGCCACGAAACCAGCGCCAGCCAGGCGCTGCGTGCCCTCGGTTTCAGCTGGGACGCGCCGCTGGCCGTGCAGGCGAGCACCGAGGTCGAGCAGTTGTCGATCGCCGGCAACTTCAAACCGACGCTGTTCGGCAGCGACGCCACCGGTGGCGATGACGGCACCGCCGTCGGCGGCGCCTTCAACGTCCAGGTCACCGGCAACCGGACCGTTGCCGGCATCGGCGCCAACGGCGTGGTCAGCGCCAAGGCGGTCAACGTCGGCGCCGAGCAGGACGAACTGATCATCGGCGTCACCCCGTCGGCCGGCAAAGGCTCCAGCGCCGCCGGCAACGGCGCGCTGGTGGTCAGCACCAACACGGCCACGGTGACCGCCTCGATCCACAGCAGCACCTCGGTCAGCGCGGATCAGGTGACGGTCGATGCCGGGCACCACGTCGGCATGTGGTCGGCGGCCGGCGCCATCGCCAAGGGCGACGACACCGGCGTTGGCGCCGGCATCGCCGTCAACGTGCTGACCTCGGACGTCGAGGCGCTGATCGGCGACAACCGCTCCTGGCGGCCGAGCGAACTGACCGCGGGGGTGAATTCCGCGACCAGGGCGCACTGGTACGTCGACGAGTTGCTGGTCAACGCCCAGAGCGATGGCCAGGCCGGTGCCTTCGGCGTGGCCGGCGGCGTGGCCAAGTCCTCCGACGACGAAGCCAAGCAGGCCGACACCGACAAGACCGACGGCCTCAGCAGCACCACGTCGAGCATGCCCAGCAGCCTGGCCGATGCCGTCACCGAAACCCTGCTCAACGGGCTGATCGAGGTCGGCAACGGCCTGGACGCGGCGAAGGCCAAGGCCACCCAGGTCAAGGACACCGTGGTCAGCATCCCGGAGACCCTCAAGGGGTACCTGGACAAGATCAAGAACGCCCTCAGCGGCAAGGGCGACGACAGCAACCAGGGCACCCAGGAAGGCTCGCTGCTGGCCATCGCCGGCTCGGTCGGCCTCAACGTGTCCGGGCAGAAGACCCGCGCCCAGCTCGGCGACATCGTCCTCGATCCGCGCGACTCCAGCGATGGCAGCGACGTCACCGTCCAGGCGCTGAACCAGACCCACCAGTTCGCCGCCGCCGGTGCCGGGGCGCTGACCCTGGCCGGTAGCCAGAAGAGCGAATCCAGCGCCGCCATCGCCGGCGTGATCGCCTACGACCACCTGTACAACACCACCGAAGCGCTGCTGCAGAACGCCACGCTGAACAAGAACGACGTGCTCACCGTCAGCGCGCTCAATGCCGGCGACCAGGTGTCCATGGGCCTCGGCCTGTCGGTCGCCACCGGCGGCGAACGCAACACCGCCGTGGCCGTGATGCTGTCCGGTGCCGCGGTGGACAACACCACCCGCGCCGCCGTGGTCAACAGCACCGTCACCCAGCGCAGCGCAGCGCCCGGGAGCATCGCCGTCACCGCCTACGACCGCTCGCGCCTGCTGGTCGGCGGTGGCGCCTTCTCCGGCAGCAGCGAGAAGGGCACCAGCGTCGGCGGTGCCATCACCGCCGCCGTACTGACCAACGACCTGCTCGCCGAGTGGCTCGGCAGTACTGCCACTGACTTTGCCAGCTTCGACCTCGCCGCCATCAGCGCCAGCAAGGTGCTGGCCGGCGCGCTGTCGGTGGCCGCCTCCAGCGGCAACGAGAGCAATGCCGGCGCGGGCTCGCTGTTCGTCGTGGTGCTGGACAACAGCATCAAGGCGGACGTCGACAAGTACGGCTCCAGTAACTCCTCGCTCAGCGGCGGCACGGTCAACGTCGATGCCCGCAGCGCCACCAACGACGCTGCGCTAGACGCCCTGCTGAGCACCGCCGCCGATGCCACCCTGGCCAACAGCGGGATGGACCTGGACGGCAGCGATACCGCCAGCCACATCGACGCCTCGGTCGACACCGACGACAACGTGCTCGACGAGGACGCCGAGGACAGCGACCCGCAGACCACCACCTCGCACGCGCTCTACAGCGGCAACTCCACCGGAGAGGCCGTGCTCGGCATCGCCGGCGGCATCGGTGGCACGGGCGGCAAGGCCGGTGTCGGCGGCGCCTTCGGCGTCGTCTACACCGGCAGCAGTTACCAGGCGAGCATCGCCAACAGCGCCATCGGCCTTACCGGCGACCTCAACATCACCGCCCTCAACGACACCCAGGTGCTGGCGGCGGCCATCGGCGCCGGCGGCGGCAACAACGTCGGCATCGCCGGCTCCGCCACCGCGGTGATCGCCCGCGGCAGCGTCGAGGCCAGCCTCGACATGACCGGCCGCACCCTCACCGCAGCCAACCTGGAGGTCAGCGCCAACAAGACCGGCGGCACCTACTCGCTGGCCGGCGCCATCGCCGGCAGTACCGAAAGCGGCTCGGTCGGCCTGGGCATCAGCCTCAACGACATGGCGCAGACCGTCAGCGCGACCATCCAGAACGGCACCTACAACGTGAGCGGCGACGCCACCCTGACGGCCGCCGAGCAGAGCCGCATCGTCACCGGCGCCATCGCCGTTTCCGCCTCGGGCGAAGGCTTCGCCGTAGGCGGCGCGGCCACCTACAACCGTATCGCCGACACCGTCGACGCGCTGCTCGGCAACGTCCACATGACCGCGCGCAACCTGTCCATCGCTGCCAGCCAGCCGGATCTCGGTGCGAGCATCTGGTCGGTGGCCCTCAACGTCGCCGGGGCTGGCGGCAGCGCCGGCGTCGGCGGCGCGGTGGCGGTCAACCTGATCGACGCCGAGCGCACCGCGAAGCTGTCCGACAGCGTCGTCAACCTGACCGGCACCGCCACCCTGACCTCGGCCCTGGACGGCGAAATCTGGGGCCTGGGTGTCAACGGCTCGGGCAGCGCCGAAGTCGGCGTCGGCGGCTCCATCGTCGTCAACAACATCGACGGCAGCGACACCGTCGCGGTCGACAACAGCACGCTGACCACCTCCGGCAGCGGCAAGACGCTCAACGTCGACGCCAGCGCCGGCAACGGCCTGACCATCGCCTCGCTGAGCGGCTCGATCACCGGCGGCGGCACCGCTGCGGTGGGCCTGGCGCTGTCGGTCAACCGCATCGGCGCGGACCGCACCGCGGAACTGCTCGACAGCACCGTCAGCGGCTTCTCCAGCGCCAACCTGAAGAGCGGCGTCGACCAGACCATCTACGCCATCGCCGTGGCCGGGGGTGGCGCCGGCGATGCGGCAGTGAACGGTTCGTCGACCAGCAACATCCTCGACGGCAGCGAGACGGCAAAGGTCGACGGCGGCAACGTCACCGTTGGCGCGCTGAGCGTCTCCGCCGCCGAAGGCGACCGCACCATCTGGAGTCTGGCCGGCGCCATCAGCGGTGCCGGCACCGCGGCGGTCGGCGTGGCCAACGCCAACAACGTCATCCTCGCGACCCGCGAGGCGAGCATCAGCAGCGCGACGCTGGGCCTGACCGGCGCGCTGACCGTGCAGAGCGGCGGCGATTCGCACATCCGTTCCGCCGCGGTCGGCGCCGGCGGCGCCGGCACCGCGGCCGTGGGCGGCTCGGTGGCGGTGAACGTGATCGACGGCGAGGAAAACGCCTCGCTGGACGGCGTCACCCTGACCGGTGGCAGCAGCGTCACCGTGCAGGTCACCCGTGGCGACGCCGACATCAAGACCCTCGCCGGCAACGTGCAGGGCGCCGGTACCGCGGCCGTGGGCGCGGCGGTGGCGGTGAGCACCGTCGACCAGCAGCGCAACGCCACGCTGAACAACAGCAGCCTGTCGCTGGGCACCGGCAACGGTGGTATCACCGTCAGCGCGCTGACCGACGCCGACATCCAGACACTGGCCATCAGCGGCGCCGGCGGTGGCACCGCCGGCGTGGCGTTCTCCAACACCAGCAACAACATCAACGCCGTCACCCATGCGATGGTGACGAACAGCACCGGCACGGCGAGCAGCCTGACCGTCTCGGCGCAGGACAGCTCGT
>DIEE01000058.1:0-160 GCA_002418465.1 Pseudomonas sp. UBA5782 | reverse complement strand
CCTGACGGTGTCGGCGGCGTCCGACGCCTCCATCCTCACCGACTCTATCTCCGGCGCTGCCGGCGGTGCGGCCGGCGTGGCCGCCGGTGTGGCGACCAACCTGCTGCAGACCAAGAGCCGCGCGCTCATCGACGGCGGCGCGCGGATCGTGGCGCAGAAC
>DIEE01000149.1 GCA_002418465.1 Pseudomonas sp. UBA5782 | reverse complement strand
GCAGACCATCGTCAACCTGGTGGCCAAAGGCCTCGGCGTGGCGCTGGTGCCGGAATCGATGCGCAAGCTGCAACTGCCGGGCGTGGCGTTCCGCGCCATCGAGCACTCGCCGCGGGTGGAGCAGGGCATGCTCTGGCGTCGCGACAACGACAACCCGTGCCTGGCCGGCCTGCTGGCCTGCGCCGAAGCGTTCGGCTGAGCGCCCCGGCGTGCATCAGACGCCGGACTTGATGGTGCTCCAGTTGCGTGTGATCAGGCGCAGGATGGACGGCGAGGGCGGCAGGCTGACGTACATCTTCTCGACCAGCGCCGGCGAGGGGTACACCGCCGGGTTGTCGCGCACGGCCGGGTCCATCAACGGCAGCGCGGCGTCGTTGGGGTTGGCGTAGTGCAGGTAGTCGCTGACCTTGGCGATCACATCCGGACGCAGCAGGTAGTCGATGAAGGCGTGCGCGCCCTGCGGGTTGGGCGCGTCCTTGGGGATCGCCAGGTTGTCGAACCAGACGTTGGTGCCTTCCTTCGGCACGGCGTAGCGCACCTCCGTCGCCTTGCCGGCGGCCGCAGCGCTCTGCTGAGCCTGCAGCACGTCTCCGGAAAAGCCCAGCGCCACGCAGATGTCGCCGTTGGCCAGGTCGGCGATGTACTTGGTCGAGCTGAAGTAGGTCACCGACGGGCTCAGCGTCTGCAGCAGCCGGGTCGCCGCCGCGTAGTCTTCCGGCTTCTCGCTGTTCGGGTCCTTGCCCTGGTAGAGCATCGCCAGGGGGATGACCTTGCCCGGTTCGTCGAGGAAGGCCACGCCGCAGCTCTTCAGCTTGGCCAGGTTCTCCGGCTTGAACAGCAGGTCCCAGGAGTCCAGCGGCGCATCGCTGCCCAGAGCGGCCTTGACCTTGGCCGGGTTGTAGCCGATGCCGACCGTACCCCACAGGTAGGGCACCGAATAGCGGTTGCCCGGATCGGATTCGGTCAGGCGCTGCATCAGCGCGGGGTCGAGGTTCTTCGCGTTGCCCAGCTGGGCCTGGTCGAGCGGCTGGTAGACGCCGGCCTTGAGCTGGCGGGCGAGGAAGTCGGCAGCCGGCACCACCACGTCGTAGCCGGCGTTGCCAGTGAGCAATTTTGTTTCGAGGATCTGCCCGGACTCGAACGGGGTGAGCACCACCTTGATCCCGGTTTCCTTCTCGAAGTCGGCGAGGGTGGTCGGGCCGATGGTAGTCGCCCCAGTTGGCGAAGTGGATTTCGCCCTTGCCGGCGGCGGATACCGATAACGAGAGCCCCAGCAGCAGGCCGGTGGCGCATGCGAGCGATCGCTTCATCTTGCGTTCTCCTGGAGCCACACGCAGGGCGGCTCGTTGACGAGGTGAGCGAACCGCGCAAGGCGCGCGGTCGTGGGTCCAGCCGGCAGGCGCCATCGAATCTAGGTAGCCACCGAGGGACTGTCGTTCTTCCGTGCACGCGAGGAATTCGCCGGTGGGACATTGCAAAGCCGCGGACAATCCTTACTCTGCGGATGGCGCCGTCGGCAGGCGCCGGAAACGATCGGAGAAGCAGTGTGGACGAGGAAACCCAGCGAACCCGCGAGGTGGTAGAGCGCTATCACCAGTGCTGGATGACGCGCGACGTGGACGGCGTGATGGCGCTCTATCATCCCGATATCGAGTACTACGACTTCTTCAACAACCTGCGCATCCCCTTCGACGAACTGCGCGACTACGTGCGCACGGCGATGCCGCACAGCCCGCAGCAGCGCATCGAGCACACCGACCGCATCCGCGTCGACGGCGACACCGCGTTCATCCAGTACTGCTCGCGGCTGACCCTGCGACGCAGCAGCCGGCTGGCCTCGTTCCGCGCCAGCGAGGCGATCACCGTGCGCGACGGGTTGATCTGGCGGGTCCACGAATACGCCACGGCAGTGCGCGAGGAAACCGTCGGCGCCAGGGCCGAGGCCGCGCCGGCGAAAATCCAGCGGCTCGGCCTGTCGTCGGTGCAGGTGCGCCTGATGCTGCTCGACCTGGAGCAGTACTTCGCCAGCGAAAAACCCTACCTGGCCAGCGACCTCGACCTGAGCAAGGTCGCCGCCGACACCGGCTACAGCCGCAACCAGGTGTCCTACCTGCTCAACCAGGTGCTCGGGCTGAGCTTCTACCAGTACGTCAACCGCGCCCGCGTCGACCATCTGCTGGAGCGCCTCGGCGAGGAGGACGCCGGGCGCATCGACGAGCTGGCCTTCGCCGTCGGCTTCAATTCGCTGTCGGTGTTCTACCGCTGCTTCCGCGAGCGTACCGGTTTGCCGCCGCGCGGCTACCTCAAGCAGTTGCAGAAGAATTCCGCACGGACCCGCGCGAACGACCGCGACGCCGACGCGCCCTAGACTGCCGGCACACGTCGCCCTGGAGCCCTCGCGATGCAGAACTGGGAAAACATCAGCCTGTGGATGGATCAGCTCGACAAGCCGCTGTTGGCGCGGCCGAGCCTGGAACAGGACCTGGACGTCGATGTCGCGATCATCGGCGCCGGCTACAGCGGGCTGTGGACCGCCTACTACCTGAAGCGCCAGGCGCCGCAGCTGCGCATCGTCATCCTCGAGGCGCAAACCGCCGGCTACGGTGCCTCCGGGCGCAACGGCGGCTGGCTGATGGGGCGCATGCTCGGCGAGGACCGCTACCTGGCGCCGCTGCCAGAGGACGAACGCATGCGCGCCTATGCGGTGCTCAAGTCGATCCCCGATGAAGTCGCCGGGGTGATCCAGGCCGAAGGCATCGACTGCGGCTATCTCAAGGGTGGCGTGCTGACCTGCGCCGCGCGCTATCCGGAGCAGCGCAGCCGCCTGCGCCACGAGCTCGACGAGCTGTACAGCGAAGGCCACGACGAGAGCGACTACGTCTGGCTGGACCGCCACGCCCTCGACGCCCATGTGCGCATCGCCGATGCCTACGGCGCGATCTATTCGCCGCATTGCGCCACCATCCAGCCGGCACGCCTGGTGCGCGGCCTGGCGCAGGCGGTGGAGCGCCTCGGCGTGAGCATCTACGAACGCAGCCCGGTGAGCGACTGGCAGCCGCGCGAACTGCGCACCGCGCGCGGACGCGTGCGCGCCGACTGGATCGTTCCGGCCGTCGAGGGCTACGCCGGCAGTCTGGGCCTGCTGCAGCCCTACCAGGTCGCGGTGCAGAGCCTGATCGTCGCCACCGAGCCGCTGTCGGCGTCGACCTGGGACGAGATCGGCCTGCGCGACGGCCAGGCGTTCGCCGAGAACAGCCGGCAGATCACCTACGGCCACCGCACGCGCGATGACCGTCTGGTCTTCGGTGCGCGCGGCGGCTACCGCTTCGGTGGCCGCGTGCGCGAGGACTTCCAGCTCACCGGGGCGGAAATCCAGCTGCGCCGCTACCTCTTCGAGTCGCTGTTCCCCAGCCTGCGCGGGGCGAAGCTGACGCATGCCTGGGGTGGCAACATGGGCATGGCGCGACGCTTCCGCCCGCACATGCTGCGCGACGAGAAGAACGGCCTGGCGCTGGCCGGCGGCTTCGGCGGCGAGGGCGTCGGCGCGACCAACCTCGGCGGGCGCACCGTCGCCGACCTGATCCTGCACAACGACAGCGCGCTGACCCAACTGCCCTGGGTGACCCGTGACCAGCCGCTGGGCAAGAGCCTGCGCCGCTGGGAACCGGAGCCGTGCCGCTGGCTCGGCTATCAGATGATCATGCGTTCCTTCGCCCGCGAGGACCGCGTGCTCGCCAACCCGATGACGCCACCGTGGCGCCGGCGCCTGGCCAGAAGCATCGCCGCCTACCTCGACACCTTCATGCATTGATTCGCGACGCCGTGCAGCGGCCTGGCCGCTGCGCGACGCCGTGGGCAATCCTTTTCCAAGCAGGAGTAACCGATGAGCATCCAGCGCTTCCAGAGCAACGTCCGCCTCAGCCACGCCGTGAGCTACAACGGCCTGGTCTATCTCACCGGCCAGGTCGCCGACGATTGCAGCGTCGACGTCGGCGCGCAGACCGCCCAGGTCCTCGCGCGGATCGACGAACTGCTCGCCGAGGCCGGCAGCGACAAGAGCCGCATCCTCTTCGCCCAGGTCTGGCTCAAGCACGTGGTGGCCGATTTCGACGCCATGAACGCAGTGTGGGAAGGATGGGTGCCGGCCGGCCAGACCCCCGCCCGCGCCACCGTCGGCGCCGACCTGGCGGACGAAGAAATCCTCGTGGAAATTGCCGTGCAGGCGGCGTTGGCCGGGTAAGCGCATGGGGATGCGTCAGCGCCTCAGCCACAGTTACACCGCCCGGTGGATCGATAAAACGCGATCCACCCTACGCTTCCAGACCGGCTGAACTGAAGCGCACCCACGCTATCTATGGCGCGACGTCCATGGACGTAGGGTGCGCCGCGCGCACCGCAATCACCGCGCCGGCCACCATGGTGCGCACGGCGCACCCTACTAACCGTATGGACGCCGCAACACCAAGGGTGGGCCTCAGCCCACCACCTCACGCATCAATCAGCCAATCACAACCGGCCCGTCGCGCTCCAGCGTGCAGTCGACCGTTTCGCCAGGGGCGAAGCGCGGCAGGCCGAGGGCGACGGATTCCAGGGTGCTGCCGGCGATGTCCAGTCGATAACGGGTGATTTCGCTGCTGTTCAGCACTTCGGCGATGCGTGCGCCGCGCCATGCCGGCGCCACCGATTCGTTAGGACGGGTGATCTGCAACTGTTCCGGGCGGATCAGCACACGCACCGCGCCGGCCGTGACCGGCACGCGGCTACGGGAGCGAAAGCGCCCACCGAGGGCCTCGCACGCCAGCCCGTCGGCATCGCTGGCCAGGCATTGCGCGTCGAGCAAGGTGCCGGCGCCGAGGAAGGTGGCGACGAATTCCGTGCGCGGCCAGCGGTACAGCTCGCCCGGCGTGTCGATCTGCTCCAGCTTGCCGGCCTGCATGATCGCCACCCGGTCGGCCATGGCGAAGGCTTCTTCCTGGTCGTGGGTGACCAGCAGCGCGGTCATCTTCAGCTCGCGCAGCAGCCCGGCGAGTTCGCGTTGCAGGCGCTGGCGGATCTGCCGGTCGAGCGCGCCGAGCGGCTCGTCGAGCAGCAGCACG
>DIEE01000167.1:85975-92360 GCA_002418465.1 Pseudomonas sp. UBA5782 | reverse complement strand
GATGGGGAGGGCCCGGGAGGAAATTTCCAGGCTGTGCTTGGCGTCGCCACCAGCGTGCCCGGCGCTTTCCGGCAGTCCGCCCGCCAGCGGCGGCGTGATCAGCGCGCCGATGAAGGTCGACAGCACGATCAGCGTGCCCAGCGGCAGCCAGTGGGAAATCCCGTGGCCGGCGTGGGCTTCGGTCTTCGCCTCACCGTGGAAGGCGATGAAGATCAGCCGGAAGGTGTAGATCGAGGTCAGGAAGGCACCGGCAAGGCCGGCATACAGCAGCCATTCGTGACCGCTGACGAAGGCTTCCCAGAGGATCTCGTCCTTCGAGTAGAAGCCCGCGGTCACCAGCGGCAGGGCGGCCAGTGCCGCGCCGCCGACGATGAAGCTGGCGTAGGCCAGCGGCAGCTTCTTCCATNNGTTCTGCTCGTGGTGGCAGGCGACGATCACCGCACCGGAAGCGAGGAACAGCAGGGCCTTGAAGAACGCGTGGGTCATCAGGTGGAAGATCGCCGCGTCCCATGCGCCAACGCCGAGGGCGAGGAACATGTAGCCGATCTGGCTCATGGTCGAGTAGGCGAGGATGCGCTTGATGTCGGTCTGCACGAGCGCGGCGAAACCGGCCAGCACCAGAGTCACCGCGCCGACGATGCCGACCAGGTGAAGCACCTCGGGTGCGAGCAGGAACAGGCCGTTGGTGCGCGCGATCAGGTAGACGCCGGCGGTGACCATGGTCGCTGCGTGGATCAGCGCGGAAACCGGGGTCGGGCCGGCCATGGCGTCGGCCAGCCAGGTCTGCAGCGGTAGCTGGGCGGATTTGCCGACCGCGCCACCGAGCAGCGCCAGGGTCGCCAGGACGATCCACGGATCGCCGACGGCGAATTTCTGCGGCGCCAGCACCAGCACTTCCTGGATGTTCAGAGTGCCCAGCTGGACCACCAGGATGAACAGGCCGAAAGCCAGGAACACGTCGCCGATGCGGGTGACGATGAACGCCTTGAGCGCCGCGTTGCCGTTCTTCCGTTCGCTGTAATAGAAGCCGATCAGCAGGTAGCTGCACAGCCCCACGCCTTCCCAGCCGAAGTAGAGGAACAGCAGGTTATCGCCGAGGATCAGGAACAGCATGCTGGCGATGAACAGGTTGGTGTAGGCGAAGAAGCGCGAGTAGCCGCTTTCCCCGCGCATGTACCAGGACGCGAACAGGTGGATGAGGAAGCCGACGCCGGTGACCACGCCGAGCATGGTCACCGACAGGCCGTCCAGATGCAGGGCGAAGTTCGGCGCGAAGCCGTCGACGCTCATCCACTGCCAGAGCACCTGGGTGAATACGCCGTCGGCCGGCTGATGGGTATGGAACTGCAGGATGACCCAGGCGCTGGTGAGCGCCGAGAGGCCGACGGAGCCCACGCCGATCAGCGCGGACAGGTTCTCCGAGAAGCGACCGCGGGAGAACGACAGCAGCAGGAAGCCGATCAGCGGGAAGACGAAGGTGAGGAATAGTAGGTTCATCCGCGCATCTCGCTGGCAGCGTCGACATCGAGGGTATGGAAGCGGCGATAGAGCTGGAGCAGGATCGCCAGGCCGATGGAGGCTTCGGCGGCGGCCAGGGTGATCACCAGGATGAACATCACCTGGCCATCGGCCTGTTGCCAGCGGCTACCGGCGACGATGAACGCCAGGGCGGCGGCGTTCATCATGATTTCCAGGCTCATCAGCACGAAGAGGATGTTGCGCCGCACCATCAGGCCGGTGAGGCCGAGGCAGAACAGAATGCCGGCGACGGCCAGGCCGTGTTCGAGGGGAATGGCTTGCATGGCGTTACTCCTTCGCTTCCTGGCGGCCGAGGTGATAGGCGGCGACCAGCGCGGCCAGGAGCAGCATCGAGGCCAGCTCCACTACCAGCAGATAGGGACCGAACAGGCTGATGCCGACGGCTTTCGCATCGACGGTGGCAAGCCCCAGCGGCGCATTGCTCGGCTGCTTGAACAGCGCCCAGAGCAGTTGCAGCAGGAGCACGCCGGCCAGCAGCGAAGGGCCGACCCACATGCCGGGCTTGAGCCAGACCCGTTCCTGGGCCTCTCCGGCCGGGCCGAGGTTGAGCATCATCACCACGAAGACGAAGAGCACCATGATGGCGCCGGCGTAAACGATGATTTCCAGCGCCCCGGCAAACGGCGCGCCAAGGGCGAAGAAGCACAGTGCCACGGCGAGCAGCGAGACCACCAGATACAGCAGCGCATGCACCGGGTTGCTGTTGGTGATCACCCGCAGCGTCGCCACGACGGCGGCTCCCGCGGACAGATAGAAAGCGAATTCCATGTTCAAAAACTCCTCGACACGGTCGCACACGGCGTCCGGCCTGGCAGGCGTTCGGACGGCGTGAGGGAAGGGGACGCGATGACGAAAAGGCGCTTCATGGCAGCAGACCTTTCACGTTGATCGGCTCGGCTTCGTTCTGCGCGGCACCTTTCGGTTTGCCGGCGATGGCCATCCCGGCGACGCGGTAGAAGTTGTAATCCGGGTATTTGCCGGGGCCGGAGATCAGCAGGTCTTCCTTCTCGTAGACCAGATCCTGGCGCTTGTACTCGCCCATCTCGAAGTCGGGCGTGAGCTGGATCGCGGTGGTCGGGCAGGCCTCTTCGCACAGGCCGCAGAAGATGCAGCGCGAGAAGTTGATGCGGAAGAACTCCGGATACCAGCGGCCGTCTTCGGCTTCGGTCTTCTGCAGCGAGATGCAGCCGACCGGGCAGGCCACCGCGCACAGGTTGCAGGCCACGCAGCGCTCTTCGCCGTCGGGATCTCGGGTCAGCACGATGCGGCCGCGGTAGCGCGGCGGCAGGTACACGGCTTCTTCGGGGTATTGCAGGGTGTCGCGCTTGCGGAAGGCGTGGCCGAAGACCATCACCAGGCTGCGCAACTGGGTCCAGGTGCCATGCAGCACGTCGAGGATATATCTCACAATCTTCTCCTTACTGGGCCGCGGCCAGCACCAAAGCGCCGGTCACCAGCAGGTTGAACAGGGTCAGCGGCAGGCAGAACTTCCAGCCGAAGGCCATCACCTGGTCATAGCGCGGCCGAGGAATGGACGCGCGCAGCAGGATGAAAAGCATGATGAAGAAGCCGGTTTTCAGGGCGAAGTAGAAGAACGACAGCCACGGCAGCGTCTCCAGGAACGGGCCGTGCCAGCCGCCGAAGAACAGCGTCACCAGCAGCGCGGAGACCAGCACGATGCCAATGTACTCGCCGACGAAGAACATGCCCCATTTCATCCCGGCATACTCGATGTGGTAGCCATCGGCCAGTTCCTGCTCGGCTTCCGGCTGATCGAACGGGTGACGGTGGGTGACCGCGACGCCGGCGATGAAGAAGGTACAGAAGCCGAAGAACTGCGGAATGATGAACCACAGGTGCTGATGCTGGTATTCGACGATGTCGCGCATGTTGAACGAGCCAACCTGGGCGACGATGCCCATCAGCGCGAGACCCATGAAGACTTCGTAGGAAACCGTCTGCGCCGAGGCGCGCAGGCTGCCGAGCAGGGCGAACTTGTTGTTGCTCGACCAGCCGGCGAAGAGCACCGCGTAGACGGTCAGGCCGGCCATGGCGAAGAAGAACAGCAGGCCGATGTTCAGGTCGGCGACGCCCCAGGTAGGGGTGACCGGAACCACGGCGAAGGCCAGCAGCAACGCACTCATCGCTACCACTGGAGCCAGGGTGAAGATGAACTTGTCGGCGAACGGCGGCGTCCAGTCCTCCTTGAAGAACATCTTGACCATGTCCGCGCCGAGCTGGAAGGCGCCGAACGGGCCCACGCGGTTCGGGCCGTAACGGTCCTGCCAGAGGCCGAGCAGGCGGCGCTCGACGAAGCTCAGCAGCGCGCCGCTGACCACTACGGCCAGCAGGATGACGATGGCCTTGAGCACCGCGATGATGGTGTCGACCACTTCGGGAGTCAGCCAGCTCATTGCGCGGCCTCCTGCAGGGTGGTGACTTCGGCGCCGGCGGCGAAGGGCGGAATGCCCGGCAGGCCGACCGGCAGGCCGACGATACCGATCGCCAGCTCTTCACGGACCAGCAACGGCAGGCGCAGAGCCCGGCCGTTGACGCGCAGGCTGAGCAGCGCGCCGTCGTTGACGCCCAGGCGATCGGCCTCGGCCTTGGCCAGGGCGATGTAGGGCTGCGGCATGCGCTCCTGGATCGGCGCGGAACGCGAAGAGTTCTCCTCGCTGCCGAACAGGTGATGCAGCGGAACCGCCTGCCAGGTGCCCGGCGCTGGATTGAACGCCGCGCCGACGCTGAACCACGGCAGGTTTTCGCCCTTGGCCTGGATCAGCCGCACGCCCGGATCGCCGGCACGCAGGTGTCCGCCGACTTCGTCCTGGAACTTGTTCCAGGCTTGCGGCGAGTTCCAGCCCGGCGACCAGGCGAAGGGGATCTGCTGGCGATCCTCCTTGCTGCCCGAATAGCCTTCCATGGAGAAAGCGAAGGCGGAATCGACGTCCTGCGAAGCACGCGGCTCGCTGACGTTGATGTTGGCGCGCATCGCGGTACGGCCACTGTAGCGGTGCGGTTCGCGCGCCAGCTTGAGGCCCTTGATGCGGAACGAGGCGCTCGGCGCGGCGCCGACGATGCCGGCCAGTTGCGCATTGCTCTCGGCGCAGGCAGCGGTGACTTCGTCCAGCTGGGTCCAGTCGACGGTCTTGCCCTGCAGGGTGCTGTGCAGCGCATGCAGCCAGCGCCAGCCTTCGCGGATCAGCACGTTGGAGTCGTAGTAGGCGGGGTCATAGACCTGGAAGAAGCGCTGCGCGCGGCCTTCCTGGCTGACCAGGGTGCCGTCGCCTTCGGCGAAGCTAGCGACCGGCAGAACCAAGTCGGCCTTCACCAGCGTGTCGGTGGCTTGGTGGTCGGCGACGATGACGACCTCGGCAGCGGCCAGCGCAGCATCGACCTTGGCGGCATCGGCGCGGCGATACAGATCATTCTCCAGCACCACCACGGCAGTTGCCTGGCCGCCAGTCAGCGCGTCGAGCGCGGCATCCAGCGATTCGCCGCCAAGCAGGGCCAGGCCCATGCTGTTGGCTTCCGGGACGACCAGGCTGATGGAAGCGTTCTTGCCGCGGTTCTTCAGCGCATTGGCCAGGTTGCCGGCGGCTTCGATCAGCGCCTTGCTGCCCAGCGAGGCACCGGAGACGATCAACGGACGCTTGGCAGAGAGCAGGGCATCGGCGATGCGCTGCACCAGTTCGGCGGCGTCGCTGTCGAGACCTTCCACGGCTGGCGCGCTGGCGTCCAGCGCATGGGCGACGGCGAAGCCCAGGCGGGCCAGGTCGTCCGGTGCGGCATGCACGCATTCCTCGGCCACGTCGTCGAGACGGGTGGCGGATACGCTGGCAATGAACAGCGGGTTGAGCGCGTGCTGGGCAACGTTCTGCACAGCCGCCATGTGCCAGTCCTGGATTTTCATCGAGGCGGCGATTTCGGTGGCCTTGCCTTTTACCGACTGGCGCAGCGCCAGGGCGACGCGCGCGGCGGTTTGGGTCAGGTCTTCACCGAGGACGAACACGGCGTCGTGCTCTTCGATCTCGCGCATCGACGGTACCGGCAGCGGGCCGTTCTGCAGGATGTCGCGGATCAGGCGGATGTTTTCCAGCTCGCCGGCGGCGATGCCGGAGTAGAAGTTCTCCGCGCCGACCAGCTCGCGCAGGGCGAAGTTGCCTTCCAGGCTGGCGCGGGGCGAACCGATGCCGATCACGCGCTTGCCGCCGAGCAGTTCGGCGGCTTTGTCCAGCGCGGCGTCGATGCCCAGGGTGGCGCCGCTTTCAAGCAACGGCTGGCGTGGACGATCGTCGCGGTTGACGTAGCCGTAGCCGAAACGCCCGCGGTCGCAGAGGAAATACTGGTTCACCGAGCCGTTGAAACGGTTCTCGATGCGGCGGATTTCGCCATAGCGTTCGCCCGGACTGGTGTTGCAGCCGCTTGAGCAGCCGTGGCAGATGCTCGGCGAGAACTGCATGTCCCACTTGCGGTTGTAGCGCTCGGAGTGGGTCTTGTCGGTGAACACGCCGGTCGGACAGACCTCGACCAGGTTGCCGGAGAACTCGCTTTCCAGCGTGCCGTCCTCGACGCGGCCGAAGTACACGTTGTCATGCGCGCCGTAGACGCCGAGGTCGGTGCCGCCCGCGTAATCCTTGTAGTAGCGCACGCAGCGATAGCAGGCGATGCAGCGATTCATCTCGTGACCGATGAACGGGCCGAGTTCCTGGTTCTGGTGGGTGCGCTTGCTGAAGCGATACCGGCGCTGGTTGTGGCCGGTCATCACGGTCATGTCCTGCAGGTGGCAGTGACCGCCTTCCTCGCAGACCGGGCAGTCGTGCGGGTGGTTGGTCATCAGCCACTC
>DIEE01000167.1:74041-85867 GCA_002418465.1 Pseudomonas sp. UBA5782 | reverse complement strand
CCGAAGCGGGTTTGGCTAATGGAATTCTTCATCGCTGCCGTGCGCTGGCGGCTGGGAAATGGCTGCTGCCAACGTCCTGCCCGCCATTGCACGGCACTCATCATGGGTTGTTACTGCAAGGTCTCTACTACCGAAGGTCTCGGCTCCTGCGGTGCGCGCACCACGCCGGCCTCGAACTCTTCGCGGAAGTACTTGATCGCGCTGCCCAGCGGCTCCACGGCTCCTGGCGCATGCGCGCAGAAGGTCTTGCCGGGGCCGAGGAAATTGACCAGCCCAAGCAGCGTGGCGATGTCTTCCGACGTGCCCTGTTTGCGCTCCAGCGCACGCAGGATCTTCACGCTCCACGGTAGTCCGTCGCGGCAGGGGGTGCACCAGCCGCAGGATTCGCGAGCGAAGAACTCCTCCATGTTGCGCAGCAGGGAGACCATGTTGATGCTGTCGTCGATGGCCAGCGCCAGACCGGTACCCATACGGGTGCCGACCTTGCCGATGCCAGCGGCGTACATCTGCGCATCGAGGTGCTCGGGCAGCAGGAAACCGGTGCCGGCGCCGCCGGGCTGCCAGGCTTTCAGGGTGTAGCCGTCGCGCATGCCGCCCGCGTAGTCCTCGAACAGCTCGCGCGCGCTGATGCCGAACGGCAGCTCCCAAAGGCCCGGGTTCTTCACCTTGCCGGAGAAGCCCATCAGCTTGGTGCCCATGTCCTCGCTGCCTTCGCGGGCCAGGGATTTGTACCAGTCCACGCCGTTGCCGATGATCGACGGCACGTTGCACAGCGTCTCGACATTGTTCACGCAGGTCGGCTTGCCCCAGACGCCGACGGCGGCGGGGAAGGGCGGCTTGGAGCGCGGGTTGGCGCGGCGGCCTTCCAGCGAGCTGATCAGTGCGGTTTCTTCGCCGCAGATGTAGCGACCGGCACCGGTGTGGACGAACAGCTCGAAATCGAAACCGCTGCCGAGGATGTTCTTGCCCAGCAGGCCGGCGGCCTTGGCTTCATCGATGGCGCGATTCAGGTTGGCCGCGGCGTCGACGTATTCACCGCGCAGGAAGATGTAGCCCCGATAGGCCTTGAGCGCGCGCGCACTGATCAGCATGCCTTCCACCAGCAGGTGTGGCAGCTGCTCCATGAGCATGCGGTCCTTCCAGGTGTTGGGCTCCATTTCGTCCGCGTTGCAAAGCAGGTAGCGGATGTTCATGGATTCGTCGGCGGGCATCAGCCCCCACTTCACGCCAGTGGGGAAGCCGGCGCCGCCACGGCCCTTCAGCCCTGCGTCCTTCACCGTCTGCACGATGTCGGCCTGGGCCATTTCGGCGAGGGCCTTGCGTGCGGCGGCGTAGCCGTCCTTGCGCTGATATTCGTCGAGCCACACCGGCTCGCCATCGTCGCGCAGGCGCCAGGTCAGCGGGTGGGTCTCCGCGCTGCGGGCGATCAGGTTGGCTGGGCCGAACGAGGTGAGCTTCTTCATGGGTAGCTCTCCAGCAGGGAGCCGACGCCGTCGGCCTGCACGCCGCCGAAAGTGTCGTCGTCGATCATCAGCGCGGGTGCCTTGTCGCAGTTGCCCAGGCAGCAGACCGGCAGCAGGGTGAAGCGGCCGTCGGCGGTGGTTTCGCCCAGGCCGATACCCAACTGCCGGGATATGCTCTGCACCACGCTCTCGTGGCCGCCGACGAAGCAGGTCATGCTGTCGCAGACGCGGATCACGTGACGACCGACCGGCTGGCGGAAGATCTGGCTGTAGAAGGTCGCAACGCCTTCGACGTCGCTGCCGGGGATGCCGAGGATCTCGGCGATCGCCGGGATGGCGCCGTCAGGCACCCAGCCGCGCTGTTTCTGGACGATCTTCAGCGCTTCGATGGAGGCGGCGCGCGAGTCCTCGTAATGGTGCAGTTCATGCTCGATGGCAGAACGTTCGGCCTCGCTGAGTGCGAAGCGGTCAGACTGGATAAGGGTCGTGGTAGTCATATCAGCGGTCCACGTCGGCCATGACGAAATCGATGCTGCCCAGATACGCGATCAGGTCGGCCACCATGCTGCCGCGGATGACCGCGGGAATCTGCTGCAGGTGGGCGAAGCTCGGCGTCCGGATGCGCGTGCGGTAGCTCATGGTGCTGCCGTCGCTCGTCAGGTAATAGCTGTTGATGCCCTTGGTCGCCTCGATCATCTGGAAGGCTTCGTTGGCCGGCATGACCGGGCCCCAGGAAACCTGCAGGAAGTGCGTAATCAGGGTTTCGATATGCTGCAGCGTGCGCTCTTTCGGCGGCGGCGTGGTCAGCGGGTGATCCGCCTTGTACGGGCCTTCCGGCATGTTCTTCAGGCACTGCTGGATGATCCGCAGGCTCTCGCGCATCTCGCCCATCTTGACCATGCAGCGATCGTAGGCGTCGCCATTGGCGGCCAGCGGTACTTCGAACTCGAAGTTCTCGTAGCCTGAATAGGGGCGTGCCTTACGCAGGTCGAAATCGCAGCCGGTGGCACGCAGGCCGGCACCGGTGACGCCCCACTCGAGGGCTTCTTTGGTGTTGTAGGCGGCCACGCCGATGGTACGGCCCTTGAGGATGCTGTTGCGCAGGGCGGCCTTCTCGTATTCGTCGAGGCGCTTGGGCATCCAGTCGAGGAATTCCTGGACCAGTTTGTCCCAGCCGCGCGGCAGGTCGTGGGCGACGCCGCCGATGCGGTACCAGGCCGGGTGCAGACGGAAACCGGTGATCGCTTCCACCACTTTGTAGGCGCGCTGACGGTCGGTGAAGGTGAAGAACACCGGCGTCATCGCACCGACGTCCTGGATGTAGGTACCCAGGTACAGCAGGTGGTTAAGGATGCGGAAGAACTCCGCCATCATGATGCGGATGACGTCGACCCGTTGCGGCACCTTGATCCCGGCGAGCTTCTCCACCGAGAGCACGTAGGGCAGGTTGTTCATTACCCCGCCGAGGTAGTCGATGCGGTCGGTGTAGGGAATGAAGCTGTGCCAGGACTGGCGCTCGGCCATCTTCTCGGCGCCGCGGTGGTGATAGCCGATCTCCGGAACGCAGTCGATGATCTCTTCGCCGTCCAGCTGCAGAATGATGCGGAACGCACCGTGCGCCGAAGGGTGGTTCGGGCCGAGGTTGAGGAACATGTAGTCCTCGTTCTCGCCGTGGGTCTTCATGCCCCAGTCTTCGGGCTTGAAGCGCAGCGCCTCCTGCTCCAGATCCTGCTTGGCCACGGACAGGCTGTAGGGATCGAATTCGGTGGCGCGCGCCGGGTAGTCCTTGCGCAGCGGGTGGCCCTGCCAGGTCGGCGGCATTAGCAGTCGGGTCAGGTGCGGATGGCCACTGAAGGTTATCCCGTAAAGGTCCCATACCTCGCGCTCATACCAGTTGGCATTCGGCCAGATGCTGGTGGCGCTGGGCAGGCTCAGATCGCTCTCGGACAGCGCGACCTTGATCATGATGTCGCTGTTACGCTCCAGCGACATCAGGTGATAGAACACGCTGAAGTCTGCGCCCGGCAAGCCGCGGCGATGGGTGCGCAGGCGTTCATCCATGCCGTGCAGGTCGTACAGCATCACGTACGGCTTGCTCACTTGGCGCAGGAAAGTCAGTACGTCGATCAGCCGTTCGCGCGCCACCCAGAGGACCGGCATGCCGGTGCGCGTGGACTGCACGGTGAAGGTTTCGGCGCCGAAGCGCGCATTCAGTTCGACGACGATATCTTGGTCGTCAGCCTTGTAAGGCGGGATGTACAGAGCGCTGTCTGCAGTCATGGTCTCGATCGCTATCGGTCAACGTCAGGTATGAAGGTGCGCTTTCGCAGGAAAGCGCGGGCTCACACGTCGTCGGGGCTGCGCAGGTTGGTGACCTGGATACGCTGTTCGCGGCGCTGTTCCTTCTGCGAAGGCATCTCGGCGCGGTAAACGCCTTGATCGCCAACGACCCAGGACAACGGGCGGCGCTCCTTGCCGATGGATTCCTGCAGCAGCATCAAGCCTTGCAGGAACGCTTCGGGACGGGGCGGGCAGCCGGGTATGTAGACGTCGACGGGCAGGAACTTGTCCACCCCTTGAACGACCGAGTAGATATCGTACATACCGCCGGAATTGGCGCAGGAACCCATGGAGATGACCCACTTGGGCTCGAGCATCTGCTCATAGAGGCGCTGGATGACGGGCGCCATCTTGATGAAGCAGGTACCGGCAATGACCATGAAGTCGGCCTGGCGCGGTGATGCACGGATCACTTCAGCGCCGAATCGGGCGATGTCATGGGGGGCAGTGAAGGCCGTGGTCATCTCCACATAGCAGCAGGACAGACCGAAGTTGTACGGCCACAGGGAGTTCTTACGCCCCCAGTTGACCGCGCCATTCAGCACGTCTTCCAGCTTGCCCATGTAGATGTTGCGATGAACCTGGTCTTCGACAGGGTCGGTTACGGTCTCCCGCTGGCCGATTGGATACTGGTCATTGACCGCATCCGGATCGATCCGAGTAAGTTTGTATTGCATCGCCAAAGCCTCATTGTTTTAGCTTCGCCTGCCGCTTGCGACGGCCTTCGGGAGCCCAATCGAGCGCACCGATCCGCCAAAGGTAGACAAGACCTGCCAACAGAATTGCTATGAAAACGGTAGCTTCTATGAGGCCGGCCCAGCCGCTTTCGCGAACGGACACCGACCAGGCGAAGAGAAAGAGGGCTTCAACGTCGAAGATCACGAAGAGCATCGCGACCAGATAGAATTTTGCCGACAGGCGCAGGCGCGCATTGCCGGTGGGAACGACGCCCGCTTCGAAGGGCTCGTTCTTGCTGTGACCGAAAGCTTTGCTGCCCAGAAGGCTTGAGACGCCGAGCATGAAGGCGCAGAGACCGAAGACACCGAGGAAGAAAATCGCGAATGCCCAGTTATGAGGCATCGTAGAAACTGCATCAGGCATGCCGGACTCCTCGTTGGGACGGCTTTTGAATTATTGGACCAGGTTCAGTCTTCTGACTTGGAGCGGGATTTTATGCGTTTGTCCGGGCCCAAGTAAATTTTTCTCGGAATTAAATATCGAACAATCTGTTCTGTTGTGACTTTTTGATAAGTATTCTTATTTAAAAGGCTGGTAGACCGGACGGCCTGCATGGGCTTGCTATTGTGGGGCATTATGCCGCAGTGCTACCAAAATGGCATAAAAAAAACGCCCCAGATTGAAGCCTGGGGCGTTTTTATTTACGGCGGGTCAAACGTGGATCAATGGAACTGATTCATCGTGTTGTCCTTTCCACCTGCTTTCAGCGCGGCTTCGCCGGCGAAGTATTCCTTGTGGGCGTCGCCCATGTCGGAACCGGCCATGTTCTGGTGCTTCACACAGGCGATGCCCTGGCGAATCTCCTGGCGCTGAACGCCTTTGACGTAGGCCAGCATGCCCTGATCGGCGAAGTACCCCTTGGCCAGGTTGTCGGTGGACAGCGCGGCGGTGTGGTAAGTCGGAAGGGTGATCAGGTGGTGGAAGATACCGGCCTCGGCGGCGCCATCGCGCTGGAAGGTGCGGATCTTCTCGTCGGCGATCTGCGCCAGCTCGGTTTCGTCGTAGTCGACGCTCATCAGCTTGGTGCGATCATAGGCGGATACATCTTTGCCTTCGGCGACGAAGGTGTCGAAGACCTGCTGACGGAAGTTCAGTGTCCAGTTGAACGACGGGCTGTTGTTGTAGACCAGCTTGGCGTTGGGGATCACTTCGCGGATGCGGTTGACCATTGCGGCGATCTGGCCAACGTGCGGCTTTTCGGTTTCGATCCACAGCAGGTCGGCGCCGTTCTGCAGCGAGGTGATGCAGTCCAGCACGCAACGGTCTTCACCAGTGCCCTTGCGGAACTGGAATAGGTTGCTCGGCAGGCGCTTGGGACGCAGCAGTTTGCCTTCGCGCTTGATCACCACATCGCCATTGCCCAGTTCGGCCGCGCTGATTTCCTCGCAGTCGAGGAAGGCGTTGTACTGGTCGCCCAGGTCGCCCGGCTCGTTGGTCACGGCGATCTGCTTGGTCAGGCCGGCACCCAGCGAGTCGGTCCGCGCAACGATGACACCGTCGTCGACGCCCAGCTCGAGGAAGGCGTAGCGAACCGCGTTGATCTTGGCGAGGAAGTCGGCATGGGGAACGGTCACTTTGCCGTCCTGGTGGCCGCACTGTTTCTCGTCCGAAACCTGGTTCTCGATCTGGATGCAGCAGGCACCCGCTTCGATCATCTTCTTGGCCAGCAGGTAGGTGGCTTCCGGGTTGCCGAAGCCGGCATCGATGTCGGCGATGATCGGCACCACGTGGGTTTCGTAGTTGTCGATCTGCGACTGGATTTCACTGGCCTTGGCGTTGTCATCGGCGGCGCGGGCGGCGTCCAGCGCGGTAAACAGCAGATCCAGTTCGCGGGCATCAGCCTGGCGCAGGAAAGTGTAGAGCTCTTCGATCAGCGCGGCTACCGAGGTTTTCTCATGCATCGACTGGTCAGGCAGCGGGCCGAAATCGGAACGCAGCGCGGCGACCATCCAGCCGGAAAGGTAGAGATAGCGCTTGTTGGTGGTCTTCAGGTGCTTCTTGATCGAAATCAGCTTCTGCTGACCGATGAAGCCATGCCAGCAGCCCAGCGACTGCGTGTAGACGGAGGAGTCGGCATCGTACTCTTCCATGTCCTTGCGCATGATCGCGGCGGTGTACTTGGCGATGTCCAGACCGGTCTTGAAGCGGTTCTGGGTGCGCATGCGAGCGACGAATTCGGGGTTGATGGCGCTCCAGCTGCTGCCGGCCTGTTCTTTGAGAGCGGCAACGGCCTTGATGTCGTTTTGATAAGCGGACATGGTCGATCCTTTCGAAGTAGAGAATGGTTGAGCGCGGCGCGCTGCCACTCGAAACCTGTGTGCTGAAGTCAATGGGTTCGGGTGCTCGGGCTACTGCGTCGAGGGATCGACTAGGGCGAGGTTGCTGCTGGAGGAGGGGGAGAACGAGCGAGGCCGAGCTGCATTCTGGCCGGTTTGTTCGAACCGACAGGGCGGCTCGCCGACAGAGGCATTCTGTCCATCTCGTTGTAACGCCAAGCGCTTCCCCGTCCCTCAGGACGACTTCGTTCCAGTCGCAACCTCGTCAAACTGCCTTGTGGGCGGCGCAGACACGGAGCGGCTCGACTGGTTGGTCTGAGCACGCCCCGGAGACCTCTTTCGAGACCCCTGGTTAGCGGGAGCGAGGCCATCATGCCCCTGGCAAAAACGTTCGTCAAACGATTTTGTAGTGTTTTTTTAAGGCTACTACAAAAGTCTGATGGGGCTGAAAATGACTCTTCAGTCGAGGGCTTCGACCTTCACGCGCAGGGTCATGTCGTCCTGGCCCTGGGTCGAATAACGCTGTACGAAGCCGCGCGGGTCGGCCTGGCTGCCCTGGCTTGCGCCACCCAGTGGCATCCATTCGCCGAGGCGTCCGCTGATGCGCGTGTCGGTACTGCGGATGTCGATCGCTCCGGGTTGGCGCTCCGACAGGCGATCGTTGTTGGCGCTGATGCTCAGGTGCACGGTGTCGCCGGTGAGGCTGGCGGTGACGTAGAAGCCCTGGGTGACGTTGCGGTACTGGGTGTCCTGATACACCTGGCCGTAGGGGCCACTGCTCGTGGTGGTCAGCGGCACGCTCTGGCCGACCTGGATCAGCGCCGGGTAGCCCTCGGTCGCCTGCACCTGCTGCACGCCGTCGCCGCGGCTTTCCGTGCTGTGACGGATGATGCGCACCTGGTCGCGGCCATTCACTTCGCCGCGGCCGCTCTCGGCCGAAATGCCGCCGGCACTCACCGAACCATCCACGCGATAGCCGCGGTCATCGCGCGAGCTGGCTTCCTGGGTGTCGACGCTGATCAACAGGCGACGCGGCTGGGTGTCCAGCTGCCCGAGCAGCCCGCGCAGCTCCTGAATCCGTTCCGGGGGCGCATTCACGATTAGCTGATTGCCGTAGGCGCTGACCTTGCCCTCCTGGCCGAGCACCGAGCGCGCGGTCGGCAGGACGTCCTCGGCGGTGCGGAAGTTCAGCTGGATGATCTCGGTGGCGGCCTGGGCGGGCAGGGCGACGGCGAACAGCAGCGCGGCGAGCAGGGCGCGAGGCGTCATAGCAGGAAACTCCGCAGGTCGGGATCGAGGGTGCTGGTGTTCCACGCCTGGTCGAATTGCGCCTGACGCAGGCGCACCTGGGCGGGGTCGCGGTAGCGCACATGGCCGGCGTACTGGTCGAGTTCGGGACGTAGCAGCAGACCGCAATCGTCGGCGATGAGGAATGCGCATTCCTCGCCGGGGTAGTCCGGGTGCAGCTTGCGTATCTGGAAGTTGCTCGACAATCGACGGCTGAGGTTCAGCAGGCGGTGGCCTTCCTTCACCGCACGACTGGAGTCGCGCAGGAGGATGCGCAGGCGATTCTTCGGATGGGCGAGGAGGAAGCGCGTGCAGGCTTCCTGGATGCTGCTGTGGTTGTACAGCCAGGGCTCGAGGTCGCTGCTATACAGGCACAGGTTTCGGCGTGCCTGCTGGGTCAGCGCCAGCGCATGGCGCCGGGCCTCCTCGGCCTTGCGGAACGCCTGGAGCTCATCGGTCTGGTTCAGCAGGAAAGGCGCCGGCTCCCAGCGTTCCGCCTCGGGCAGTTCGGGAAGCGGGTTGTGCACCTCGAAACGTCCCGGCGACTGGAACTCGATAGCGGGCAATTCGCTCGGTTCTTCGGGCAGTTCCAGTGCGTCGTTCATGCGATTCCTCAGTGGCTGTGGCGCACCATGTCAACGTGCGGGATGCCGGCTTCGAGGTATTCGCTGCTGACGATCTCGAAGCCCAGTCGCTCGTAGAACGGCGTGGCATGGACCTGGGCGCTGAGCATCTGCTCGATCAGGCCGAGGCGCTCGGCCTCGGCCAGGGCGGCGCGCATCAAGGCATCGCCGACCTTCAGCCCGCGCCAGTCTCGCAGCACCGAGACACGGCCGATGTGGCCGTCGGGCAGCAGGCGTGCGGTGCCGATCGGGAAGTCACCCTCGAAGGCGAGGAAATGCACCGCGCTCGCGTCGTCCGAATCCCATTCCAGCTCCGGCGGCACCGCCTGTTCGGCGATGAACACGCTTTCGCGGATACGGCGCAGCTCGGCGTTTTCCTTCTGCCAGTCGGCGACGCGAACGTGGATGTCATTCATCGGCAAACTCCAGACTTCCCTGTTTGACCAGTTCCCATAGGAGATTACGCCCGTCGTCGTCGGCAAGCCATTGGCCGAGATTGTCCTGATGTAACGCGTCCGATGCGCAGACCAGTTTCAGCAGTTCCAGCAGGTGCTCGGGCAACAGGCGGCTCTGCCCGCTGGCGAACAGCAGCAGGCCGATGTCGACCTGGCTCCAGGCCATCCGCGCGCTGGGGTTGCGTACCAGCACGGCGCCGTCCTGCAGGGCCTGGAGGAAGTCGCTTTCGGCCAGTTCTTCGCCAGCGACCAGCTCCGGGTAGCGCGGCTCGGTCATGAACTGGCCGAACCAGGTGAGCAGCAGGCGCTCGTCGCCCATGTGCTCGTCGAGCAGCGCTTTCAGTCGATGCAGGGCGTCCATCTGGATTTCGTGCGGATCGCTGACCGGGGCGATGCCGGCATCGCTGTAGCGGTCTTCGTCGGGGAGGAACTGGGCGAGGAAGTCGGTGAAGTGGGTCAGCACTTCGGCGGCGCTGGGCGCGCGGAAGCCCACGGAATAGGTCATGCACTCATCCACCGCGGTGCCGAAGTGCGCCAGGCGCGGCGGCAGGTAGAGCATGTCGCCGGGCTCCAGGACCCAGTCGTCGGTCTCGTCGAATCCGGCGAGGATGCGCAGGTCGGCGTGGTCACGCATCGGGCTGTCGCTGTCGCACATCTGGCCGATCTTCCAGCGGCGCTGGCCGTGGGCCTGCAGGAGGAACACGTCGTAGTTGTCGAAGTGCGGGCCTACCCCGCCGCCGGGCGCGGCATAGCTGATCATCACGTCGTCGATGCGCCAGCTGGGCAGGAACTGGAAATGCTCGCGCAGCTCGGCGACTTCCGGGACGAACTGGTCGACCGCCTGAACCAGCAGGGTCCAGTCGCGCTCGGGCAGATTCTGGAAGGCGTCCTCGGCAAAGGGGCCGCGACGCAGCTCCCACGGACGCTCCCCGTGTTCGATGACCATCCGCGACTCGACCTGCTCCTCCAGCGCCAGGCCGGCCAGTTCGTCCGGCGACAGCGGGCTCTCGAAGTTGGGGATGGCCTGGCGGATCAGCAGCGGTTTCTTCTGCCAGTAGTCACGCAGGAACTCACGCGCGCTGATGCCGCCGAGGATTTGCAGGGGAAGATCGGAAGTCATGGTTTTGCCTATGCAAATAAAAACGCCCGGCACTGCCGGGCGTGCAGAAAGTGGGGCGGGTCAGATGCGCTTGGCCTGGGCCACGGCATTGCCGATGTAGTTGGCCGGAGTGAGCTTGCGCAGCTCTGCCTTGGCGCCTTCCGGCATTTCCAGTCCGTCGATGAAAGTCTGCAGCGCCTCGGGGCTGATGCCCTTGCCGCGGGTCAGCTCCTTGAGTTTCTCGTAGGGGTTCTCGATGGCGTAGCGACGCATGACGGTCTGGATCGGCTCGGCGAGCACTTCCCAGCAGGCGTCCAGGTCCTCGGCAATACGTTGAGCATTGAGCTCCAACTTGCTGATTCCCTTGAGGCTTGCTTCGTAGGCGATGACGCTGTGGGCGAAACCGACACCGAGGTTGCGCAGTACGGTGGAGTCGGTCAGGTCACGCTGCCAGCGCGATACCGGCAGCTTGCTGGCCAAGTGCTGGAGCAGCGCGTTGGCGATGCCCAGGTTGCCTTCGGAGTTCTCGAAATCGATCGGATTGACCTTGTGCGGCATGGTCGAGGAACCGATCTCGCCGGCGATCGTGCGCTGCTTGAAGTACCCCAGGGAGATGTAGCCCCAGATGTCGCGATCGAAGTCGATGAGGATGGTGTTGAAGCGCGCGGTGGCGTCGAACAGCTCGGCGATGTAGTCGTGCGGCTCGATCTGCGTGGTGTAGGGGTTCCACTGCAGGCCGAGATCCTGCTCGATGAACTCGCGGGCGTTGGATTCCCAGTCGATGTCCGGGTAGGCCGACAGGTGCGCGTTGTAGTTGCCCACCGCGCCGTTGATCTTGCCCAACAGCGGTACCGAGGCGACCTGGGCGATCTGCCGCTCCAGGCGGTAGACCACGTTGGCCAGTTCCTTGCCAAGAGTGGTCGGCGACGCGGGCTGCCCATGGGTGCGCGAGAGCATCGGCACGTCGGCGAACTTCACTGCCAGTTCGCGAATCGATTCGGCGACCTGGCGCATCAGCGGCAGCAGCACGCTGTCGCGGCCTTCACGCAGCATCAGCGCATGGGACAGGTTGTTGATGTCCTCGCTGGTGCAGGCGAAGTGGATGAATTCGCTGACCCTGGCCAGCTCGGGCAGCTTCGCCGCCTGCTCCTTGAGCAGGTATTCCACGGCCTTGACGTCGTGGTTGGTGGTGCGNNTGGAAATCCTCGGCCAGGCGATCGAGCAGCGCGTTGGCTTCGACCGAGAACGGCGCGACTTCGCTGACGCCGGCGTGGGCCGCCAGGCGCTGCAGCCAGCGGACCTCGACCTGGACGCGGAAACGGATCAGGCCGTATTCACTGAAGATCGGGCGCAGGGCGCTGGTTTTGCCGGCGTAGCGGCCATCGACGGGGGAAACCGCGGTGAGCGAGGAAAGCTGCATGGGGCGTTCTCGGACGATCGGGGCAGGAAATGGGGCGCATATCATACACGAATCGGCCGACCTGCCGCCCGCGTGCCCCGACGGTCAGTTGCGCAGCAGCGGGTAGAGCTCGGCCAGCAGCTTGC
>DIEE01000167.1:0-74030 GCA_002418465.1 Pseudomonas sp. UBA5782 | reverse complement strand
AAGCGCATGTCGCCGTGCACCTGGATACGCTGGCGGAAGGTGCTCAGGGTGTCCTGATAGAGCCCGCCGCAGGCGGCGATGACGTTGTCGTGGACCAGACCGAAATGCTGCACTTGCAGCTGGATTTGGTCGAGACGAGTGCCGATGGTATCGAGCATGTCGTCGCGCTTGGCCAGCTTGCGCTCGAGGCCGAGCAGCGCCAGAGAGTAGCGCAGCGGCTCGCGCTGCAGGCTGTTGGGGTCGCGCTCCAGGGCGCTGGCAAGGGCACGATAGCCGTCGCGCAGGTTGAGATCGTCGCCGCCGTAGACGTCCAGTGTGCTCTGCGGATCGCGCACCAGCAGGCTGCCGAGCAGGCAGCCAAGGGCGCCTTCGTTGACCTGGCCGGTCCGGGCGATCCGGTCGGCGAGGGCGGCGGCGCTGAACACCGCCCCGAGGGCGACCAGTTGTTCCTGTATCGGCGTCATGCGCTTTCCTTGCTGCAGGGTTCGGCGATTTCGATGACGCCGCCGCCGAGGCAGATTTCGCCGTCGTAGAACACCACCGATTGCCCCGGCGTCACGGCGCGCTGGGGCTCTTCGAAAACGGCGCGGTAGCCGTCGGACGTGCGTTCCAGCGTGCAGGCCTGATCCGACTGGCGATAGCGGACCTTGGCGGTCAGTGAGCGCGGCGCAGCGCCGAGATCGACCGGGTTGACCCAGAAGATCTCGCTGGCGAGCAGCGCGCCGGAAAACAGCAGTGGGTGTTCGTTGCCCTGGCCGACGATCAGCACGTTGCGCTCCAGGTCCTTGGCTAGCACGTACCAGGGCTCGTCGCCGGCATCCTTCAGGCCGCCGATACCCAGCCCCTGGCGCTGCCCGATGGTGTGGTACATGAGCCCCGCGTGCCTGCCGATGACCTCGCCACTGGTGGTCTGGATTTCGCCCGGCTGCGCCGGCAGGTACTGCTTGAGGAAGTCGGAGAAGCGCCGCTCGCCGATGAAGCAGATGCCGGTGGAATCCTTCTTCTTCGCCGTCGCCAAACCGTGCATTTCGGCGATCGCGCGCACCTCGGCCTTTTCCAGCTCTCCCACCGGGAACAGCGTGCGAGCGAGCTGCTCGCCGCCAACGGCGTGGAGGAAGTAGCTCTGGTCCTTGTTCGGGTCGAGGCCCTTGAGCAACTGGGTCTGCCCGTCGACATCGCGGCGGCGCACGTAATGGCCGGTGGCGATCAGGTCGGCACCGAGCATCAGCGCGTAGTCGAGGAAGGCTTTGAACTTGATCTCGCGGTTGCACAGGATGTCCGGGTTCGGCGTGCGCCCGGCCTTGTACTCGGCGAGGAAGTGCTCGAAGACGTTGTCCCAGTATTCGGCGGCAAAATTCGCGGTGTGCAGCTTGATGCCGATCCGGTCGCACACGGCCTGGGCGTCGGCAAGGTCTTCGCGCGCAGTGCAGTACTCGGTGCCGTCGTCCTCCTCCCAGTTCTTCATGAACAGACCTTCCACCTGGTAGCCCTGCTTGAGCAGGAGGAGGGCGGAAACCGAGGAGTCCACGCCGCCGGACATGCCGACGATGACGCGTGTATGGGCTGGATCGTGCATAGGTTTGGGTTTAGCGGCCACGAAAAGGGAAGAATTCTAACAGGCGAACTGTCGCAGGGCGATCAACCGGCGTCGCGGATCAGCGCCAGCGGGAAGCGCTCGCCGGCGAGGTAGTCGTCGATGCAGCGCACTACCAGCTCGCTGCGCCAGCGCCCGGGGGCGGCGGCGAGCTCGTCGCGGGTCATCCAGCGCGGGCCGATGATGCCGTGATCCAGCGGCGAATCCGGCAGGTGGCGTAGCGGCCGCGCGGCGAAGCAGACGCGCTGGTAGGTCACGCCGTTGCTCGGCGCGGTGTACAGGTAGATGCCGGTGACGGCGGTCAGCTCGACCTCCCAGCCGGTTTCCTCGAGGGTTTCGCGCAGCGCGGCCTGGAGCAGGCTTTCGTTGGCTTCCAAATGCCCGGCGGGCTGGTTGAAGACGGCTTTTTCGCCCTCGAACTCCTCCACCAGCAGGAAGCGCCCCTGGTCTTCGACAACGGTGGCGACGGTGATGTGCGGATTCCAATCCATAGGGAATGTCCTCTGTCTGACGGTTCTGGCGATGCGATCGCCGGAAACAGAACCCCCGGCACATGGCCGGGGGTCTGTAAGTACGAACGAGCCTTCGTATCAGCCCTGGATCAGGGCATCGATCGCAGCGTTGAAGGTTTTGCTCGGGCGCATGACCTTGCTGGTCAGCTCGGCATCGGAGCGGTAGTAGCCGCCGATGTCCACCGGCGAACCCTGGACCCCGTTCAGCTCGGCGACGATGGTCGCTTCCTGTTCGGCCAGGGTGCTGGCCAGCTTGCTGAAATGCTCGCGCAGCGAGGCATCTTCGCTCTGTGCGGCCAGGGCTTCCGCCCAGTACAGCGCCAGGTAGAAGTGGCTGCCGCGGTTGTCCAGCTCACCGGTCTTGCGCGAGGGCGACTTGTTGTTGTCGAGCAGCTTGCCGGTCGCCGTGTCGAGGGTGGTGCCCAGCAGCTTGGCTTTCGGGTTGCCAGTCTTGATGCCGGTTTCCTCGAGGGACACCGCCAGGGCCAGGAACTCGCCGAGCGAATCCCAGCGCAGGTGGTTTTCCTCGGTCAGCTGCTGCACATGCTTGGGTGCCGAGCCGCCGGCGCCGGTTTCGTACATGCCGCCGCCCGCCATCAGCGGAACGATGGACAGCATCTTCGCCGAAGTGCCCAGTTCCATGATCGGGAACAGGTCGGTCAGGTAGTCGCGCAGCACGTTGCCGGTCACCGAGATGGTGTCCTTGCCGCGGATCATGCGCTCCATGCTGACGCGGATGGCTTCGTTGTAGTCCATCACGCGGATGTCGAGGCCGCTCAGGTCGTGTTCCTGCAGATAGGCGTCGACCTTCAGTTTCAGTTGACGGTCATGCGCGCGCTCCGGGTCCAGCCAGAAGATCGCCGGGGTGCCGGATTGGCGGGCGCGGGTAACGGCCAGCTTCACCCAGTCACGGATCGGGGCGTCCTTGGTCTGGCAGGCACGCCAGATGTCGCCGGCTTCGACTTCGTGCTGAATCTTCACGGTGCCGTCGGCCAGCACGACGCGCATGATGCCGTCGGCCTTCATTTCGAAGGTCTTGTCGTGGGAGCCGTATTCCTCGGCCTTCTGCGCCATCAGGCCGACATTCGGTACCGAGCCCATGGTGGTCGGATCGAACGCGCCGTTGGTTTTGCAGAAGTTGATCATCTCTTGGTAGATGCGCGCGTAGGTGCTTTCCGGCATCACCGCCTTGGTGTCTTTCTGCTTGCCGTCGCGGCCCCACATCTGGCCGGAGTTGCGGATCATCGCCGGCATCGAGGCGTCGACGATGACGTCGCTCGGGATGTGCAGGTTGGTGATGCCCTTGACCGAGTCGACCATCGCCATTTCCGGGCGGTGGCTGTAAACCTCGTGGATGTCGTGGAGGATCTCTTCCTGCTGGGAAGCCGGCAGCGACTTGATCTTGTCGTAGACGCTGGACAGGCCGTTGTTCGGGTTCACGCCCAGCTCCTCGAAGAGCGCGCCGTGCTTCTCGAAGACGTCCTTGTAGTACACGCTGACGGCGTGACCGAAGACGATCGGGTGGGACACCTTCATCATGGTGGCCTTGACGTGCAGGGACCACATGACGCCGGTTTCCTTGCAGTCCTGCAGGGTCTTCTCGAAGAAGGCGCGCAGTTTCTTGCAGCTCATGAACATGCCGTCGAAGACTTCGCCTTCCTTCAGGCTCAGCTGCTTCTTGACTTCCACCTTGCCGTCCTTGCCGACGAACTCGATGCGCACGTCACCGGCCTGGGCCATGGTGAATGACTGCTCGCTGGAGAAGAAGTCGCCGCCACGCATGTAGTCGGCGTGGGACTGCGAAGCCATGCTCCACTTGCCCATCGAGTGCGGATGCTTGCGTGCGTAGGCCTTGACTGCGGCCGGGGCGCGACGGTCGGAGTTGCCTTCGCGCAGCACCGGGTTCACCGCGCTGCCGAGCACCTTGCTGTAGCGCGCGCGGGCATCTTTTTCCGCGTCGGTTTGCGGATCTTCGGGGAAGTCTGGAACGGCGAAGCCTTGTGCCTGCAGCTCGGCGATCGCGCCTTTGAGTTGCGGCACGGAGGCGCTGATGTTCGGCAGCTTGATGATGTTGGCGTCGGGCGAAGTGGCCAGAACCGCCAGTTGGGCGAGCTCGTCTTCTACCGGCAGGCTGCTGTCGAGTTGGTCAGCGAAGCTTGCAATGATGCGCCCGGCCAGAGAGATGTCGCGGGTTTCGACGTCTATATCGGCGGAGGCCGCGAAGGCCTTGACGATGGGCAGAAGCGAATAGGTAGCGAGGGCGGGGGCTTCGTCGGTGACGGTGTAGGTAATCTTCGAACGGGTGGGCATTGGCGAGAACTCTCTCTTTGCTGGGCGTGCACAGGATCTCGAGGCGCGACGGGTAGACGCTTTCGCTCAGGTCAGAGTCGAAATTCGAGAATTTGCCGCAGGTGATGTTGGTGGCACCAGGTAGAGCGTTTGTGCGGTCGGATCTTGTCTGCGGTCCGACCGTTACGGGGGTGAAGGCCTGTTCCAGACACCTCGACTCCCGATGACCCTTTAGTCACGCGGCGCAGTATACCACCGTGTTATTCGTCGAGAGTTTGCTGGTTGCCGATGATTAGACTAAGGAATACAGCCCGGCCCAACGCAGGTGGACTACGCTCAACACCTGCCCGAGGTTAACCACACGTGGAGTACAGCATGGGATATCAAAAGATTCAGGTGCCTGCCGATGGTGTGAAAATCACCGTCAACGCCGATAACACCCTGAATGTGCCGAACAATCCGATCATCCCTTTCATCGAAGGCGACGGCATCGGTATCGATATCAGCCCGGTGATGATCAAGGTCGTCGACGCCGCCGTCGAGAAAGCCTACGGCGGCGAGCGCAAGATTTCCTGGATGGAGGTCTACGCCGGCGAGAAGGCCACTCAGGTCTACGATCAGGACACCTGGTTGCCCAAGGAAACCCTCGAAGCGGTGCGCGACTTCGTCGTCTCAATCAAGGGGCCGCTGACCACCCCCGTCGGCGGCGGCATCCGCTCGCTCAACGTCGCGCTGCGTCAGGAACTCGACCTCTATGTCTGCCTGCGCCCGGTGCGCTGGTTCGAGGGCGTTCCCAGCCCGGTGAAGAAGCCCGGCGACGTCGACATGACGATCTTTCGCGAGAACTCCGAAGACATCTATGCCGGCATCGAGTGGAAGGCCGGATCGCCCGAGGCGAACAAGGTCATCAAGTTCCTCAAGGAAGAAATGGGCGTCACCAAGATCCGTTTCGACCAGGATTGCGGCATCGGCATCAAGCCGGTCTCGAAGGAGGGCACGCAGCGTCTGGTGCGCAAGGCGTTGCAGTACGTCGTGGACAACGATCGCGAGTCGCTGACCATCGTCCACAAGGGCAACATCATGAAGTTCACCGAAGGTGCCTTCAAGGACTGGGGCTACGAGATCGCCAAGAACGAATTCGGCGCCGAACTGCTCGACGGCGGCCCCTGGATGCAGTTCAAGAACCCGCGCACCGGCAGGAATGTCGTGGTGAAAGACGCCATTGCCGATGCCATGCTCCAGCAGATTCTCCTGCGCCCGGCCGAGTACGACGTCATCGCCACGCTGAACCTGAACGGTGACTACCTTTCCGACGCCCTCGCGGCGGAAGTCGGCGGCATCGGTATCGCGCCGGGAGCCAACCTGTCGGACACCATCGCCATGTTCGAGGCCACCCATGGCACCGCGCCGAAGTACGCTGGGCAGGATAAGGTCAATCCGGGCTCGGTGATCCTTTCCGCCGAAATGATGCTTCGCCACATGGGCTGGACCGAGGCGGCGGACCTGATCATCAAGGGCACCAACGGTGCGATCTCGGCCAAGACGGTCACCTACGACTTCGAGCGCCTGATGGACGGCGCCAAGTTGCTGTCCTGCTCCGAGTTCGGCGACGCGCTGATCGCACATATGTAAACGAAGCGGCAAAAGAAAAGGCCGATCACTGATCGGCCTTTTTGTGCACGCTATCCGAGAGTCAGGCTTCGGCGGCCTGGCCCTGCAGATTTACCGCCGGCGTCAGGTTTTCGGCATTGCTCAACACAGGGCGAATGTTCACCGCATGCAGCCCCTTGGGCCCTTGAATGATGTCGAAACTCACAGGTTGTCCAGCCTTGAGGGTTTTATAACCGTCCATCTGAATGGCCGAGTAATGAGCGAACAGGTCCTCATCTCGACCGTCGGCCAGAACGAATCCATAGCCTTTGGCGTTGTTGAACCACTTGACCTTACCGCTGAGCATGCTGACATCCCTCTGCAAAGGACTCCATCTCTGGAGTATCATCCACGACGACTCCACGCAAAAAAGCACTCGCGTGGGCTCCCAATACCCAACTGGGCATTCATTGTTTGTAACACCGTTTCGCCGTTAGTCAAGGCTATGCGGCGGACGGTTGAGAAGCCTGTCATATTTGCCCTGCAGCCCCTGCTCCAACCATGTGCGAGCCTTTATTTCCGTATGTTTGCAAGCAGCCAGATTCGACTAACATTCAATCAGGATGGTCCGGACAAGTGGGAGGACGAAGCGTCCGGGCTCGCTGTGCAGGAAGCCAAACCAAAATTGCAGGCACCTCCGCTGTATAAAGTGGTCATGTATAACGATGACTACACGCCGATGGATTTCGTTGTCGAAGTGCTGGAGGTGTTTTTCAACCTGAACCGAGAGCTGTCGACCAAAATCATGCTGGCCGTCCACACAGAAGGGCGTGCAGTATGCGGAGTGTTCACCCGGGATATTGCTGAAACCAAGGCTGAACAGGTCAATCAGTACGCGAGGGAAAGCCATCATCCGCTACTCTGTGAAATCGAGAAGGACGGTTAGACGCCGGCCACTTGGGTATGAGGTGAAGCTATGTTGAACCGCGAACTCGAAGTCACCCTCAATCTGGCCTTCAAGGAAGCCCGCTCCAAGCGTCATGAATTCATGACCGTGGAACACCTGCTCCTGGCCCTGTTGGACAATGAAGCTGCAGCCACCGTATTGCGTGCCTGCGGCGCCAGCCTCGATAAACTCCGGCACGAGCTGCAGGAATTCATCGACTCAACCACTCCGCTCATTCCGCAACACGACGAAGAACGCGAAACCCAGCCCACGCTCGGGTTTCAGCGCGTCCTGCAGCGCGCCGTATTCCACGTGCAGAGCTCTGGCAAGCGCGAAGTCACCGGAGCCAACGTGTTGGTGGCGATCTTCAGCGAACAGGAAAGCCAGGCGGTCTTCCTGCTCAAGCAGCAGAGCGTCGCGCGCATCGACGTGGTCAACTTCATCGCCCATGGCATCTCCAAGGTGCCGGGGCAGGGTGACCAGGGTGACGGCGAGCAGGAAATCAACGATGACGAGGGCGGCGAAGCCGTCTCCACCAATCATCCGCTGGAGGCTTACGCCAGCAACCTGAACGAACTCGCCCGCCAGGGCCGCATCGACCCGCTGGTTGGGCGCGAAAGCGAAGTCGAGCGCGTCGCGCAGATCCTCGCCCGTCGGCGCAAGAACAATCCGCTGCTGGTCGGTGAGGCTGGTGTCGGCAAGACGGCGATCGCCGAGGGTCTGGCCAAGCGCATCGTCGATGGCCAGGTCCCCGATCTTCTGGCGGACAGCATCGTCTTCTCCCTCGATCTGGGTGCCTTGCTCGCCGGCACCAAGTACCGCGGAGACTTCGAGAAGCGTTTCAAGGCGCTGCTCAACGAGTTGCGCAAACGTCCCCATGCGATCCTGTTCATCGATGAGATCCACACCATCATCGGTGCCGGGGCCGCATCGGGCGGCGTGATGGATGCGTCGAATCTGCTCAAGCCGCTGCTCTCGTCTGGAGAAATCCGCTGCATCGGCTCGACCACCTTCCAGGAATTCCGCGGCATCTTCGAGAAGGATCGCGCGCTTGCTCGGCGCTTCCAGAAAGTCGATGTGGTCGAGCCTTCGGTGGAAGACACCATCGGGATTCTGCGCGGCCTGAAGGCACGTTTCGAGCAACATCACCATATCGAGTACAGCGACGAGGCCCTGCGTGCCGCCGCCGAACTCGCTTCGCGCTATATTAATGATCGCCACATGCCCGACAAGGCCATCGACGTGATCGACGAGGCGGGCGCCTATCAGCGCCTGCAGCCGGAGGAACGTCGCGTGGCGCGTATCGAGGTGGCGCAGGTGGAAGACATCGTCGCCAAGATTGCGCGCATTCCTCCAAAGCACGTCTCCAGCGACGACAAGGAGCTGCTGCGCAACTTGGAGCGCGACCTCAAGCTCACTGTGTTCGGTCAGGACGCGGCCATCGATTCGCTGTCCACGGCGATCAAGCTATCCCGTGCTGGCCTGAAGGCGCCGGACAAGCCGGTAGGCTCGTTCCTCTTCGCCGGCCCGACCGGTGTAGGCAAGACCGAGGCGGCGCGGCAACTAGCGAAAGCCATGGGCATCGAGCTGGTGCGCTTCGACATGTCCGAGTACATGGAGCGGCATACCGTTTCGCGGCTGATCGGTGCGCCTCCGGGGTACGTTGGCTTCGATCAGGGTGGTCTGCTGACCGAAGCGATCACCAAGCAGCCACATTGCGTACTGCTGCTCGACGAGATCGAGAAGGCACACCCTGAGGTCTTTAACCTGCTGCTGCAAGTGATGGACCACGGTACGCTGACTGATAACAATGGCCGCAAGGCGGACTTCCGCAATGTCATCCTGATCATGACCACCAACGCCGGTGCGGAAACGGCATCGCGTGCTTCGATCGGCTTCACCCATCAGGATCACTCTTCCGATGCCATGGAAGTCATCAAGAAGAGCTTCACGCCGGAGTTCCGCAACCGCCTGGATACCATCATCCAGTTCGGCCGCCTGAGCACCGAAGTGATCAAGAGCATCGTCGACAAGTTCCTCACCGAACTGCAGGCGCAACTCGAAGACAAGCGTGTGCAACTCGAAGTCAGCGATGCCGCCCGCGGCTGGCTGGCGGAACGTGGCTACGATGCGCAGATGGGGGCTCGACCGATGGCGCGCCTGATTCAGGACAAGATCAAGCGGCCGCTGGCCGAGGAAATCCTGTTCGGCGAACTGGCGGAACATGGCGGGATCGTGCATATCGACGTCGAGGCGGGCGAGCTGGCCTTTGACTTCGAAACCACGGCGGAAGTGGCCTAGCTGCTTCCAAGTCCTGCAGCAACGAAAACGCCCGGCTAGACCGGGCGTTTCTTTTGACGCGAAGACTTCAGCGGGCGCGGTAGGTGATGCGGCCCTTGCTCAGGTCGTAGGGCGTCAATTCAACGCGGACCTTGTCGCCAGTGAGAATGCGGATGTAGTTCTTGCGCATCTTTCCGGAGATGTGCGCGGTAACGACGTGCCCGTTTTCCAACTCCACTCGGAACATGGTGTTGGGCAGGGTGTCGACGACAGTGCCTTCCATTTCGAAGCTGTCTTCTTTCGACATTCAGTAAAGCCCTCGGTGTTCTATAGGTAGCCGGACGCAAACGGCGCCTGGCAAAAGCGGCGTGCATTGTGCCCGAAAATGTGTCTTGTCGCCAAGCGATTCAGGTCAGGGCGACCCAGCGCTGGTTGACGAACAGCTCTATCGGCCGGTACTGGGTCTTGTAATTCATCTTTCGACAATTCTTGATCCAGTAGCCGAGGTAGACCGCGTGAAGGCCGAGACGTGCGGTCTCGCCAATCTGCCAGAGGATGGCGTAGCGGCCGAGGCTGCGGCGCTCCTCGTCGGGGTCGTAGAAGGTGTAGACCGCCGAAAGGCCATTGGGAAGCAGGTCCGTGACCGCGATCGCCAGCAGTCGCTCGCCGAGGCGAAACTCGTAGAAGCGCGCGAAATTCAGGTCACGGACGAGAAAGGTGCTGAACTGGTCGCGGCTCGGCGGATACATGTCGCCATCGGCGTGGCGCTGTTCGATGTAGCGTGCGTAGAGCGCGTAGTACTCTTCGCTGGATTTGGGGCGCACCGGCAGGACGCACAGGTCGGCATTTCGCTTGAGGATGCGTTTCTGCTGGCGATTGGGTTTGAACTGGTCAGCGGGAATGCGCGCCGGCACGCAGGCCGAGCAGCGCTGGCAATGCGGTCGATACAGGTGATCGCCGCTACGCCTGAAGCCCATCTCCGAAAGTCCGGCATACACCTGCGCATCCATGGGCTGGCTGGGATCGAGGAACAGGGTGGTGGCCTGCTCGCCGGGCAGATAGCTGCATGGATGTGGCTGCGTGGCGTAGAACTTCAGGCGAGCCAGCTCTGTCATCGTCGACTCTCGGGTGGGCCTGATCCCAGTGTAAGCCAGGCTGCCGGGATCGCCTAGACGAGCCAGTCGGCGGTCGTCGGCTTATCCAGATGGCGTTCCAGCCACTCGGCGAACTCGGCGCGGGGAATCGAGCGGGCGCCGAAACTCTGCAGGTGCTGGGTCGGCATCTGGCAGTCGATCAGCACGAAACCCCAGTTTTTGAGCCGCTCGACTAGCGTGACGAAGCCGACCTTGGAAGCATTGTCGGCGCGGCTGAACATGGATTCACCGAAGAACAGCTGCCCCATCGCCAGGCCGTAGAGGCCGCCAACCAGCTCGCCGCCGAGCCAGACTTCCACCGAGTGCGCGTAGCCCAGTTCGTGCAGGCGCAGGTAGGCCTGCTGCATCGGCTCGGTGATCCAGGTGCCGTCGCTGTAGGCGCGCGGCCCGGCGCAACCCTGCAGAACCCCGACGAAATCCTGGTCGAAGCTGACGCGGTAGCGTTGTTGGCGCAGAACCTTGGCCAGGCTACGGGAGACGTGCACCTCTGCGGGTGGCAGGACAGTACGCGGGTCGGGCGACCACCAGAGCACCGGCTGTCCGTCCTGGAACCAGGGGAAGCAGCCGTGCCGATAGGCCTGGATTAGGCGTTCGGCGCTGAGGCCGCCGCCAGCCGCAAGCAGGCCGTTGGGCTCGCGCATGGCCTTGTTCAGCGGGGGGAATTCCAGCGAGTCGCGGGAGAGCCAGGTCAGCATGGCAGGGGAGGGCGATGGGCAGGCTGCAAACCTGCCCGCTCACTCAGATATCGTCGAGGAATTTTTCGGCGTCCAGCGCGGCCATGCAGCCGGCCCCCGCCGAAGTGATCGCCTGGCGATAGACGTGGTCGGCCACGTCGCCGGCGGCGAACACACCCTCGATGCTGGTAGCGGTGGAGTTGCCTTCACCGCCTCCACGCACGATCAGATAACCGTCGCGCATTTCCAGTTGGCCCTGGAACAGCTCGGTGTTCGGTTTGTGGCCGATGGCGATGAACACGCCGGCCAGCGGCAGCTCCTTGGTCGCACCGGAGAGGGTGTCTTTCAGGCGTACGCCGGTGACGCCGCTGGCATCGCCGAGAACCTCGTCCAGCGAGTGATTCCAGTGCAGGCGCACGTTGCCGTTGGCGACCTTGTCGAACAGCTTGTCCTGCAGGATCTTCTCCGAGCGCAGTTTGTCGCGGCGGTGAATCAGGTGAACTTCCTTGGCGATATTCGACAGGTAAAGCGCCTCCTCGACGGCGGTGTTGCCGCCACCTACCACGCAGACAACCTGGTTGCGGTAGAAGAAGCCGTCGCAGGTGGCGCAGGCGGATACGCCGCGACCGGCGAAGGCGTCTTCGGACGGCAAACCAAGGTACTGGGCCGAGGCGCCAGTGGAGATGATCAGCGCGTCGCAGGTGTAGGTGGCGTTGTCGCCCTTGAGGGTGAACGGGCGCTGCTGCAACTCGGCGGTATGGATATGGTCGTAGACGATCTCGGTGTCGAAGCGCTCGGCATGCTTCTGCATGCGCTCCATCAGTGCTGGGCCGGTCAGGCCTTCGACGTCGCCGGGCCAGTTGTCGACTTCGGTGGTCGTGGTGAGCTGTCCGCCGGGCTGGATTCCGGTGATCACCAGCGGCTTCAGATTGGCCCGGGCAGCGTATACCGCAGCGGTGTAGCCGGCGGGCCCGGAGCCCAGAACGATCAGCCGCGAATGCTTGACTTCACCCATAAAAAGACTCCATAAGCCTTTGTCACAAAAGAGAATGCGTGCTCCAATTGGGGCAGCACGAAAGGGAATGCCGATTATGCTACACCGAAGAATGGGCGAGCGGGGAGCAGCGGTTTGCCGGCACCGTGTCCGGGCGGCCGGCGTGGGCAGCGCGTTGGCAAAGCCGTACAATGGACCGCATTTTCGCCGTCATCGTTAGTTGGCGCGCCCCGAGCGTAGGAAAGACGCGTTTTGAAGAATTCCAGTTCTACCCTCCAAACCCCTCCCTGGCGCCAGCAATTGAACTATCGCCTGAAGGAGGGCGCGCTGATCGCCCTGGGTGCGCTCTGCCTGTACCTGTGGATGGCGCTGCTCACCTACGACCAGAACGATCCGGGCTGGTCGCACACCAGCCGCGTGGAACAGGTGCAGAATGCCGCCGGCCGCGCCGGTGCCTGGTTCGCCGACATCCTGTTCATGGCCCTCGGCTATTTCGCCTACCTGTTCCCGCTGCTGCTGGCGGTGAAGACCTGGCAGGTGTTCCGTAATCGCCATCAGCCCTGGCAGTGGAACGGCTGGCTGTTTTCCTGGCGGCTGATCGGCCTGGTGTTCCTGATTCTCTCCGGCGCTGCGCTGGCCTATATCCACTTCCATTCGGCCAACAGCATGCCCGCATCGGCGGGCGGTGCGCTTGGCGAGAGCCTGGGTCAACTGGCTGTCGCCGCGCTGAACGTGCAGGGCAGCACGCTGCTGTTCCTGGCGCTTTTCCTTTTCGGCCTCACCGTGTTCGCCGATCTGTCCTGGTTCCGCGTGATGGACATCACCGGCAAGATCACCCTCGACCTGATCGAGCTGATCCAGAGCGGCATGAACCGCTGGTGGAGCGCGCGCACCAATCGCAAGCAGTTGGTCGCGCAACTGCGCGAGGTGGACGACCGGGTCAACACCGTCGCCGCGCCGTCGGTGCCCGATCGTCGCGAGCAGGCCAAGGTCAAGGAGCGCCTGATCGAGCGCGAGGAAGCGCTGACCAAACACATGAGCGAGCGCGAGAAGCGCCAGCCTCCGGTGATTACGCCGCCGGCCCCGGCCAAAGCCGCCGAGCCGAGCAAGCGCGTGCTCAAGGAAAAGCAGGCGCCGCTGTTCGTCGACAGCGCCATTGAAGGTTCACTGCCCCCCATTTCGATCCTCGACCGCGCCGAGAAGAAGCAGAAGAGCTTCTCGCCGGAATCCCTCGAAGCCATGTCGCGGCTGCTGGAAATCAAGCTCAAGGAATTTGGCGTCGAAGTGATCGTCGAGTCCGTGCATCCGGGCCCTGTGATCACCCGCTTCGAGATTCAGCCCGGCATAGGTGTCAAGGTGAGCCGCATTTCCAACCTGGCCAAGGACCTGGCGCGTTCGCTGGCGGTGATCAGCGTGCGGGTGGTCGAGGTCATTCCGGGCAAGACCACCGTCGGCATCGAGATTCCCAACGAGGACCGGCAGATCGTGCGCTTCTCCGAAGTGCTCGAGTCCGTCGAGTACGATGACGCCAAATCGCCGGTCACCCTGGCCTTGGGCCACGACATCGGCGGCAAACCGATTATCACCGACCTGGCGAAGATGCCGCACCTGCTGGTCGCCGGCACCACCGGCTCCGGCAAGTCGGTGGGCGTCAACGCGATGATCCTGTCGATCCTGTTCAAGTCCGGTCCGAAGGATGCGCGGCTGATCATGATCGACCCGAAGATGCTCGAACTTTCGATCTACGAAGGCATCCCGCATTTGCTGTGCCCGGTGGTCACCGACATGAAGGAGGCGGCCAACGCGCTGCGCTGGAGCGTTGCCGAGATGGAGCGGCGCTACAAGCTGATGTCGAAGATGGGTGTGCGCAACCTGGCCGGCTTCAACCGCAAGGTGAAGGAAGCCGAGGAGGCCGGAACGCCGCTCGCCGATCCGCTGTACAAGCGCGAGAACATGCACGACGAAGCACCGCTGCTCGAGCACCTGCCGACCATCGTAGTGGTAGTCGACGAGTTCGCCGACATGATGATGATCGTCGGCAAAAAGGTCGAAGAGCTGATCGCCCGTATCGCGCAGAAGGCCCGTGCCGCCGGCATCCACCTGATCCTCGCGACCCAGCGCCCGTCGGTGGACGTCATCACCGGCCTGATCAAGGCGAACATCCCGACTCGCATGGCGTTCCAGGTTTCCAGCAAGATCGATTCGCGGACCATCATCGACCAGGGCGGCGCGGAACAGCTGCTCGGCCATGGCGACATGCTCTACATGCCACCGGGCACCAGCCTGCCGATTCGCGTGCATGGCGCCTTCGTTTCCGACGAGGAGGTTCACCGCGTGGTTGAGGCCTGGAAGCTGCGCGGCGCGCCGGATTACAACCAGGACATCCTGGCTGGCGTCGAGGAAGCCGGTAGCGGCTTCGAAGGCGGCAGCGGCGAAGGCGGCGACGACAGCGAGGACGATCCGCTCTACGACGAGGCGGTCAACTTCGTGCTGGAGAGCCGTCGTGCGTCGATCTCCGCCGTGCAGCGCAAGCTGAAGATCGGCTACAACCGCGCCGCGCGGATGATCGAGTCGATGGAAATGGCCGGCGTAGTGACTTCGATGAACACCAATGGCTCGCGCGAAGTGATCGCGCCGGGGCCGACCCGCGACTGACTGATGAGGATTTCCATGCGCCTGTTTCGCGTGCTGTTGCTGTCCCTGCTTGGTTTCACCGTTGTGCCCGCCCATGCCGATCAGGATGCGTCGGTGAAGCGTCTGACCGAACTGCTTCAGCAGGCGCAAACCCTGACCGCTCGCTTCACCCAGCTGACCCTCGATGCCTCGGGCGCCAACCTGCAGGAAACCGCCGGCGAGCTGTCACTGAAGCGTCCGGGGCTGTTCCGCTGGCACACCGATGCGCCGCAGGAGCAACTGCTGGTGTCGAACGGTGAGAAGGTCTGGCTCTACGACCCGGATCTGGAACAGGTCACCGTGCAGAAGCTCGATCAACGCCTGACCCACACGCCGGCGCTACTGCTCTCCGGCGACGTCTCGCAGATCAGCGAGAACTTCGAGATCAGCCACAAGGAAGCCGGTGGCGTGGTCGATTTCGTGCTCAAGCCGAAGGCCAAGGACACGCTGTTCGACAACCTGCGCGTGTCCTTCCGCAATGGCACCATCAACGACATGCAGCTGATCGACAGCGTCGGCCAACGCACCAACATCCTGTTCCTCGGCGTGAAGATGAACGAGCCGCTCGACGCCGCGCAGTTCGACTTCAAGATTCCCGAAGGCGCCGACGTCATCCAGGAATAAGAGGGCTCGCGCGTTCCCATGGACCTGTTCCGCTCTGATCCGGTAGCCCAGCCCCTGGCGGCTCGCTTGCGTGCCGCCACGCTGGACGAGTACGTCGGTCAGGAGCACCTGCTGGCGCGCGGCAAGCCGCTGCGCGAGGCGCTGGAGCAGGGCGCGCTGCACTCGATGATCTTCTGGGGACCACCCGGGGTCGGCAAGACCACCCTGGCGCGGCTACTGGCGCAGGTTTCGGAAGCGCATTTTGAGACGATCTCGGCGGTGCTTTCCGGGGTCAAGGAAATCCGTCAGGCGGTCGAGATGGCCAAGCAGCAGGCCGCGCAGTACGGCCGCAGGACCATCCTCTTCGTCGACGAAGTGCACCGTTTCAACAAGAGCCAGCAGGACGCCTTTCTCCCGTACGTGGAGGACGGCACGCTGATCTTCATCGGCGCGACCACGGAAAACCCCTCGTTCGAGCTGAACAACGCGCTGCTTTCGCGGGCACGCGTCTACGTACTCAAGAGCCTCGACGAAGCGGCGCTGCGCAAGCTGGTCGAGCGCGCGCTGGGCGAGGACAAGGGGCTCGGTCAGCGTCACCTGAGCCTGCCCGAGGAAAGCTTCCAGATTCTGCTGGCCGCCGCCGACGGCGATGGCCGCCGCCTGCTCAACCTGCTGGAAAATGCCTCGGACCTTGCCGAGGACGACGGCGAGATCGGCGTGGAGCTGCTACAGAGCCTGCTTGGCGACAGCCGCCGGCGCTTCGACAAGGGCGGCGAAGCCTTCTACGACCAGATTTCCGCGCTGCACAAGTCGGTGCGCGGCTCCAACCCGGACGCTGCGCTGTACTGGTTTGCGCGGATGATCGACGGCGGCTGCGATCCGCTGTACTTGGCGCGGCGCGTCGTGCGCATGGCCAGCGAAGAGGTCGGCAATGCCGACCCGCGCGCGCTGACCCTTTGCCTCAACGCCTGGAACGTACAGGAGCGCCTCGGCAGCCCCGAGGGCGAACTGGCGATCGCCCAGGCGATCGTCTACCTGGCCTGCGCACCGAAAAGCAATGCGGTCTACGCCGGCTTCAACGCGGCCATGCGCGACGTCGCCGAGAATGGCTCGCACGAGGTGCCGCTGCACCTGCGCAACGCGCCGACCAAGCTGATGAAGCAGCTCGGCTACGGCGACGAATACCGCTACGCCCACGACGAGCCGGATGCCTACGCCGCGGGCGAGGATTACTTCCCCGAAGACATGCAGCCGCGCCAGTATTACCAGCCGGTACCGCGCGGCCTGGAAAGCAAGATTCGCGACAAGCTCGATCATCTGGCGGCGCTGGACCGCGCCAGCCCGCGGCAACGGAGAAAGCCATGATCCGCCTGATTCTCGCCGTCGCTCTGGGCGGCGCGCTGGGTTCGGTCGCGCGCTTCCTTACCTCGACCTGGATGGTCAGCCACTGGCCGCGGCACTACTTTCTCGGCACCTTCGCGGTGAACATCGTCGGCTGCCTCGCCATCGGCTACCTGTACGGCCTGTTCCTGCTTCGGACCGACCTGCCACTCGAGTTGCGCATCGGCCTGACCGTTGGCGTGCTCGGCGGGCTGACCACCTTTTCCTCGTTCAGCCTGGAAGTGGTGCGCCTGCTGGAGGGCGGCCAGACCGGCCTGGCGCTGGGTTACCTGGGTTGCAGCATCCTCGGCGGTTTATTCGCCGTCTGGGCCGGTTTATCCTTCGCACGTCTGTGATTCCTCGTCGCCGGCGATTACCGGCACCTTCCTTTACGTTCCAGTTTTGAGATCCGCACATGCTCGATTCCAAATTGATACGCAGCCAACTACACGACGTCGCCACACGCCTGGCCACGCGTGGCTATTCGTTGGACGTCACGCGTATCGAAGCGCTGGAGGCCCAGCGCAAGAGCGTCCAGACGCGCACCGAACAACTGCAGGCCGAGCGCAACGCGCGCTCCAAGAGCATCGGCCAGGCCAAGCAGCGTGGCGAGGACATCGCGCCGCTGCTGGCCGAGGTCGATCGCATGGGCGGCGAGCTGGACGAGGGCAAACGCGAACTGGACGGCATCCAGCTGGAACTGGACACCCTGCTACTGGGCATCCCCAACCTGCCGCACGAGTCGGTGCCTGTCGGTGCGGATGAAGAGGGCAACGTCGAAGTGCGCCGCTGGGGCACGCCGAAGACCTTCGATTTCCCGGTGCAGGACCACGTGAGCCTCGGCGAACAGCATGGCTGGCTGGATTTCGAGACCGCCGCCAAACTCTCCGGCGCGCGTTTCGCCCTGCTGCGCGGGCCGATCGCCCGACTGCATCGCGCCCTGGCGCAGTTCATGATCAACCTGCACACCGCCGAGCACGGCTACGAGGAGGCGTACACGCCTTACCTGGTGCAGGCCTCTGCTTTGCAGGGCACCGGCCAGTTGCCGAAGTTCGAGGAAGACCTGTTCCGCATCGCTCGCGAAGACCAGGCCGACCTGTACCTGATCCCGACGGCCGAGGTCTCGCTGACCAACATCGTCGCCGGGCAGATCGTCGACGCGAAGCTGTTGCCGATGAAGTTCGTCGCGCATACGCCATGCTTCCGCAGTGAAGCCGGTGCTTCCGGCCGCGACACCCGCGGGATGATCCGCCAGCACCAGTTCGACAAGGTCGAGATGGTGCAGATCGTCGATCCGGCCACCTCCTACGAGGCGTTGGAAAACCTCACCGCCAACGCCGAGCGCGTGCTGCAGCTGCTCGAACTGCCGTACCGCGTGCTCGCCCTGTGCACCGGCGACATGGGTTTCAGCGCGACCAAGACCTACGATCTGGAAGTCTGGGTGCCGAGCCAGGACAAGTTCCGCGAGATCTCTTCCTGCTCGAACTGTGGCGACTTCCAGGCCCGCCGCATGCAGGCGCGCTACCGCAACCCGGAAACCGGCAAACCGGAGCTGCTGCACACGCTCAACGGTTCCGGCCTGGCGGTTGGCCGCACGCTGGTGGCGGTGCTGGAGAACTACCAGCAGGCCGACGGTTCGATCCGCGTGCCCGAGGTGCTCAAGCCCTACATGGGCGGCATCGACGTCATCGGCTGATGACCGCGCCGCCGGATACGCCCAGACGCATCCGGCGGCCTTCCTGACTCGTCGCCTAATTCCTCCGGGCCGCCATGGACTATCTCCCGCTCTTCCACAACCTTCAGGGACGCTGCGTGCTGCTCGTCGGCGGTGGCGAGGTGGCACTGCGCAAATCTCGCCTGCTCGCCGATGCCGGCGCGGTGTTGCGCGTTGTCGCGCCGCATATCGCTGCCGAGCTGCTGGCACTGGCCGGGCAGGGGGCGCACCAGCGCGGCTATGCGAGCGAGGATCTGGACGGCGCCTGCCTGGTCATCGCCGCCACCGACGACGACACGCTGAACGCACGCATCTCCCGCGAAGCGCAGGCACTCGGCGTTCCGGTCAACGTGGTGGATTCCCCTGCGCTGTGCAGCGTGATCTTCCCGGCCATCGTCGATCGCTCGCCGCTGCTCGTCGCCGTTTCCAGCGGCGGCGACGCACCGGTGCTGGCACGACTGATCCGCGCGCGGATCGAGACCTGGATTCCGGCTCGCTATGGCGAGCTGGCCGGGCTGGCCAAGCGCTTTCGTGCCCGGGTCAAGGCGCTTTTCCCCAGCGTGCGTGAGCGCCGGATGTTCTGGGAGGATGTGTTCCAGGGGCCAATCGCCGAGCGCGTGCTGGCCGGGCAAGGCGAGGAAGCGCAGCGTCTGCTGGAAGAGCTGCTGGCCGGCGCGCAGAAACCGGCGGGCGGCGAGGTCTACCTGGTCGGCGCTGGCCCTGGCGATCCCGACCTGCTGACCTTCCGCGCCCTGCGCCTGATGCAACAGGCCGATGTGGTGCTCTATGACCGTCTCGTCGCCCCGGCCATCGTCGAGCTGTGTCGCCGCGATGCCGAGCGCATCTACGTCGGCAAGCGCCGCGCCGAGCACGCGGTGACTCAGGAGCGGATCAACCAGATGCTCATCGAGCTGGCGGAAGAGGGCAAGCGGGTGCTGCGCCTCAAGGGCGGCGATCCGTTCATCTTCGGTCGCGGCGGCGAGGAAATCGAAGGGCTGGCAGCGCGAGGCATTCCGTTCCAGGTTGTGCCCGGCATCACCGCCGCCAGCGGCTGCGCGGCCTACGCCGGAATTCCGCTGACCCATCGCGACTTTGCCCAGTCGGTACGCTTCATCACCGGGCATCTGAAGGACGACAGCTGCGACCTTCCCTGGGCCGACCTGACTTCGCCCGGACAGACGCTGGTGTTCTACATGGGCCTGGTCGGGCTGCCGGTGATCTGCGAACAGCTGATCGCCCACGGTTGCGCGTCGAGCACGCCGGCAGCGCTGGTCCAGCAGGGCACCACCGCCGCGCAGCGGGTGTTCACCGGTACCCTGGCCGATCTGCCGGCACTGGTTGCGGCACACCAAGTGCACGCGCCGACGCTGATCATCGTCGGCGAGGTGGTCAGCCTGCGCGAGAAGCTCGCCTGGTTCGAAGGTGCCGGCGGCGCCTGAGACTCACTCAGGCCCCGCACTGCGCCGCCATCATTCCTGCCACACGCCTTTGCCCGGCAGTCGTTCGCGGTCGTGCGGACGCAGGAAGTCCAGCGCTGGGCCGTCCGGGATGATGCCGGTCGGGTTGATGGTCTTGTGGCTCGCGTAGTAGTGACCCTTGATGTGGGTAAAGTCCACGGTGTCGGCGATGCCGTTCCACTGGTACATCTCGCGCAACCAGTTGGACAGATTCGGGTAATCCTCGATGCGCTGGCGGTTGCACTTGAAGTGGCCGTGATAGACGGCATCGAAGCGGATCATCGTGGTGAACAGGCGCAGATCGGCCTCGGTGAGGTATTCCCCGGCCAGGTAGCGGCGCTCGCCAAGTAGCCCTTCGAGGCGATCGAGTTCCGCGAACAGCTCGGCGAAGGCTTCGGAATAGGCATGCTGGGTGGTGGCGAAGCCGGCGCGATAGACGCCGTTGTTGACCGCCGGGTAGATCCGCTCATTGAGCGCGTCCACTTCCTCTCGCAGTGGCTGCGGGTAGAAATCCAGGCGGTTGCCGGTCAGCTCGTCGAAGGCGCTGTTGAACATGCGGATGATCTCGGAGGATTCGTTGCTGACGATCTCCGCCTGCTGCTTGTCCCACAGCAGCGGCACGGTCACCCGGCCGCTGTATTTCGTATCGTCGCGGGTGTAGCGCTGATGCAGGAAGTCCAGGCCGTCCAGCGGGTCACCGGTGGAGCCATGGGCGCGATCGAAGGTCCAGCCTTGTTCGCCCATCAGCCAGCCGACCACGGAAATGTCGATAAGGCCGCCAAGGTTCTTGAGCTTGCGCATGATCAGCGTGCGATGGGCCCAGGGGCAGGCCAGCGACACGTAGAGGTGATAGCGGCCGGCCTCGGCCGCGAAACCGGGCTTGCCGCTCGGGCCAGCCTCGCCGCTGGCGGTGATCCAGTTGCGCCGCTTGGCCATCTCGCGCTTGAAGCGGCCGTCCTCGCCATTTTCATACCACTGGTCATGCCAGCGCCCATCGATCAACAGACCCATCGTCACATCCTCGCCAATTTCAGATTGGAGAGGAGTCTACCCATGGAGGTTCGATCGAATGGCGCAAGTTACTGCCCATACGCATCGGTCAAATCGATGCGTTGCGGGTTTCCCACCAGATTTTCGCCTGGGCGAAGGCGTCATCCCGCGTGCGACCTAGGGCGCGCAAGCCCAGCGCCATGGTCGAGACGACCGCCAGTTCGCCGTAGCTGTCCTCGGCATCACCCAGCCAGACGGCTTTTAGGTGAGCGGGCTCGAGGCTTTCCGGCTTGACGTGGCGCATCGCCGAAAGCGCCGGCCAATCCTCATCCCAGTTCTCGCCATTCGCCGTACCGAACAGGTGCGAGGTGGCGTCCGGGTTGATCTCGATCTCGCCGCCGTCACCCTTGACCACGATCGCCGTGTCGCCGAGCAGGTGGCTGGCTTCGCGGTGAACCGCCTGGTAACCGGGGTGGAAGATGCTCTGCAGGCCGCAGCGCGCACCGAGCGGGTTGAGCACCCGTGTCAGCGAATGAATCGGCGAACGCAGGCCGAGGATGTTGCGCAGGTCGATCATCCGCTGCAGCTGCGGCATCCAGGCCTCCAGGGGGATGAAGGCGATGGACTCGCGGTCCAGGCTCTGCGCGACTTCGTCCCAGTCGTTGCAGCAGGACAGGTCGAGGATATCCAGCAATTGCTCGCTGTACATCCTGCCGGCGGTGTGCGCGCCGGCACCGTGGATCAGGATGCGCACGCCATTTCGCGCCAAACATCTGGCCGCCAGCAGGAACCACGGCAGGTGGCGTTTCTTGCCGGCATAGGTGGGCCAGTCCAGGTCCAGCGGGATCGTCGGCGGAGCGAGCCGTTGGCGTACCGCCTCGGTGAAGCCGGCGAGCTCCTCGGCGCTTTCCTCCTTGTGCCGCAGCAGCATCAGGAAGGCGCCGAGCTGGGTGTCCTCCACCTTGCCGTCGAGGAGAAAACCCATCGCCTCGCGGGCTTCCTCGCGAGTCAGCCCGCGCGCGCCGCGCTTGCCTTTGCCGAGGATGCGTACGTAGTGGGCGAAGGGATGTTCGGCAGGGGTGACCAGATTCATGACCGGACTCACAGGCAGTTGCTCGGTTTCGGCAGCCCGGCGAGCTTGGCCGCGAGCTTCGCCGGAGTACCCTGGAAGAGATGGTTGAGGTGCAGGCTGTTGCCCTTTTCCGGCCCCAGCTTGAGCGCAACGTACTTGATCAGCGGGCGGGTCGCCGGGGAGAGCTGGAACTCGTCGTGGAAGGCACGCAGCAGGTCCAGTATCTCCCAGTGCGAGGCTAGCAGCACCAGGCCCTCGCGCTCTGCCAGCGCAGCTGCGACGGCTGCCGACCAGTCATCCAGGCGAAGCAGATAGCCATCCTTGTCCAGAGCAATCTGGCGTCCTTCGACATCGAGGGTATTCATAGCCAGCCGTTGACCTTGTCGAAGCAGCCGCACAGCTCGACGAACCCCGGATAGTCGACCACGGTGCAGTGCGCCGGAGCGGCCAGCCCGCGGGCCTGCAGGTCTTCATCGAGGGCAAACAGCGCAAAGCCTTTCGGCAACGCAGCCAGCTCGCGCGCCGGTTGGCTGTCGCTGCGCAGCGCGTAGGTGGCGTCGCCGGTGAGCAGTACGCCGTCGCGACTGCCGAGCAGACGCAGACAGCTGTCGAAGCGCTCGTCACCAAATGGCGAATGGGAAAGCAGATGCAGCGTGCTCATCAGAGGGTCACCAGCAGGTCGAAACGATCGAGCAGGGCACGCAGTTCATCGCCTGCTACTGGCTCGGCCGGCAACGCCAGCGGTTGCCCCGCCAGGCCACGCGCGTCGAGGCTGTGCTGGTCGACGTAGAGTTGGTCAACGCCGAACATCGACAACGCCCGCAGGTTGGCGCTCAGGTCCTTCTGCTGGACGGCTGCCGCCTGCTGCGCGCTGGCCAGCTGGAACACGCCATCGTCGAGGAACAGCAACGCCAGCGGCAGATCGAAGGCGCCGCCGGCGAGGGCGATATCCAGCGCTTCGCGGGCAGCGCTACCGCCCCACGGCGACTGGCGGCAGATAAGCAGCATCGACTTGGCCATCACGGACCTCCGAAGCAAACGAGGCGATCGGCCAGCTGCGCCGCTTCATGCAACTGCCCCAGCCCGGACAGCTCCCACGGCGCCTGAACGCTGGCACTGCGCTCGTAGCGCTGCGCTTCGCCGTCGTTCAGCACACCGCGGCGCAATGCAGCGGCGATGCACACCACGCCATCCAGCGCATGCTGTTCGACCAGTTGCCGCCAGGCCGCGGGCAGGTCCATCTCGTCCTGTGGCGTCACCGGGGTGCTCGAGGCGTTATGCACGCCGTCTTGATAGAAGAACAGCCGCACGATCTGATGCCCGCCGGCGAGCGCCGCTTCGGCGAAGCGCAGGGCGCGGCGGGAGGAGGGCGCATTGGGCGGAGAGAACAGGGCGATGGCAAATTTCATGGCACGGGCGCAGGTCACGAACAGGCCGCCATGATAGGGCGCTTTGGCCTCCGCTGCAGCTGCGGCGCTAGCCAAAATGGGCAAGCGCAGTGGCGACCGTCGGCGTAGAGTGGCGCGCTTTGCAGCTGCAACATGTCATCTTTATTAAGCTGCATGCTGTTCGTCCGGTAATTGACTGTTATTACGGGACTCTTTCTGGAATTCGCGGTCTGTCATTCTGAGAAGTCGCGCGTATCGCTCGGCGTATCCCTTCATAGGTGTTGTCTTGCACAAATCAGTTCTGGTCGTCGATGACGAGCCCGATATCCTCTCCCTGCTGCTCGAGCACTTGGCGGACTGCGGCTACGACGCCTACGGCGCCGGCACCGCCGAGCAGGCGATGAGTATTCTGCAGGCGCACGACGACATCGACCTGCTGATCTCCGATTTCCGCCTGAACGACGGCATGAACGGGATGATGGTCGCCGAGGCTGCCTTGAAGAAGCTTCCGCTGATCAAGGTGCTGTTCATCAGCGGCCACCCCTACGAGGTCTGGTCGACGAAGAACTTCCAGAGCCTGAACGCGCAACTGGTAAGCAAGCCCTTCAGGCTCGAGCAACTGGACGAGTCGATCCACCAACTCGTCGGTACCGCTGCCTGACCGCTACGCAGGAGGTCACGATGATCGCTTCCGCAGAACAGATCCCGCCGTTCTTCTCCATCCCGTCCGCCTGGCTCGCCGACGAGTCGCCGCTCAACGACCTGGACGAAGCCGAAGGCGAGAACGACGACCAGCCGCTGCCCGAAGAGGTGCTGGAAAACCTTACCGAAGAGGCCGACCCGCCGGCAGCTATCCCCGATCCGGGACCTATGTAACGAACGAAAAAAGCCCCGCATGCCGGGGCTTTTTCATTTCCGGCGTGGGCTGGTGGCGAGGTAGACGGGCGGGCGGATGAGCAAACCGCAGGCAAGAAAAAGCCCGCACGGGAGGCGGGCTAAGAGCCATAACACACAGCAACACAAAGGAGTCATTTGCGTTAGAGGCAAGACTACGCGGGCAAAGGTGAAAGATTCGTGAAGAACGAGGCGGCCGAAGAAAAAGTTTCGACGTGGACGTGGCGGAGGTTCTCGATGCGAAGAACTGCCGGTTCATGCGGGGGAAGAATGGTGCCCGAAGCCGGGGTCGAACCGGCACGGGGTTACCCCCGAGGGATTTTAAGTCCCTTGCGTCTACCGATTTCGCCATTCGGGCGGTAGCGCTACTGCGGCGTCACCTGGCGGCGACGCGCGGAATATATACAGCGAGGCAGGTGCAGGCAAGGTTCGCCCGGCCAATTCCCGTTCGGGCGACTGCAGCGGCGGAGCAGGGCAGCGGATATGAAAAAGCCCCGTAGATGCTTGATCTACGGGGCTCTCATAATGGAGGCCGATGTCGGAATCGAACCGGCGTACACGGATTTGCAATCCGCTGCATAACCACTCTGCCAACCGGCCTCAAAACGAAGACGCCGCAAACTGCGGCGTCAACGTCAACAAACTGGAGCGGGAAACGAGANNGCTCTACCAACTGAGCTATTCCCGCGTCTTGGTGACGGGCGCCATTCTAGCGATTCGGAACGCCCCGTCAACCCCTTGATTCAAAAAAGTTTATTTCTTTTCCAGGTTGGTGCTCAGATGCGGCCATGCGGCGATCAGGTATTGCAGCATCGACCATAATGTCAGCGCGGCGGAGATGATCAGCAGGACGAATCCGAGAATCACCCAGTTGCTCATCTGCGGCGGGTTGGCCAGCAGGATGATCAGCGCGGCCATCTGCGCGGCGGTCTTCCACTTGCCCCAGTTGGAGACGGCAACGTGGGCGCGGGCGCCGAGTTCGGCCATCCATTCGCGCAGTGCGGAAACCACGATCTCGCGGCCGATGATGATTGCCGCCGGCAGGGTCAGCCACAGCGTGGCGTGTTCCTCGACCAGCAGCACCAGGGCGACCGCAACCATCAGTTTGTCTGCCACCGGATCGAGAAAGGCGCCGAACGGGGTGCTCTGTTCCAGCCGGCGGGCGAGATAGCCGTCAAACCAGTCGGTGATCGCGGCGATGGCGAACACGCCGCTGGACGCCCAATAGCTCCAGGAGAACGGCAGATAGAAGAACAGGATGAAGACCGGGATCAGAAGAACGCGCAACACGGTGAGCAGGTTTGGGATATTCATCGGCGCGAACTGGCTGCTAAGTGAAGCGGCATTCTACTCGCTGTGCAGGGCTGCATAAATCGACTCGGCGAGCTTTTTGCTGACGCCGGGCGCTTTGGCGATTTCCTCGGCGCTGGCGCGGGCCAGTTCCTGCAGGCCGCCGAAGTGCTTGAGCAGCTCGCGGCGGCGCTTCGGGCCGACCCCGGCGACATCCTCCAGCGTGGAGGTGCGGCGGGTCTTGCCGCGGCGCGCGCGGTGCCCGGTGATGGCGAAGCGGTGGGCTTCGTCGCGGATCTGCTGGATCAGGTGCAGGGCAGGGGAGTCGCCCGGCAGGGTGAATTCGTGCGCGGCATCATTGAGAAACAATGTTTCCAGTCCGGGCTTGCGCGTCACGCCCTTGGCCACGCCAAGCAGGATCAGGTCCGGCACCGCGAGCTCCTGGAGCACTTCCTGGGCCATCGACAGCTGGCCCTTGCCGCCGTCCACCAGCAGCACGTCTGGTAGCTTGCCTTCGCCTTCCTTCAATTTGCTGAAGCGCCGGGTCAGCGCCTGGTGCATGGCCGCGTAATCGTCGCCGGCGGTGACGCCTTCGATGTTGTAGCGGCGGTAGTCGGACTTCAGCGGACCCTCAGGGCCGAACACCACGCAGGACGCCACGGTCGCTTCGCCGCTGGAGTGGCTGATGTCGAAGCACTCCAGGCGCTGCGGCGGCTCGTCGAGGTTGAGCGCTTCGGCGAGGGCATCGAAGCGTGCGCTGAGGTGCTGCCGGTTGGCCAGGCGCGCCGCCAGCGCCTGCTCGGCGTTGGTCACCGCCAGCGCCTGCCAGCGCGCGCGAGTGCCACGAACACGGTGGCTGATGTCCAGCTCGCGGCCGCGAAGTTCGTGAATCGCCGAAAGCAGTGTGGGGAAGTCCTCATGCACCACGTTGACGATCAGCTCGCTGGGCAAGTCGCGCTCGCTGTTGGTCAGGTAGTACTGGGCGAGGAAGGCATTGAGCACCTCGCCCGTGTCTTCCTCGATGGCGACCTGCGGGAAGAAGTTCTTGCTGCCGAGCACCCGTCCGCCGCGCACGCTGATCAGGTGCACGCAGGCGCCGCCGGGGTTGACCATGGCGGCGACCACGTCGACGTCGCCGGTGCCGCCTTCCATGCTCTGCTGGTCCTGCACGCGGCGCAGGATGGCGGCCTTGTCACGCAGCTCGGCGGCGCGCTCGAAGTCCAGGCGCATCGCCGCCTGCTCCATGTTCGCCGACAGTTCGGCGGACAGCGCATTGCTGCGGCCCTCGAGGAACATCACCGAATGGCGCACGTCCTCGGCGTATTCCTCGGGCTCGACCAGGCCGACGCAGGGGCCCTTGCAGCGCTTGATCTGGTACTGCAGGCAGGGCCGCGTGCGATTGCGGTAGTAGCTGTCCTCGCACTGGCGGACCAGAAAGGCCTTCTGCAGCAAACCAAGGCTCTCGCGGATCGCCCCGGCGCTGGGGTACGGGCCGAAATAGCGACCTTTCTGCTTCTTCGCGCCACGGTGGATGCCCAGGCGCGGGAACGCGTCTTCGCTAGAAAGAAAGACGTAGGGATAGGATTTGTCGTCGCGCAGCAGGATGTTGTAAGGCGGCCGCCATTCCTTGATCAGCGTCTGCTCGAGCAGCAGCGCCTCGGTCTCGTTGGCGGTGATGGTGGTTTCGATCTGCGCGATGCGCGCCACCAGGGCGGCGGTCTTCGGCGCCAGGCCGATCTTGCGGAAGTAGCTGGCCAGGCGCTTCTTGAGATTCTTCGCCTTGCCGACGTAGAGCAGCTTGGCGTCCACATCGAACATGCGGTAGACGCCGGGGCGACCGCTGCAATGGGCGAGGAAGGCGCTGGGATCGAACGCTTGCGACATCGTCAATTGATGGTGTCGACCATGCCGTGGCGCACCGCCAGCAGGGCCAGCTCCACGTCGCTGGTGATCGAGAGTTTCTCGTAGATGCGGTAGCGGTAGGTGTTCACCGTCTTAGGCGACAGGCAGAGCTTGTCGGAGATGCTCTGCACCTTCTGGCAATTGGCGATCATCAGTGCGATCTGGATCTCGCGCTCGGAGAGCAGGTCGAAGGGCGAGCCGTTGACTTGCGGCTGGAACGACTTGAGTGCCAGTTGCTGGGCGATCTGCGGGCTGATGTAGCGCTGTCCGGCGAAGACCAGGCGGATCGCCTGGACCATTTCCTCGAGCGCCGCGCCCTTGGTCAGATAACCGGCGGCGCCGGCCTGCAGCAGGCGGGTGGGGAAGGGGTCTTCCTCGCAGATGGTCACGGCGATGACCTTGACGTCCGGCTGGCTGCGCAACAGCTTGCGGGTCGCTTCCAAGCCACCGATGCCGGGCATCTTGATGTCCATGAGGACGACATCCGGCTTGAGCTCGCGGGCTTTCTTGAGTGCCAGCTCGCCGCTATCAGCCTGACCGATGACTTGCAGACCTTCTATATCCGCGAGCATTCGGGTAATGCCCGTACGTACCAGATCGTGATCGTCGACCACCAGGACCCTAATCAAGCGACACCTCGTTGCACAACGCCGTTGTTCGCGGCATCGCGCTACCTTAACAAAAAGCCGAAGCGTCACCTAGCGTAGTGCAGGCAACCGGATGACCAGCGGGCAAAGGAGGGGGCGACGCGGTAGATGAATGGCGGAAGCGCAGAGATTCGAACTCTGGGACCTGTTACAGTCGGCGGTTTTCAAGACCGCTGCCTTAAACCACTCGGCCACACTTCCGCAGGTATTGCGGGCGGCAATAGTACCGGATCGCAACACGCTGTCAAACACTGCGCCTTGGCAGTTGGCCGACCTTTGTTATGATCCGTTCATCCTTGCCGCAGGACCCATTTTTACAGGAGCGTTGCCATGCAAGATCGTGAATATTCCCTGAACAGTCAGGTGCAAGTCGAACAGGCCGAAGTCGGTCGCGTTCTGCGCAACACCTACGGGCTGCTGGCCATGACCCTGGCATTCAGCGGCCTGGTCGCCTTCGTCGCGCAGCAGATGCGCGTCGGCTATCCGAACTTCCTCATCGTGCTCGCCGGTTTCTACGGCCTGTTCTTCCTCACCGTGAAGCTGCGCGACTCGGCCTGGGGCCTGCTGTCCACCTTCGCCCTGACCGGTTTCATGGGCTACACGCTGGGGCCGATCCTCAACCGCTACATGGGCATGAGCAACGGCGCCGAAGTGATCAGCTCGGCGTTCGCCATGACCGCACTGGTGTTCTTCGGCCTGTCGGCCTACGTGCTCACCACGCGCAGGGACATGAGCTTCCTCGCCGGCTTCATCACCGCTGGTTTCTTCGTGCTGCTTGGCGCGGTGCTCGTGAGCATGTTCTTCCAGATCAGCGGCCTGCAGTTGGCGATCAGCGCCGGTTTCGTGCTGTTTTCCTCGGCAGCGATACTGTTCCAGACCAGTGCGATCATCCATGGTGGCGAGCGCAACTACATCATGGCGACCATCAGCCTGTACGTGTCGATCTACAACCTGTTCATCAGCCTGCTGCAGATCTTCGGCATCGCCGGCAGCGACGACTGAGCCTGACCACGCCGGACCAAAGCCCGCTTCGGCGGGCTTTTTTTCGTGCTCATGAACGCTCGACGCTCGGATATCCGATCTTTTCCCACGCCGGAGCTGTCCACTGATCGAACCCAATCTNNAAATCGCATCAGGAGTCAGCCATGGCAGTCCGTCATTTCGAGAATCACGAAGCCATTTCCTCCGCACTCCCGGTGGAGGACGCCTTCGAGGCGGTCATTGCAGTCAAGCTACGCGGCTCCAGCAACCCGCCGCATTTTCACCATGTCGCCTACGGCCAGCGCTACGATCTGGCATCCGAAGCCGATACCGCGGCCGAGGCGGCGCTGAACAAGGTGACAGAGGTCGACGCCGACGGTGAGCTGGTCTGGGAGAAATCCTGAAAGGGCGTCCTGCAATTTGCATGGCGGTTTGCGCCCGGTCTTGCAGAATAAATGACGCTGACTCGATCAGCCCGTGCAGATGCCTGATAAACAAAGGCTTTGCGTGAATTCAGGAACTGGCACGAAGGCTGCTGTAGAGAAGACAGACTTGGCCCCCTACCTGGAGTTGAACCATGAGCATCTCTCTGCAGCCGATCATTTCCGCATTTCCCGACTACGCCGTCAGCGCTACCCAGCGCCCGGATGGCAGCCAGCTGCTATTGCTCGAAAAAGACGGCATGCAGGTCACGCGGGTGATTCCTTCGCCACAACTGAGTGCTCCGGTTCGCGTGGAATGGCTGCTCAGCGCCATCCGCCGCGACATCGCCCAGGCCGGCGGCGTGGTTGCCGAAATCGCCGCCATGCAGGCTCAGCGCCAGGCGGTAGCCCAGCATCCGTAAGGCGTTGCCGCAACGAACAACGGCCCGATGGCGTCAGTCGCCTTCGGGCCGTTGTGTTTCCGGAATCGTTGCGGGAGCGGCGGGCGACTCGTTCCCACGTTCCGCCAGCCACTGCATGCGCAGCTGCAGCTGGGCGGCGAAGTGGCGCGCGGCGAACTCGTCCTGAAAGGTCAGGCAGCGCCGCCCGGCGCGGACCTGCCAGAGCCGCTGGCCATGCTTCTCACGTACATCGATGCGAACCACCATGCGCGGCTTCCGATTCCATTCCGCGCCACCAGTGGCGCAATGGTCGGCAGATTACGCGATCGCTGGCGGACGGTGAACCGGCTGCCGGTCAGTAGACCCAGACTTCCACGCGACGATTCTTGATCCGGCCCTCGTCGCCACTGTTGGCGGCTACCGGCATCTCGTCGCCGAGGCCGGTGACGTCGCAGAAGATCACGCCGGCCTTCGACAGCTCGCGGCGCACGGCCATGGCGCGCAGCTTGGACAGCAGCGAGGCGCGTTGCGGATCGGCCTTGTCGTCGGCGAACCCCACCAGCACCGTGCGCTTGTATAGCTTGTCGTTCTGCCGCAGGTAGTCGGTGACGCGCTCGATGTCTCGCTGGGCCTTGTTGTCCAGCCGCGCGCTGCCGTGCTGGAAGCGGAAATTCACCGAAAGGCGCTGGGCCTCGTTGGCCAGCTGCGAATATTCCTCCGGCATCGCCGGCGCGGCGGCAACCTGCATGGCGCGCACGTCCTGGGCGACGAAACCGACCTTGGCGACGATCGCCTGCCCGGCGGNNAGCGGAAATCGCCAGCGCCTTGGCCTTGCCCACCGAGGCCAGCCCGGCGAAGCCGATACCCAGCGGGTCGGCGGCCACGGTATCGGAGAGCTGGTCGCTGGATTCGAAGCGCGCAGCATCCGCCGCCAGCGTCTTGCCGTTGGCGACCAGTACCAGCTCCTTGAAGGTATCGAAGGTGCCGGACTTGTCGTCCCGCGCATAAAGGTGGATCGCGCCGCCCTTGCCGCCGAGGGCGGACCAGTCGCGAATCTCGCCGGAGAAGACCTGCGCCAGTTGCTCGCTGGTCAGGCTTTTCAGGCCGTTGTCGGGGTGCACCAGGATCGCCAGGCCATCGATGCCGATGACCTGCTCCGCCGAGCGGCTGTGCAGGTCGCCCAGTTCGGCCAGTGCGGCGGCTTCGGTGTCCTTGATCGGCCGCGACGACGCGGCCAGCTCGGCACGGCCCTGCTGCAGGGCGACGAAACCGGTGCTGGAGCCGTGGGCGGCGATATCCACGTGCACTTCGCGGCCTTCGGCGGTACGCGCGGAGATGCGTTGTTCGTTCTCCGCCGGCCCCGCATGACTGCGCACCAAGAGCAAGCCCTGTTGGCGCATCAGCCCTTCGACCAGCTCCGGTGCCAGGCGCGCGCCGATGGTGTTGGAGCCCTGGATGCGCAGCAGCGGGGCGTTATCGTCGGGGATCGGCAGGGCGGCGAACACCGACCAGGGCAGGGCGTAGCAGACAAAGCCGAGGATCAGCATGCTGAGCACGCGGCTCCAGGTATCGGCTTCGTGATCGGACGCGCGGGACATGCTGCTGGCACCTGTAATGGAGGAAGTGCCGGCAGACTAAGTCAGTTGCATGTCGCCAATATGACAGCCAGGAAAACCCCGGTCAGCTCAGTTCGAGCCACACCGGCGCATGGTCGGAGGGCTTGTCCATCGCGCGCAGATCGTAGTCCACGCCGGTGGCGAGGATGCGTTCCTGCAGCGGCCTGGAGGCCATGATCAGGTCGATGCGTAGGCCGCGCTTGGGCTCGTCCTCGAAGCCGCGGCTGCGGTAGTCGAACCAGCTGAAGCGGTCTTCCACAGTCGGGTTCTGCAGGCGGAAGGTGTCCGCCAAGCCCCAGCTCTTGAGTTTCTCCAGCCATTCGCGCTCTTCGGGCAGGAAGCTGCACTTGCCGGTGCGCAGCCAGCGCTTGGCGTTGTCGGCGCCGATGCCGATGTCGCAGTCCTGCGGCGAGATGTTGAAGTCGCCCATCACCAGCAGGCGCTGGTCAGGCTGGAAGTTCTCCTCGAGAAGGCGCTGCAGGTCAGCGTAGAAACGCGTCTTCGCCGGGAACTTGATCGGGTGGTCGCGGCTTTCGCCCTGCGGGAAGTAGCCGTTGAACACGTGCACCAGTTGTCCGTCGGCGTCGGCGAAGCTGCCGCCGATCCAGCGCCGCTGGGATTCCTCGCCATCATCGGGAAAGCCCTTGAACACCTCGACCGGCTCTGCCAGCGACATCAGGGCAACGCCGTAATGGCCTTTTTGCCCGTGGTAATGCACGTGGTAGCCCAGCGCCTCGACTTCGGCGAAAGGAAACTGCTCGTCAGAGACCTTGGTTTCCTGCAGGCCGATGATGTCCGGGCGATGTTTTTCGACCAGCGCCGCCAGTTGGTGAGGGCGCGCGCGCAGGCCGTTGATGTTGAAGGAAACGACTTTCATCGCGGGGCTCCTGGGAAAACCCCGATGCTAGCCCATCCGCCGCCGCGCCAGCCAGCGCTGGCGGCCTGCCTGGCGCGCTGCTAACGTCAGCCAAGACCCATAAGCATAATTAGAGAGGTCGACCGCGATGCCCGAAAACCTGGGCGCAGTGCCCGCCATCACGCGTTTCCTCGACAGCGGCTACGCCCGCGAAGCGCGTTCCCTGCTGTATCACGCCTACCGCCACGAACCCACCTTCGCCTACCTCTTCGAAGCCGAGCGACCGGGCTACGACCATCGCGTGCGCGCCACCGTCCGCGAGCTGGTCAACCAGCATTTCAGCGAGGACCTGCCGGCAATCGGCATGCTGCTGGACGACCGCCTGATCGGCGTGGCGCTGATCGCACCGCCGCAGCGCCGGCTGGAAATCACCGAAAGCTGGGTGTGGCGCATGCGCATGCTGCTGACCACCGGTTTGCGCTGCACGCAGCGCTACCTCGACTACCACGCGGCAGTGCTCGCCTGCCTGCCGCCGGGGCCGTTCCACATGCTGCCGCTGATCGGCATCCATCCGCGCAGCCAGGGTCGGCACTACGGCGAACAACTGCTCGAGGCGGTGCATGCCTGGTGCGCCGAGGACAATGCGTCCCAGGGCGTGGTACTGGATACCGGCAACAACCGCTACCTGGATTTCTACCAGCGCCAGGGTTACGAGGAGATCGGCGAGGTGGCGATCGGCCCGATTCGCGAGCACGTTTTCTTCCACTCCAATGCTCCGACGAGCGCCGGGAAAAGCTACTGACGCACTTGGCCTTTGGCGAAATCCCTCGAAAATTCGAGGGTTTAGCGCGACCAAGGGTTGGCGGAGCGGCGTCTTTCGCATGGTAGCATCGGGCCCATGATGTCCAGATTCAGCGTCAGATTCTGCCTCTCGCTCTGCTCGCTGCTCAGCACTTCGGTGCTGGCGCAGGAGCAGCTCGAAGTGCGCGTGCAACCGAACAACGCCAAGCTGCGTGGCAACATCCAGGGCTACATCGGCACCCTGGAGGGTCGCGACCGGCAGGCGCTGGAGCAGCTCTCGCGGGTCGCGGTGGGGCAGGCACAGCAGGCCGCGCAAGCGCTCGGCTACTACCACGCGCAGATCGACGCCGAGGTCGACCAGCGTCAGCCGCCGCATCTCGTACTCAGCGTGCAGCCCGGCGAACCGGTACGCCTGCGCAACGTGACCGTGCGCCTCGACGGCCCGGCCGCGCAGCTGCGCAGCTTTCGCCTACCCGGCAGCGAGATGCTCAAGGCCGGCGCGGTGCTCGACCACGGGCACTACGAGGACGCGAAGAAACTCATCGAGAACCAGGCCTCGCGCTTCGGTTTCTTTGGCGGCCGCTTCACCCGGCAGAAACTGCTGATCGACCCGCGGGGCGGTTTCGCCGACATCGAGCTGATCTACGACAGCGGCCCGCGCTACCGGCTGGGCGCGGTCAAGTTCGGCGGCGACGCACCGCTGTCCGAAGACCTGCTGCAACGCCTGGTGCCGTTCAAGCCGGGCGATCCCTACGACTCCGAACTGATCGCCGAACTCAACCAGGCCCTGCAGACCAGCGGCTACTTCGATGCCGTGCGCGTCGACGCCGCGCCGGAGCAGGCACGCGACGAGCAGATTCCGGTGGACGTGCGCCTGACCACGCGCAAGCCGCGCACCTTCGGCATCGGCCTTGGCTACTCCACCGACGTCGGTCCGCGCGGCAAGGCGAACTGGACGCGCCACTGGGTCAATCCGCAGGGCCACAGCTACGGCGCCGAGCTGGAGCTGTCGGCGCCGCGGCAGAACGTCGGCCTGTGGTACGACATCCCGGGCCAGGCGCCGCTGACCGACAAGCTGCGCCTGGCCGCCGGCTATCAGTACGAGGAGCTGGCCGACACCGATTCGCTGAGCCGGCTGCTCACCATCGGCCCGGAATGGCACAGCCTGCGGCCGAGCGGCTGGACGCGCGTGCTTTCGCTGAAATGGCAGCGCGAGGAATACCGCCTGGGCGACGACTCCGGCCTGAGCACGCTGCTGATGCCCGGCGCCAGTTACTCGCTGCTGCGCAGCGACAATCGCCTCGATCCCAGCCACGGCTATCGCCTGCAGTTCGATGTGTCCGCGGCCAAGGACGGGCTGCTCTCGGATGCCGATCTGGTCCACTTCGAAGGGGCGATCAAGGGCCTGACCACGCTGGCCGCCAAGCACCGCTTCCTCGGTCGCCTGCAACTGGGCGGCAACTACACCGACGAGTACAAGGCGATTCCGCCGTCGCTGCGCTTCTTCGCCGGTGGCGACCAGACCGTGCGTGGCTACGACTACCAGACGCTGTCACCGGAGAACTCCGATGGCGATCGCATCGGCGGCCGCTACATGGTCGCCGGCAGCCTGGAATACCAGTACGCGGTGGCCGATCGCTGGCGCATCGCGACCTTCGTCGACCAGGGCAATGCGTTCTCCTCGCTGGAGCTGCCGTCGCTGAAGACCGGTGTCGGCTTCGGCGTGCGCTGGGTGTCGCCGGTCGGGCCGTTGCGCGTCGACCTGGCGCATCCGCTGGACGGCGATGGCGGCGTGCGCCTGCACTTTTCCATGGGCCCCGAGCTATGAAGCGCGTCGCCTGGGCATTGCTCGTCGTGGTGCTGCTCATCGTCGCGAGCCTGGCGCTGCTGCTCGGCACCCAGACAGGCAGCCGCTGGGCGCTGGCGCGGGTGCCGGGTTTGCAGGTGGACGGCTTCGAAGGTCGGCTCGGTGGCGCCTGGCAGGCCGAACGGTTGGTCTGGACGCAGGACGGGCAACGCGTCGAACTGCTCGCGCCGGAGCTGGACTGGTCCCCGAGCTGCCTGCTGCACCTGACGCTGTGCCTGGACCGGGTGATCGCCGAGCAGGTGATCCTGGTGCTGCCGTCGTCCACCGATGAAGAGCAAAGCGCCGGTGGCTTGCCGGATATCGACCTGCCGCTGTCGCTGCGCCTGGGTGAAGTGCGCGTCGGCAGCCTGCTGCTGGACGGCCAGGAACAGTTGCGCGGCCTGCAACTGGCCGGCCAGTGGACCGCCGAGGGGCTGCGTATCGACGCACTGGGCGTGCAGCGCGACGCGCTCAGCCTGCAGCTGCACGGGCTGCTCAAACCCGGCGGCGACTGGCCGCTGAGCGCCGAGGGTTCGCTGTCGCTGCCGGCGCCGGACCAGCAGCCATGGAGCCTGGCAATAAAGATCGACGGCGAGCTGCAAGGCGAACTGAAGCTGCACGCCGATAGCAGCGGCTACCTGCAAGGGCAACTGGACGGCCGCGTCAGCCCGCTGGTCGAGCATCTGCCGGCACGCGTGCGGGTTGTGGTGCCGAGCTTCAAGGCCAGCGCGGAACTACCGGATACCCTGGTCCTGAACGATCTGGAGCTGACCGCCGAGGGCGATCTCGGCGCCGGTTATCAGGTGCTCGGCAACGCCCAGTTGCCGGCGCAGGAACGGCCGATCAGCCTGGGCCTCAACGGCCATGTCACCGCCGAGGGCGCGCGCATCGAGGCGCTGGACCTCACCGCCAGTGCCGAACAGCGCCTGGCCCTGGCCGGCGAACTGGACTGGCGCGAAGGGCTGGTCGCCGATGCACGCATTGACTGGCAGGATTTCCCCTGGCGCCGCCTGTATGCGCAGATCGAGGAACCGCCGGTTGCATTGAAGACCTTCAAGGGCGATCTGCACTACGACAACGGCAACTACCTGGGCAACTTCGCCGCCGACCTGCAGGGGCCGGCCGGCCCCTTCAGCCTGAGCAGCCCGCTGAGCGGCAACCTCGAACAACTGAACCTGCCGTCGCTGCGGCTGGTCGCCGGGCAGGGCAACGCCGAGGGGCAACTGAACCTCGGTTTCGCCAACGGCATCGACTGGAAGGCCGCGCTGCAGCTGAATCAGTTCGATCCGTCCTATTGGCTCGCCGAACTGCCCGGCAACCTGGCCGGCCCGCTGCGCAGCGAGGGCAGCCTGAAGGACGGCACGCTGGCACTGAACGCCGATCTGCAACTGGCCGGCCGCCTGCGCGGACAAACGACCCAGCTGCAACTCGCGGCCGACGGCGCGGGCGAGCGCTGGAACCTGGCAAACCTCGACCTGCGCCTGGGCGACAACCGGATTCAGGGCAAGGGCCAGCTGGATCAGCGTCTGCAAGGGCAACTGGCGCTCGATCTGCCGCGCCTCGGCCAGCTCTGGCCCGAACTGCAAGGTGTGGTGAATGGCAATCTGAACCTCGCCGGCAGCCTGAGCGCGCCGCAGGGGCAACTGGCGTTGAAAGGCCAGAAACTGGCCTTCGGCGATCGTCGCCTGGCGGCACTGGATCTGGACGCCACGCTCGATGCGGCGCAACGCGGCAAGCTGACGCTGAACGGGCGCGACATCCACCTGGGCGACACCGCGCTCGGTGATCTGCAACTGAGCGGGCAGGGCGATCGTCAGGAGCAGCGCCTCGACCTGAGCCTGGTCGGCCCGGCGCTGCGCACCGCGCTTGGCCTGTCCGGACGCCTGGATGGCGATAGCGCCAGGGGTTGGCACTGGCGCGGCCAGCTCGGCAAGGGCGAAGTCGCCGCCGGCGGCCAGACCTGGACGCTGCGGACCCCCGCACGCCTGGAGCGCCGCGCCGATGGCCGCCTGGAACTGGGCGCGCATTGCTGGGCCTATGGCGACGCCAGCCTGTGCGGTGAAGAACAGCGGCTGATGCCGGAACTCAAGCTGCGCTATCACCTGCGCAACTTCGCCCTCGAAGGGCTGGCGCGGTTCCTCCCCGACGACTTCGCCTGGAAGGGCCAACTGAACGCCGACCTGCAGCTCGACCTGCCAGCCGCCGGCCCCAGCGGGCGCATTCTGGTCGATGCCGGCAACGGCACCTTGCGCGTGCGCGACGGCGACAACTGGGTGGATTTCCCCTACCAGCAACTGAGCCTGGACAGCCGCCTGCAGCCCAAGCAGGTGGACACCCAGCTGCGTTTCTCCGGCGGCCCGCTGGGCGAGCTGTCCCTGCAGGCACGCATCGACCCGCGCGGCGCGACCAAGCCGCTGAGCGGCGACTTCCTGCTCAGCGGCCTCGACCTCTCCGTGGCGCGGCCCTTCGTGCCGATGGTCGAGCGTCTGGAAGGTTATCTCGACGGTTCCGGCAAGTTGTCCGGCGACCTGCAGGAGCCGCGCATCGACGGTCGCCTGCAACTGCGCGGCGGGCACGTTTCCGGGGCGGAACTTCCGACCCGGCTGGAGAACCTGCAGGCGCAGGCGCTGATCGCCGGCGAGAACATGCAGCTGAGCGGCAACTGGAGCGCCGGCCAGCAGGGGCAGGGCAGCATCAGCGGCTCGCTGGACTGGGGCCGCGCGCTGGACCTCGACCTGCGCATCCGCGGCGACCGACTGCCGGTGTCGGTGGCGCCCTATGCCGATCTGGAAGTGGCGCCCGACCTGCAGGTCGTCCTCGACGGCGAGCAGCTGGCGCTGAGCGGCAAGGTGCACGTGCCGCGCGGCAGCATCATCGTCCGCGAGCTGCCGCCGTCCACGGTGAAGGTCTCGGCCGACGCCGAAATCGTCGGCGCCGAGGCGCCGGTGAAGAGCGCCTCGCCGGTGCTGCGGATGAACGTCGATGTGGTGGTCGGCGAAGACAAGCTGACCTTCAGCGGCTTCGGCCTCAACGCCGAGCTGGCCGGCCAGTTGCACGTCGGCGACAACCTCGACACCCGCGGCGAGCTGAGCCTGAACAAGGGCCGCTATCGCGCCTATGGCCAGCGCCTGACCATCCGGCGCGCGCGCCTGCTGTTCACCGGGGTGATCGACCAGCCCTATCTGGACGTGGAAGCGGTGCGCGTGGTCGACGAAGTCACCGCCGGCATCCGCCTCACCGGCAGCACCGCGGCGCCGCGCAGCGAAGTGTTCTCCGAACCGGCGATGAGCCAGGAACAGGCGCTTTCCTATCTGGTTCTGGGGCGTCCGCTGGGCGGTGACAGCGGCGACAGCAACATGCTCGCCGAAGCCGCGCTCGGCCTGGGCCTGGCGAAGAGCGCATCGATCACCGGCGGGCTGGCGCAGAACCTCGGTATCGAGAACTTCCAGCTCGACACCGAGGGCACCGGCAACAGCACCAGCGTGGTCGCCAGTGGCAGCCTCACTGACCGCCTCAGCCTGCGCTACGGCGTCGGCGTGTTCGAGCCGGCGAATACGGTTGCGCTGCGCTACGAACTGACCAAACGGCTGTATCTGGAGGTCGCCAGCGGGCTGGCCAGCTCGCTGGACGTGTTCTACAAACGCGATTTCTAATCGCTGACGCGACCGTCCGGCATGCGGCTGTCAGACGTTGACCATCTTCATCACCGCCTCCGGATAACGCCCGCCTGCGGCGGCATCGGCAGGGAAGATCGCATCGATCTGCGCCAACTCGGCGGTGCTCAATTGCACCTCCAGGGCGCCGACGTTTTCTTCCAGGTACTTGCGCCGCTTGGTGCCGGGAATTGGAACGAGGTCGTCGCCCTGGGCGAGCACCCAGGCCAGCGCCAGTTGCGAGGGCGTCACGCCTTTCGCCGCGGCCAGCACCTTCACTTTCTCCACCAGCAGCAGGTTGCGGGCGAAGTTTTCGCCCTGGAAGCGCGGGCTGATGCGGCGGTAATCGTCTTCGGCAAAATCCGCCGGCGAGCTGAACGCACCGGTGAGGAATCCGCGACCCAGAGGGCTGTAGGGGACGAAGGCGATGCCCAGGCGCCGGCAGGTCTGCAGGGTGCCGTTGCTTTCCGGGTCACGGGTCCACAGCGAATACTCGCTCTGCAGGGCGCTGATCGGATGCACCGCGTGGGCGCGTTCCAGGGTCGCCGCCGAGGCTTCGCTGAGCCCGAGATAGCGCACCTTGCCTTCCTTAACCAGCTCGGCCATGGCGCCGACGGTTTCCTCAATCGGCATCTGCGGGTCGATGCGGTGCTGGTAATAGAGGTCAAGGTGGTCGACGCCCAGACGCCCGAGGCTGCCTTCGATGGAGGAACGCACGTATTCCGGGCGTCCGCTCACCCCGCGCAGCGCCGGATTCGCCGGGTCGCGGAGGATGCCGAACTTGCTGGCGAGGAACACCTGGTCGCGTCTGCCGCGAATCGCCTTGCCGACCAGCTCTTCGTTGCTGAACGGGCCGTACATGTCGGCGGTGTCCAGCAGGCTGACGCCCAGCTCCAGCGCGCGGTGCAGGGTGGCGATGGACTCCGCGTCATCGCGGCCGCCGACGTAGAAGTCGCTCATACCCATGCAGCCAAGGCCGAGCGCGGAAACCTGCGGACCGTTGCGGCCCAGTTGGCGAGTCTTCATCGAATGCGTCTCCTGTCGAACGATGTAGGCAGTGTCCGCCCGGCGGCGGTTTGCATAAACCGGGCGAAAACGTATTCACTATTCGGAATTTCTACACAGTGAGTGCGCCTTGGACCGTTTTCTCGCCATGCAGCTGTTCACCCGTATCGTCGAACTGGGCGCCTTCGGCCGCGCCGGAGAAAGCCTGGGCCTGGCGCCGGCCTCCACCAGCCAGTTGATCAAGCAGCTGGAAAGCCACCTGGGCGTGCAGTTGCTGCAGCGCACCACCCGCCAGGTCAGCCCGACGGTGGACGGCACCGAATTCTACGAACGTTGCGTGCGCCTGCTGGCGGACGTTGAGGAGGCCGAGGGCTTCTTTTCCGAGGCGCGGCGCAACCCGCGCGGCAAGCTGCGCATCGACCTGTCGCACTCATTGGCGCGGTTGGTGGTGATTCCGCAGTTGCCCGAGTTCTGCGCGCGCTATCCGCAACTGGAGCTGGAAGTGAGCACCTCCGACCGCACCGTCGACCTGATCCGCGAGGGCGTCGATTGCGCGCTGCGCGGCGGCGGGCCGCTGGACCCTGGCCTGGTGGCGCGGCCGCTGGTTCAACTGGTTCAAGTCACCTGCGCCAGCCTGGACTATCTGGACACACACGGCGTGCCGAGCACGCCGGAGCAGTTGGACGGCCATCAGGCGGTGGACTTCATCGGCTCCAGTGGCCAGCGCTTCGAGCTGGAATTCCAGAGTGCCGGCGAAGTCCTCACCCGGCGCCTGCCGGCACGCATCGCGGTGAACGGCGCGGACGCCTATGTCGCCGCCTGCGAAGCCGGGTTGGGGCTGATTCAGGTGCCGATCTACCACGTCACCGGGCAGTTGCGCGCCGGAACCCTGGTGGAAGTGCTCGCCGACTGCCGCCCGCCGGTCTATCCGCTGAGCGTTGTCTACCCGCCACACCGCCAGCTGTCGCGGCGGGTAAGGGTGTTCGTCGACTGGCTGGTCGAGCTGTTCGTACAGCCGCAGTGGTTGGCGCAGCATGATCGCTGAATGGCCGGCGGCCAGCCGTCGCGGCGACACCGAACGGGACGCGTAGCCATTTTTCCGCGGCGGCGTGATTTACTTGGCGTTCCATCCTCCCCACAAGAAGGAATTTCCCCATGCCCCAAGTGACCCGTCGCGGCAGCCCCGTAGACATCGCCGGCGAACTGCCGCAGGTCGGCCAATCCGCGCCGGCGTTCAGCCTGGTCAACGGCGACCTCGCCGACGTGACCCTGGCGGACTTCGCCGGCAAGCGCAAAGTGCTGAACATCTTCCCCAGCGTCGACACGCCGACCTGCGCCACCTCGGTGCGCAAGTTCAACGCCGAGGCGAGCAAGCTGAGCAACACGGTGGTGCTGTGCATCTCCGCCGACCTGCCGTTCGCGCAGAAACGTTTCTGTGGCGCCGAAGGCCTGGACAACGTGGTCAACCTGTCGACCCTGCGCGGCCAGGCGTTTCTCAAGGACTACGGTGTGGCCATCGCCAGCGGGCCGATGGTCGGCCTCGCCACCCGTGCCGTGGTGGTGCTGGACGAGAACGACCGCGTACTGCACAGCGAACTGGTCCCGGAGATCGGTCAGGAGCCGGACTACCAGGCGGCCATCGGCGTACTGGCATAAATCGCCAACGCTGACCGAACGGTCCGCTGCGGCGGGCCGTTTTTTGTGGCAGGCCATCCATGGCCGCCACCCGGGCGGGTCGTCGCGTGCGCGACGTCAAACATTTCTCCCGGAAATTTTTTGTTTGTGCCTCATACACTTGGCGAAGTAAGTAAAGGGTAAATAGGCAGTAAAGGGCCTTTGCATCGGGGACAACAGTCCTTATCGTTCAGGCTCCTTCAAATTCCGANNGTCCGAGCAAACGCCTTCCCCCGCGTTTTACCGTCGTCCGCGCGTCTGGCTGATCGGTATCGTCGTCCTCCTCCTACTGGCCGCCGTGGCCTGGAAATTCTGGCCCGCCGGCGCCGCCCATTCGGATGCGGCGCAGCAGACCAGCCGCCGCGGCAACGCCGCGCCTGGCGTCGGCCGTGGCCCCGGAGGCATGGGTGGGCCGGGCGGAGGCATGTTCACCGGCGAACCGACGCCGGTACGCGTTGCCGCCGCCAGCCAGGGCGACTTCCCGGTCTATTACAAGGCGCTCGGCACCGTCACCGCGCTGAACACCGTGAGCGTGCGCGGGCGGGTCGACGGCGAACTGGTCAAGGTGGCCTTCGAGGAAGGGCAGAAGGTCAAGGCCGGCGATCTGCTGGCGGTGATCGACCCGCGCACCTACCAGATCGCGCTGCAGCAGGCCGAAGGCACGCTGGCGGAAAACCAGGCGCAGCTGAAGAACGCGCAGATCGACGTCGACCGCTACCGCGGCCTGTACGCCGAGGACAGCATCGCCAAGCAGACGCTGGACACCCAGGAAGCGCTGGTCAACCAGTACAAGGGCACGCTGCAGGGCAACCAGGCGGCGGTCAACCAGGCCAAGCTGAACCTCGACTTCACCCAGGTGCGCGCACCGATCTCCGGGCGCCTGGGGCTGCGCCAGGTGGACGTCGGCAACCTGGTCAGCTCCGGCGACACCACGGCGCTGGTGACCATCACCCAGACCCAGCCGATCAGCGTCGCCTTCACCCTGCCGGAAAACGAGCTGCCCACCGTGGTCAAGCGCTTCCGCGCCGGCGAGAAGCTCCGCGTCGAGGCGTGGGATCGCGCCGAAACCAACCTGCAGGCCGAAGGCGTGCTGCAGAGCCTGGACAACCAGATCGACACCACCNNCCCTGTTCCCCAACCAGTTCGTCAACGTGCGGGTGCTCGCCGACACGCTGCAGAACGTGGTTCTGGTGCCGACCCCCGCCGTGCAGTTCGGCAACGCCGGCTCGTTCGCCTACGTCATGGACGGCGACGACAAGGTGACCATCCGCCAACTCAAGGTCGGCCCCAACGACGGCACCAACACAGTGATCCTCGAAGGCCTGGCGAATGGCGACCGCGTCGTGCTGGAAGGCACCGACCGCCTGCGCGAAGGCAGCAAGGTGCTGGTGGTGCATGACGCCAACGCCGTGCCGACCTCGCCCAGCGAGCAGTTGCAGGGCTCGCCGAAAGCCCCCGCGGGCGCCAACGATGCGGCGGCGAAAGAGGCCCGATGAACATCTCGCGGCTGTTCATACTGCGTCCGGTCGCCACCACGCTGAGCATGCTGGCGATCCTCCTTGCCGGCCTGATCGCCTACCGCATGCTGCCGGTGTCGGCGCTGCCGCAGGTGGACTACCCGACCATCCGCATCCTCACGCTGTACCCCGGCGCCAGCCCGGACGTGATGACCAGCGCGGTCACCGCACCGCTGGAACGCCAGTTCGGGCAGATGCCCGGCTTGTCGCAGATGTCTTCGACCAGCTCCGGCGGCGCCTCGGTGATCACCCTGCGTTTCAGCCTGGCGATGGACCTGGATGTCGCCGAACAGGAAGTGCAGGCGGCGATCAACTCCGCCAGCAACCTGCTGCCCAACGATCTGCCGGCGCCGCCGGTGTACAACAAGGTCAATCCGGCCGATACGCCGGTGCTCACCGTGGCGGTCAGCTCCAAGACCATGTCGCTGCCCAAGCTGCATGACCTGGTCGATACGCGCATGGCGCAGAAGCTGTCCCAGGTGAATGGCGTCGGCATGGTCAGCCTCGCCGGCGGCCAGCGTCAGGCGGTGCGGGTCAAGGTCAACGCGCAGGCGCTGGCCGCCGCCGGGCTGAACCTGTCCGACGTGCGCACGCTGATCACCTCGTCCAACGTCAACCAGCCCAAGGGCAACTTCGACGGCCCGACGCGCACCTCGATGCTGGATGCCAACGACCAGCTGCGCTCGCCCGAGGAGTACGCCAACCTGATCCTCGGCTACAACGCCGGCGCCGCGCTGCGCCTGCGCGACGTGGCGGAAATCGTCGATGGCGCGGAGAACGAGCGCCTCGCCGCCTGGGCCAACCAGAACCAGGCCGTGCTGATCAACATCCAGCGCCAGCCGGGGGCCAACGTCATCGACGTGGTCGACCGGATCAAGGCGCTGCTGCCGGCGATCACCTCGACCATGCCCTCGGGCCTCGACGTCACCGTGCTCACCGATCGCACGCAGACCGTGCGCACCGCGGTCAGCGACGTGCAGCACGAGCTGCTGCTGTCCATCGCCCTGGTGGTGATGGTCACTTTTCTGTTCCTGCGGCGTTTCTCGGCGACCATCATCCCGTCGATCGCCGTGCCGCTGTCGCTGGTCGGCACCTTCGGCGTGATGTACCTGGCCGGTTTTTCGGTGAACAACCTGACGCTGATGGCGCTGACCATCGCCACCGGCTTCGTGGTGGACGACGCCATCGTCATGCTGGAGAACATCGCGCGTTTCGTGGAGGAGGGCGACACGCCGCTGCAGGCCGCGCTCAAGGGCGCGCGGCAGATCGGCTTCACGCTGATCTCGCTGACCTTCTCGCTGATCGCCGTACTGATCCCGCTGCTGTTCATGGCCGACGTGGTTGGCCGGCTGTTCCGCGAATTCGCCATCACCCTGGCGGTGGCGATCCTGATTTCCCTGGTGGTCTCGCTGACGCTGACGCCGATGATGTGCGCGCGACTGCTCAAGCGCGAACCGCCGGAAGCCGAGCAGGGTCGCTTCTACCGCGCCAGCGGCGCCTGGATCGACTGGCTGATCGAGCGCTATTCCGGCGGCCTGCGCTGGGTGCTCAAGCACCAGCCGTTGACGCTGCTGGTCGCCGTGGCGACCCTCGGCCTCACCGTGGTGCTCTACCTGGCGGTGCCCAAGGGCTTCTTCCCGGTGCAGGACACCGGGGTGATCCAGGGCATTTCCGAGGCACCGCAGTCGGTCTCGTTCCGGGCCATGAGCGAGCGCCAGCAGGAGCTGTCGAGGATCATCCTGCAGGACCCGGCGGTGGCCAGCCTGTCGTCCTACATCGGCGTCGACGGCGACAACGTCACGCTGAACAGCGGGCGTCTGCTGATCAACCTGAAGCCGCACGCCGAACGTGACGTCAACGCCACCCAGGTGATCGAGCGCCTGCAACCGAAACTGGCCCAGCTCAGCGACATCCGCCTGTTCCTGCAGCCGGTGCAGGACCTGACCATCGAGGATCGGGTCAGCCGCACGCAGTTCCAGTTCAGCCTGGAGTCGCCGGACAGCGAGCTGCTCGCCGAGTGGAACACCAAGCTGGTCGAGGCGCTGCAGAAGCAGCCGGAACTGACCGACGTGGCCAGCGACCTGCAGGAGAAGGGCCTACAGGTCTACCTCAACGTCGACCGCGATCTCGCCAGCCGGCTTGGCGTGAGCATGAGCGCGATCACCGATGCGCTCTACGACGCCTTCGGCCAGCGGCAGATTTCCACCATCTTCACCCAGTCCAGCCAGTACCGCGTGGTGCTGCAGGCCGCCGCCGGCGAACAGATCGGCCCGCAGGCGCTCGGGCAGATCCACGTCGCCACCCGCGAGGCCACCCAGGTGCCGCTGTCGAGCCTGGCGCGCATCGAGGAACGCCAGTCGCAGCTGGTGATCAACCACATCGGCCAGTTTCCCTCCAGCACCCTGTCGTTCAACCTCGCCGACGGCGTGTCGCTGGGCAAGGCAGTGGAGGTGATCGAGCGCACGCAGCAGGAGATCGGCATGCCGGCCGGCGTGCAGAGCCGCTTCCAGGGCGCCGCCGAGGCGTTCCGCGCCTCGCTGTCGTCGACCCTGCTGCTGATCCTGGCGGCGGTGGTGACCATGTACATCGTGCTCGGCGTGCTCTACGAGAGCTACGTTCATCCGATCACCATCCTTTCGACACTGCCCTCCGCCGGCGTCGGCGCCTTGCTCGCGCTGCTGCTGACCGGCAACGACCTCGGGTTGATCGCGATCATCGGCATCATCCTGTTGATCGGCATCGTCAAGAAGAACGCGATCATGATGATCGACTTCGCCCTCGACGCCGAACGCAACCAGGGCATGGCCCCGGAAGCGGCGATCTACCAGGCGGCGCTGTTGCGTTTCCGGCCGATCCTGATGACCACCCTGGCAGCGCTGTTCGGCGCGGTGCCGCTGATGCTCGCCAGCGGTTCGGGCGCCGAGCTGCGTCAGCCGCTGGGCCTGGTGATGGTCGGCGGGCTGCTGGTCAGCCAGGTGCTGACGCTGTTCACCACGCCGGTGATCTACCTCTACTTCGACCGCCTGGCCACGCGTTTCCGCCGGCCGCGGGACGAAGAAGGCGAGGTGCTGGTATGACGGCGCCGCGCGTATCGAACGGACGGCAGGCGCTGCGATGAACCTCTCCGCGCCCTTCATACGCCGGCCGGTGGCGACCATGCTGCTGAGCGTGGCGATCCTGCTGCTCGGCAGCCTGAGCTTCGGCCTGCTACCGGTTTCGCCGCTGCCGCAGATCGATTTCCCGGTGATCACCGTGCAGGCCAACCTGGCCGGGGCCAGCCCGGAGATCATGGCGTCCAGCGTCACCACGCCGCTGGAGCGCTCCTTCGGCAGCATCGCCGGCATCACCCAGATGACCAGTCGCACCAGCCAGGGCTCGACGCGGATCATCCTGCAGTTCGAGGGCGACCGGGACATCAACGGCGCCGCGCGCGACGTGCAGGCGGCCATCAACGCCTCGCGCAACCTGCTGCCCAGCGGCATGCGCAGCATGCCGACCTACAAGAAGGTCAACCCGTCGCAGGCGCCGATCATGGTGCTCTCGCTGACCTCCGACGTGTTGCAGAAGGGCCAGCTCTACGACCTGGCATCGACCATCCTGGCGCAGAGCCTGTCGCAGGTCACCGGCGTCGGCGAAGTGCAGATCGGCGGCAGTTCGCTGCCGGCGGTGCGCGTCGAACTCGAACCGCAGCTGCTCTACCAGTACGGCGTGTCCCTCGACGACGTGCGTAGCGCGATCACCGCCGCCAACGTGCGCCGCCCGGTCGGCGCAGTGGAGAACGCACAGAACAACTGGCAGATCCAGGCCAACGACCAGCTCGAGCGCGCCGCCGACTACGAGCCGGTGATCATCCATTACCAGGACGGTGCGGCGCTGCGCCTGCGCGATGTGGCGAAGGTCAGCGACGGCGTCGAGGACCGCTACAACAGCGGCTTCTACAACGACGATTCGGCGGTGCTGCTGGTGGTCAACCGGCAGGCCGGGGCGAACATCATCGAGACCATCCAGTCGATCAAGGACCAGCTTCCGGCGTTGCAGGCGGTGCTGCCGTCGAGCGTCAAGCTGAACCTGGCGGTGGACCGTTCGGCGACCATCCGCGCGACCCTGCACGAGGCCGAGCGCACCCTGCTGATCGCCGTGGTGCTGGTGATCCTGGTGGTGTTCCTGTCCCTCGGCAACCTGCGCGCTTCGCTGATTCCGGCGCTGGCGGTGCCGGTTTCGCTGATCGGCACCTTCGCCGNNAACATCGCCCGCCACATCGACAACGGCGAGCCGCCGTTCCGTGCGGCGTTGCTGGGCACCAAGGAAGTCGGTTTCACGCTGCTGTCGATGAACCTCTCGCTGGTCGCGGTGTTCGTCTCGATCCTGTTCATGGGCGGTATCGTCGGCCAGCTGTTCAAGGAATTCTCGATCACCCTGGCGGCGGCGATCCTCGTCTCGCTGGTGGTCTCGCTGACGCTCACGCCGATGCTCTGCGCGCGCTGGCTGAAACCCCACGATCCGGCCCGGCAGAGCCGCCTGCAGCGCTGGAGCGAGTCGCTGCACCAGCGCCTGGTGCGTTTCTACGACCGCACGCTGGGCTGGGTGCTGCGGCATCCGAAGCTGACCCTGTTCAGCCTGCTGGCCACGGTGGTGTTCAACGTCTATCTGTACATCGCCGTGCCGAAGACCTTCATCCCGCAGCAGGACACCGGCCAGCTCACCGGCTTCATCCGCGGCGACGACGGCCTGTCGTTCAGCGTCATGCAGCCGAAGATGGAAATCTTCCGCCGCTCGGTGCTCAAGGACCCGGCGGTGGAAAGCGTCGCCGGCTTCATCGGCGGAAACGGCGGCACCAACAACGCCTTCATGATCGTCCGCCTGAAGCCGATGAAGGAACGCAACATGTCGGCGCAGCAGGTCATCGAGCGTCTGCGCAAGAACATGCCCAAGGTGCCCGGCGGCCGGCTGATGCTGATGGCCGACCAGGACCTGATGTTCGGCGGCTCGCGCGAGCAGGACAGCTCTCAATACCAGTACCTGCTGCAGACCGACGAGTTGAGCCTGCTGCGCAAATGGCTGCCGCAGGTGGCGGCGGCGCTCAAGGCATTGCCCGAACTGACCGCCATCGATGCCAACGACGGCGGCGGCACCCAGCAGGTGACCCTGCAGGTCAACCGCGACGAGGCACGGCGCCTGGGCGTGGACATGGCGATGGTCAGTACGGCGCTGAACAACGCCTACAGCCAGCGACAGATCTCCACCATCTACGACAGCCTCAACCAGTATCAGGTGGTGATGGAGGTCAACCAGAAATACGCCCAGGACCCGAAGACCCTGGAGCAGGTCTACCTGGTCACTGCGGATGGCGGCCGGGTGCCGTTGTCGGCGGTGGCCAGCTACTCCAACAGCCTGGCCGACGACCGCGTCAACCACGAAGGCCAGTTCGCCTCGGAAAGCATCTCCTTCGACCTGGCGCCGGGCGTCAGCCTGGACGTGGCCACCGTCGCCATCGACAAGGCGATCGCGGCCATCGGCATGCCCACCGAGGTGATCGGTCGCCTCGGCGGCGCCGGCGATGCGTTCAAGAGCACCCAGCAGAACCAGCCGTGGATGATCCTGGCCTCGCTGGTGCTGGTCTATCTGGTGCTTGGCATCCTCTACGAGAGCTACATCCACCCGCTGACGATTCTTTCCACGCTGCCCTCGGCCGGGGTCGGCGCGCTGCTGACGATCATCCTGATTGGCGGCCAATTCAGCCTAATTTCGCTGCTCGGGCTGTTCCTGCTGATCGGCATCGTCAAGAAGAACGCGATCATGATGATCGATCTGGCGCTGCAACTCGAACGCGAAGGACAATCGCCGGCGGAGTCGATCCGCCAGGCCTGCCTGCTGCGCCTGCGGCCAATCCTGATGACTACGCTGGCGGCGATCCTCGGCGCCTTGCCGCTGCTGATCGGCGGCACCGAGGGCGCGGAAATGCGCCAGCCGCTGGGCGTCACCATCGTCGGCGGTCTGGTGTTGAGCCAGATCCTTACCCTTTACACCACCCCGGTGGTCTACCTGTCCCTCGACCGCCTGCGCCACCGCTTCAACCGCTGGCGCGGCGTGCGTACCGATGCCGCCCTGGATACTCCGCTATGAGCCATTCGCACCTGCCGCTTCGTCCCGTCGCGCTCGCCTTGTTCGTGCTGCTTTCCGGCTGCGCGCTGGGCCCCAATTATCAGCGTCCGGCGCTGGAAACACCGGTGCAGTTCAAGCAGGCGCAGGGCTGGAAAGCCGCGGTACCGGCCGATGCGCTGGAGCGTGGCGCCTGGTGGGAGCTGTATGGCGATGCCGAGCTGAACACGCTGGTGGAGCGACTCAACGTCGCCAACCAGAGCGTCGCCGCCTCCGAAGCGGCCTATCGCCAGGCGCGCGCCCTGGTGCGTAGCGCCCGCGCGGCGTTCTATCCGACGGTTTCGGCGAATACCGAGGTGACCCGTTCGGGGCAGGGCGGCGGCAGCAACACCGTACGCACCTCGGACGGTTCGGTGATCACCAGTTCGGGTGGCGGCGGCATCTCCAAGAGCTACAACGCCAACCTCGGCGTGAGCTGGGAACTGGATGTCTGGGGCCGCCTGCGCCGTGGCCTGGAAGCCGATCGCGCGAGCGCCGAGGCGAGCCTCGCCGACCTCGCCGCCGCGCGCCTGAGCCTGCAGTCGGAACTGGTGCAGAACTACCTGCAACTGCGCGTGATGGACGAGCAGAAGCGTCTGCTCGAAGCCACCGCGGCGGCCTACCAACGCTCGCTGCGGCTGACCCAGAACCAATACAACGCCGGAATCGTGCCGAAGTCCGACGTCAGCCAGGCACTCACCCAGTTGAAGAGCACCCAGGCGCAGTCCATCGATCTGGACTGGCAGCGCGCGCAGCTGGAAAACGCCATCGCCGTGCTCACCGGCGCGCCGCCGGCGCAGTTCTCCATCGCCGTCCGAGAAGCGATTCCCGACCTGCCGGCGATCCCGCTGGAACTGCCCTCGGAGCTGCTCGAACGGCGCCCGGACATCGCTGCCGCCGAACGCAGCGTGATCGCCGCCAACGCAGGGATCGGCGTGGCCAAGGCCGCCTACTTCCCCGACCTGAGCCTGTCGGCCAGCGGCGGTTATCGCAACGACAGCCTCGCCGACTGGATCAACGTGCCGAATCGTTTCTGGTCGCTCGGCCCATCGCTGGCGCTGACCCTGTTCGACGGCGGCGCCCGCGCCGCGGAACTGGAGCGCAGCCGCGCCAGCTACGACCAGACCGTCGCCGAATACCGCCAGGCGGTGCTCGACGGCTTCCGCGAGGTGGAGGACTACCTGGTGCAATTGCAGGTGCTCGAACGCGAATCCGGCTACCAGCGCGAAGCCCTCGACGCCGCCCGTGAATCGCTGCGCCTGATCGAAAACCAGTACAAGGCCGGCACCGTGGATTACAACGACGTGGTCAGCGTGCAGGCCACTGCGCTGTCCAACGAACGCAGCAACCTGACTCTGCTCGGCAGCCGCCTGACCACCAGCGTGCAACTGATCGCTGCGCTGGGCGGCGGCTGGAGCAGCGCGCAACTGAGCGAAGAACCAACCCCGGCGCCGTAGCGCCGGACCGCTGCGCGGGCCCTGGCGAACGAGCTCGCCCCTGCAGAAGCGGTGAGTCCAGAGCGGAATGTGAACCGTAGGGGCGAACGTGTTCGCCGGTCAGTCCGCAGGGCAATCCTGCAAACCCCGATACTCAACTCTCCGCCGCTTCCTTCTCGATCCAGCGCAGGAATGCCTGCACCGCCGCCTGGCGTTCGCGGCCGGGGACGCATACCGCGCGGTATTGCGGGCCGGGCAGGGTGATGTCGCGGCGGTAGGGTTGCAAAAGGCCGTTGGCGACGCTGTCCGAGGCCAGCACCGAGCTGGCCAGCACCAGGCCCTGCCCGGAAATCGCCGCCTGCAGCGCGTAGTGTTCGTCCGGGTAGTCGCGCCGCGTGCTGTGCGCCACCCAGTCCTCGCCGATGGCGGCGCTCCAGTCTTCCCAGCTCGGCAATTCGCCGACCTGCGGCGTGCTCCAGGCCACGTTGATCAACTCCACCATCGCTTCCGGCAGGCTGGCCAGCAGCTGTGGCGTGCCGTAGGCGCAGAAGTACTCGCTCATCAGCGGGAACCGCAGCAGCTGCGGAAACTCCTCGAAACCGCAGCGGATCGCCAGGTCGATGCTGGCGTCGCGCTGCAGGTCGGCAAGGCCGTTGCTGGTCTCGATGCGCACGCGGATCTGCGGGTGGCTGCGGTAGAAGCGGCCAAGGCGCGGAATCAGCCAGAGCGCGGCGAACGCCGGTGTGGTGGTCAGGCTCAGGCTGTCGTCGCCAGCGGGCGGCTGGAAGCTTTCCAGGCTGCGGCTGATTTCCAGGAAGGCGCCATGCAGGCTGCGCTGCAGACGCTCGCCGTCGCCGGTGAGGCTGACCCGCCGGCCGAGGCGCTCGAACAGCGCGACACCGAGCACCTCCTCCAGTGCGCGGATCTGGTGGGACACCGCGGTAGGCGTGACGCAGAGTTCCTCGGCGGCGCTCTTGAAACTGGCAAGGCGCGCAGCGGACTCGAAGGTGCGCAGCGCGGTGAGCGGCAGGCGGGCGAACACGGCAACTCCCACAGATGACTTTAATTCATCTGCGAAGAGTACAGCTCATTTGTCCCTGGCGCACAGCCTGCCCAGAATGCTGCCCATGGACGTGGCCACTTCGCCGCGTTGCAACGAACGTGGAGATGAAGTCATGCAAGGCAAGAAACGCAAGATCGTTCAGGCGCTGCTCTACGAACTCTGCGCGGTGGGTTTCGTATCGCCCACCATCGCCATCGCCTTCGATCGCAGCATGAGCTATTCGGGCGTGCTGGCGGTGATGCTGTCGAGCATCGCGATGTCCTGGAACATGCTGTTCAACGCGCTGTTCGAGCGCTGGGAAGCGCGCCAGACCTGCCGCGAGCGAACCCTGCGCCGGCGTCTGCTGCATTCTTTCGGTTTCGAGGGTGGCCTGGCGATCCTGCTGATCCCGCTGATGGCCTGGTGGCTGGACATCAGCCTGCTCACCGCGCTGCTCACCGACATCGGCCTGCTGGCGTTCTTCTTCGCCTATGCGTTCGTCTTCCAGTGGTGTTTCGACCGCCTGTTCGGCGTGCCGGACTCGGCGCGTGAACTGCCGGAATACACCTGAACGCCAGCCTCTCGAGGGAAGCGTCATTGGTGCGCATGGCGCACCCTACGTCTGCCGGCCTTCCGCCACTTCGCAGGGTGCGCCGCGCGCACCGAATAACGCGGAGCGCCCGCCGCCGCGCAGGCTTCACTTTCCCCAGGCCAAAAAAAACCTCACGGCCAGGAGCGGTATCCGTGAGGTCGGAAAAAGCCGGCCAGGGGCAGCCGGCTCGGAGGAGCGCGATCAGCCCTGGACTTGCCAGCCGCCGCCGAGGGCTTTGTAGATGGACACGATGCCGCGATAGAGATCGATCTCGGCCTGCGCCTGGGCGTCTTCGGCGGCCAGGCGTTCACGTTCGGCGTCCAGCAGCACCAGGAAGTCGACGGTGCCTTCGCGGTAGCGAATGCCGGCCTGTTCGGCCGCCGCGCGGCTGGCCTCGGACTGACGAATCAGCGCGAGCAGGCGTTGCTGGGTCTTGCCGTAGTCGCTGAAGGCGTTTTCCGACTCTTCCAGTGCCAGCAGCACCTGCTGCTCGTAGCTCGCCAGGGCGCCTTCGCTGTCGGCCTTGGCGCCGCGCAGGCGAGCCCGCACGCTGCCGAGATCGAAGGCCGCCCAGCTGATCGTCGGGCCGAGACCCCAGGCTTGCGCCGCGCTGGAGCCGATCTGCGATCCGCGCCCGGCGGTGAAGCCGAGGAAGCCGGAAAGGCTGACCCGCGGGAACAGGTCGGCGGTGGCCACGCCGATGTTGGCGGTGGACGCCGCCAGTTGGCGTTCGGCGGCGATCACGTCCGGACGACGACGCAGCAATTCACCCGGATCGCCCACCGGCAGCGCCTTGGAAATGCTCGGCAGGCGCTTCGGCGAGAGGTCCACGGTCAGCTCGTTCGGACGTTCGCCGAGCAGCGTGGCGATACGGTTGCGGGCACGCACCTGTTCGGCCTGCAGCACCGGCAGACTGGCTTCGACGGCGGCGACCCGCGCATCGGAACGCAGCACGTCCAGTTCGCTGCCGACGCCGGCATCGCGCAGGTCGACGGTGACGCCGCGCGAGGCGCGCTGGTTCTTCAGGTTGTCGCTTGCGATCTGCTCGCGCAGCTGGGCGCCGCGCAGGTCGCCATAGGCGTCCACCAGTTCGGCGATCAGGCTGACCTGCAGCTGGTACAGCTCGGCCTCGGAGACCTGGATCTGCGCTTCGCTGGCTTCCAGCTGGCGCTGGATGCGGCCGAACAGGTCAACCTCCCAGGCCATGTCCAGGCCCAGGTCGTAGCGCTCGACGTTGACCCGGTCGGTGGTCTGGCCCGGCTGCTGCGCCTTGCCGACTTCCGAGCTGACGCGGCTGGTGACGGTGGGCAGGTTGTCGTTGGCGACGTCGTCACGGATCGCCCGTGCCGCCTTGAGGCGGGGGGGGGGGGGGCGNNCCGCCTTGAGGCGGGCGAAGGCGACGCGCAGTTCGCGGTTCTGGCCGAGCGCTTCGGTGACCAGCGAATCGAGGATCGGGTCCTCGAACTGCTGCCACCAGGCGGCCTCGAAACGGCTGTGGTCGTAGTCCGCGCCCTGCGCGGCGGTGACCTGCGCTGCCTCGGTTTGCGGCGCCTTGTAGTCGGGGCCTACCGCACAGGCGCTCAGGGCCAGGACGAGCAGGGTGGGGGCGAAGATCGCTTTCATGCGTGCAGCTCCTGCGAACGGGCCTTGCGGGCTTCGCGCTTCTCGACGAAGGCGCGGATCAGTACATAGAACACCGGGGTCAGCAGCAGGCCGAAGAAGGTCACGCCGAGCATCCCGGCGAACACCGCGACGCCCATCGCATGGCGCATCTCGGCGCCGGCACCGGAGGAAATCACCAGCGGTACCACACCCATGATGAAGGCGATCGAGGTCATCAGGATCGGCCGCAGACGCAGGCGGCAGGCTTCCAGGACAGCGGCCATGCGGTCCATGCCTTCTTCCTGCTTGTCCTTGGCGAACTCGACGATGAGGATCGCGTTCTTGCACGCCAGGCCCACCAGTACGATCAATCCGATCTGGGTGAAGATATTGTTGTCTCCCCCGGAAAGGATCACCCCGCTGATCGCCGAAACCAGCGTCATAGGCACGATCAGGATCACCGCCAGCGGCAGGCTCCAGCTCTCGTACTGCGCGGCCAGCACCAGGAAGGCCAGCAGTACGCAGAGCGGGAAGACGAACAGCGCGGTGTTGCCGGCGAGGATCTGCTGGTAGGTCAGGTCGGTCCATTCGTAGGTGATGCCGATCGGCAGTTCCTCCTTGAGCAGCCGGCTGATCGCCGCTTCCGCCTGGCCGGAGCTGTAGCCCGGCGCCGGCGCGCCGTTGATCTCGGCGGTGACGAAGCCGTTGTAGTGCATCACCCGGTCGGGACCGGAAGTGCCGTCGACCTTGACGAAGCTAGACAGCGGGATCATCTCGCCACGGTCGTTGCGTACCTTCAGCTGGCCGATCTGCTCGGGCTCCAGGCGGAACTGCTGTTCGGCCTGCACGTTGACCTGGTAGGTCCGGCCGAAACGGTTGAAGTCGTTGGCGTACAGCGAGCCGAGGTAGACCTGCAGGGTGTCGAAGATGTCGTTGATCGCCACGCCGTGGGTCTTGGCCTTGTCGCGATCGATCGCGGCTTCCACCTGCGGCACGTTCACCTGGTAGCTGGAGAACACCGACATCGGCGCCAGTTCAGGCAACTGACGGGCCTTGTTGATGACGTTCTGCGTCTGCTTGTACAGCTCGTCGTAGCCGAGGTTGCCGCGATCCTGCACCTGCAGGCGGAACCCGCCGATGGTGCCCAGGCCCATTACCGGCGGCGGCGGGAAGATCGCGATATAGGCGTCCTGGATACCGGCGTATTGCGCGTTCATGTCGGCAACGATGGCCCCGGCGGATAGCGAAGGGTCCTTGCGCAGGTCGAAATCCTTGAGCGCGAAGAACACCACGCCGCTGTTCGGGCTGTTGGTGAAGCCATTTATGTTCAGCCCGGGAAAGGCAATGCTGTGTTCGATGCCGGGGTTCTTCAGGGCGATCTCGGACATCTTGCGGATCACCGACTCGGTACGGTCGAGGCTCGCCGCATCCGGCAGCTGGGCGAAGGCCACCAGGTACTGCTTGTCCTGCTGCGGCACGAAGCCGGTCGGCGTGCTGGCGAAACCGGCCCAGCCAAGACCGAGCAGACCGAGGTAGACCACCAGGGCGATGCCACTGCCGCGCAGCACGCGCTTGACGGTGTTCACATAGCCGTTGCTGGCGCGGTCGAAGAAGCGGTTGAACGGACGGAACAGCCAGCCGCCGAAGATCGCGTCCAGGCCCCGCGAGAAGCGGTCCTTGGGTGCGTGATGATCGCGCAGCAGCACGGCAGCCAGGGCCGGCGACAGGGTCAGCGAGTTGAACGCCGAGATGATCGTCGAGATGGCGATGGTCAACGCGAACTGCTTGTAGAACTGCCCGGTGAGGCCGGAGATGAAGGCGGTCGGGATGAACACGGCGCAGAGCACCAGCGCGGTGGCGATGATCGGCCCGGTGACTTCGCCCATGGCTTTCTTGGTCGCCTCGACCGGTTTCAGCCCGAGGCCGATGTTCCGTTCGACGTTCTCCACCACCACGATGGCGTCGTCCACCACGATACCGATCGCCAGCACCAGGCCGAACAGCGACAGCGCGTTGAGCGAGAAGCCGAACATGTGCATGACCGCGAAGGTGCCGATCAGCGACACCGGCACGGCGGCCAACGGGATGATCGAGGCACGCCAGGTCTGCAGGAACAGGATCACCACCAGCACCACCAGCAACAGCGCTTCGAACAGGGTGTGCACCACCGCCTCGATGGAGCCGCGGACGAAGATGGTCGGGTCGTAGACGATCGAGTAGTCCATGCCCTGCGGGAAGGACTTCTTCAGCTCCGCCATTTTCTCGCGGACCTGGTTGGACACCTCGATGGCGTTCGAGCCCGGACGCTGGAAGATCGGGATGGCGACCGCCGGCTGGTTGTCCAGCAGCGAGCGCAGGGCGTACTGGGCGGAACCCAGCTCGACCCGGGCGATGTCGCGTAGGCGGGTGATTTCGCCGTTCGGACCGCTGCGGATGATGATGTTCTCGAACTCTTCCTCGGTGACCAGACGGCCCTGGGTGTTGACCGACAGCTGGAAGCTGGTGTCGCTTGGCGTAGGTGGCGCACCGAGCTGGCCGGCGGCGACCTGACGGTTCTGCTCGCGGATCGCGGTAACCACGTCGGTGGCGGTCAGGTTGCGCTGGGCGACCTTGGCCGGGTCGAGCCAGACCCGCAGCGAATACTCGCCAAGGCCGAACAGCTGCACGTCGCCGACGCCGCCGAGACGCGCCAGTTCGTCCTTGACGTTGAGCACCGCGTAGTTCGACAGGTAGAGCATGTCGTAGCGGTCGTCCGGCGACGTCAGGTGGACCACCATGGTCAGCTCGGGCGAGCTCTTGTCCACGGTGATGCCGATCCGGGTGACTTCCTCGGGAAGCTTGGGCTGGGTCCGCGTCACGCGGTTCTGCACCTGTACCTGGGCATTGTCCAGGTCGGTGCCAAGGGCGAAGGTCACGGTCAGCGTCATCTTGCCGTCGGCGGTGGCCTGGGAAGACATGTAGAGCATGCCTTCAACGCCGGTGATCGCCTGTTCCAGCGGTGCGGCGACGGTTTCGCCGATCACCTTGGGGTTGGCGCCGGGGAAGTTGGCGCGCACCACCACGGTGGGTGGCACGACTTCCGGGTATTCGCTGATCGGCAGCTGGAACAGCGAGATGGCGCCGCCGATCAGGATGATCAGCGACAGCACCGCGGCGAAGATCGGCCGCTGGATGAAGAACTGGGAGAAGTTCATCGGTGTAGTCCTTTGTGAAACGAACAGGCACAGCCGTTCCCCGCCCCCTCGTCGGGAGAGGGCGGGTGGAGGCATTCCGGGTAGTTGAATCGGCGGGGCCAGCCCGCCAGGTCCTCTCCGCGAGGAAGAGGCAGAACGGCCTACTTAAGGCTGACCTTCAGTGTTTCCGCCTTGCTTGGTCGCTGAGCCAGCGCCTCGCGTTGCTGCTCCAGCGCGGAGAGGGTCTGCTCGCTGGCCATCGGCACGCTTTCCGGGTCCACCGGCGCGCCGGGGAAGGCACGCTGCAGGCCGTTGACGACGATCCGCTCACCCTTGTCCAGCCCCTTGCGGACGATGCGCAGGCCTTCCAGCTTCGGCCCCAGTTCGACCGGCCGGTAGGCGACCTTGTTGTCGGCGCCGAGCACCAGGACAAACTTCTTGCCGAGGTCGGTGCCCACGGCGACGTCCTGGATCAGCATGGCGTCGTAGGTGTTGCTGCCGACCAGCTTGAGGCGCGCATAGAGGCCGGGGGTGAACTGGCCGTCCTTGTTGTCGAACACGGCGCGGCCGCGGATGGTGCCGGTGCGCGGGTTGACCTGGTTGTCGAGGAAGTCCAGCTGGCCCAGGTGCGGGTTGCCGTCTTCGCTGGTCAGCCCCAGGTACACCGGGCTGGCACCGCGCGTTTCGGCGCCGCGGCTGCGGGCGAGGGCGGAGTACTTGAGGAAGGCGCGCTCGTCGGCATCGAAGTAGGCGTACACCTTGTCGGTGGAAACCAGCGAGGTGAGCAGCGACTGGCCGGCGTTGACCAGGTTGCCCGCGGTGATCTCGGCGCGGCCGACACGACCGTCGATGGGCGCGGTGACACGGGTGAAGCCGAGGTCGAGGCGGGCGTTGTCCAGTTGCGCCTGGATCGCCGCCATCGCTGCCTTGGCTTCCGCGGCGCTGCTGGTGCGGGCATCGGCGAGTTCGGCGGAAATCGCGTTGCTCTGACGCAGACGATCGCCACGCCGGGCTTCGTTGTCGGCGCGGCTGAGCGCGGCGCGGGCCTGTTGCAGCTGGGCCTGCAGGCGTTCGACCTCAGCCTGGAAGGGACGTGGATCGATCTGGAACAGCAGGTCGCCTTTCTTCACCAGCGAACCTTCGTCGAAGGCCACCTTGTCGACGTAGCCGGAAACGCGCGGACGGATTTCAACCGACTCCGGGGCTTCCAGGCGACCGGTGAATTCGTCCCACTCGTTGACCGGTTGCTCGATCACTTCGGCGACGCTGACTTTCGGCACCGGCATCTGCTGGGCGGTTTCCGTGTTCTTGCCACAGGCGCTCAACACCAGCAGAGCCGCGAGGCTCAGCGGCAAGCGCCAGAGAGAATTGATTGACTGTTCCATAGGGTTGCTCCGCCAGTCGATTGCTGAATGGAGCGGAGTCTGCTGGCGGGTGCCTGCCTAGGCGAATCGAACGAGCCGAATGTGATTATCGATATCGCTGATGGATACATCTTGCGATATCGATAGTTCCATCCGTGCTTGTTTCCGGTTGCTACGAAAGGGCGACGGCAGGCTCAGAGGCTGTCCGGATCACCGATGAACATCTGGATGCGCGAGCGTAGCCAGCGTTCTGCCGGATCGTTGTCCTGGGCGCCGCGCCAGGCCATCGACAGTTCGAACGAACGGGTGGTATCGAACGGCAGCGGCTCGACGCGCAGGCCACCGCCGGCGGCCATCACGTCGGCGGCGTAGTCCGGCACGGTGGCGATGATGTCGGTGCCGGCGATCAGCGTGCTCAGACCGTTGAACTGCGGCACGGCGAGCACCACACGGCGCTTGCAGGCGATGATCTCCAGTTCCTCGTCGATGAAACCGTTGAGGTCGCCGGCGAACGAGACCATGGCGTGCGGCCGCGAACAGAAATCCTCCAGCGCCAGCGGGCCGGGAATCGAGTCGGCGCGCAGCACCTTGGGCTTGCTGCGGCGCAGGACCTTGCGCTTGGCGTTGGCCGGCAGCTCGTCGGTATAGCTGACGCCGACGGAAATCTCGCCGGAGGCCAGCAGGTTGGGCATCAGCAGGTAATTGGCGCGGCGCACCACCAGCACCACGCCGGGCGCCTCGGTGCGGATCCGCCGCAGCAACGGCGGCAGCAGGGCGAACTCGACCTCGTCGGAGAGGCCGATGCGGAACACCAGGTTGCTGGTGGACGGCTCGAATTCGCTGGCGCGGCTGACCGCGGTGGAGATCGAATCCAGCGCCGGCGAGAGCAGGGCGAAGATTTCCTGCGCCCGCGCGGTCGGTTCCATGCTGCGTCCGGTACGCACGAACAGTGCATCGTCGAACAGGCTGCGAAGGCGCGAAAGCGCTGCGCTGATCGCCGGCTGACCGAGGAACAGCTTTTCCGCGGCGCGCGTGACGCTGCGCTCGTGCATCAGCGTTTCGAAGACGATCAACAGGTTGAGGTCGAGGCGGCGCAAGTCGTTGCGGTTCATTCCCTTCACTCGCGGCACGTGGTCAAGGCGGGGCTCCCGGACGTTTGCCGGGCGCTTTTTGCGTCCCGGCATCTTACTCAGCCGGGCCCGGATTTGAAGGCTTTTTTGCGTCGCTGCATTACACCGAATCACTCCCAGGCATGACGACTATCAATCTCGACAGGTAGAGTTGCCGCCCTTCAACGGATAAAGTCCGTAGGCATTGAGAGTGAATACGAGGTATGCGATGAACCGCGTGATCCGTTTCCACCAGTTCGGTCCGGCCGATGTGCTGAGGATCGAAGAACAGTCAGTTCGCCAGCCAGGTGCCGGTGAAGTACTGGTGCGTGTCGAGGCGATCGGCGTCAATTGGGGCGATGTGCTCTGGCGCCAGGACCTGGCGCCGCAGCATGCGCAACTGCCTTCCGGGCTCGGCAGCGAGCTTGCCGGCGAGGTCGTCGCGATCGGTGATGGGGTTTCCAGCTTCAAGCTCGGCGACCGCGTCGCCAGCTTCCTCGGCCACAGCGTCAACCAGTATCCGGCGTGCGGCGAATGCATGCTCATGCCGAGCACGTCGCTGACCCGCTACCCGGATGTGCTCAGCGCGGAAGAAGCCGCGGTGCACTACATGCCACTGCTGATCGCCTACTTCGGCTTCACCGAACTGGCGCGGATGAAGGCCGGCCAGCGCGTGCTGATCACCGATGCCAGCCACTGTTCGGGGCCGTCCTCGATCCAGATGGCCAAGGCGCTGGGCGCCCAGGTGTTCGCCACCAGCGGCACCTCGGACGACCGCGACTACCTGCTCGGCCTCGGTGCCGACAAGACCATCGCCACCGAGGAGGAAGACCTGGTCGGGCGGATCAAGAAGCTCACCGACGGGCATGGCGTGGATGTGGTACTGGATGCCTGTGGCGGCCCGCAGATGGGCCTGCTCGGCGACATCATGGCGCCGCGCGGCAAGCTGATCCTCTACGGGCTCAACGGCGGCAACCAGACCCCGTTCCCGGCCTGCGCGGCGTTCGAGAAGAACTTCAAGTTCTTCGTGCACTGCCTGGTGGACTTCACCGGCAGCCCGGAGCTGGGCATCCAGCCGGACCACGAGGTGGTCGAGCGCGCCCTCGCGCACATCAACCAGCTGACCCGTGACGGTTTGCTGCGGGCGCACATCGACAAGGTCTTCGCTTTCGACGACGTGGTCGCCGCGCACCGCTACATGGAAAGCGGCGACTGTCGCGGGCGGGTCGTGCTGAAGGTCTGACGCACGCCTGGCAACACCGCCGATGCCGCCTCCGGGCGGCATTTTCATTTCTCCCGGGAAATTGCCGAAGCCGCGCGCCAGCGGGCCTCTACGGCTGGTCGCGCCGGCGAAACTTTTCCCCGCGCGCCTTACTCCTCATAGGACGTACGCGGAGGAGAGCGACATGGCGAGGGTGATCTGGAAAGGCGCGGTGAGTTTTGGCCTGGTGCACATCCCGGTGGCGCTGGTGCCGGCGACGACGCGCCAGGGCGTCGATTTCGACTGGCTGGACAAGCGCAGCATGGACCCGGTCGGCTACAAGCGGATCAACAAGGTCACCGGCAAGGACATCGAGAAAGAGAACATCGTCAAGGGCGTCGAACTGGAGAAGGGCCATTACGTGGTGATCAGCGAGGAGGAAATTCGCGCTGCGCACCCGAAGGTCACCCAGACCGTCGATATCGTCGCCTTCGTCGATGCCGAGAAGATTCCCTTCCTGTTCATCGACACCCCCTATTACCTGACCCCCGACCGCCGCGGCGAGAAGGTCTATGCACTGCTGCGCGAAGCCCTGGTTTCCACCGGAAAGGTCGGCCTCGCCAACGTCGTGTTGCACACCAAGCAGCATCTGGCGGTGGTCATGCCGCTGGGCGATGCGCTGGTGCTCAACACCCTGCGCTGGGCCGACGAGGTGCGCGGCATCGATGCGCTGGAGCTGAAGGACGAGGCGATCAAGCCCGAACTGGCCAAGCGCGAACTGGACATGGCGACGCGGCTGATCGAGGAAATGAGCGAGGACTGGCAGCCGGCGCAGTACAAGGACACCTTCCAGGAACAGATCATGGCGCTGGTCGAGCAGAAGGCGAAGGCCGGCAAGGTCGAGGCCGTCAGCGAGGCGGACGACGGCGGCGAGCGGCGCAGCGCGGACGTGATCGATCTGACCGAGCTGCTCAAGCGCAGCCTCGGTGCCAAGCCGGCGGCAAGCAAGCCAGCCGCCAAACCCGCGGCGAAGAAGAGCGAAAAGGCCGAGAAGACCGAAAAACCCGCGCGCAAACCCGCCGCGAAAGCCGGCGCGAAGCCGGCTGCCAGCCGCTCGACGAAGAAGAAGGCCGGCTGAACAGAGGTCGGCGTAGATGCCAGCGCAGCGTAATCCAGGCACCCGCCGCCGCAGCTTCTCGGGGCCGCCGATAACCGCGCAGGGCGCGCCACAGCAGGAACTTTTGGCTGCCCACCCGTTCGGACTTAACAGGGTCGCAGCGCACCGCGGCCGTCTCTTTTCAGTCTTTCCTACCGCCTTCAACGAAGAGCTTCTTGCCAGGGCGGCACGGGAAGCAGTTCCCCAGATGCGCCATTCAGGAGTCGCTCGATGCCCGATACTCCCTCACTCGATCCCCGCGAACAGAACCCCCTGCTGACGCTTGACCGCGCCCTGCAGCTGCCGCGGATCGCCATCGAAGCCTGCCAGCCGACGCTGGACGAGGGCCGTTTCGCCGCCAAGACCATCGCCGGCCAGGCAGTCGTCGTCGATGCGAAGATTTTCGCCGATGGCCACGACAAGCTCGGTGCCTGTATCGCCTGGCGCGCCGACGATGAAAGCGAATGGCACCGGGTGCCGCTGGCCGAACTGGGCAACGATTCCTGGCAGGGCCGCTTCACGCCAATCCGCGTCTGCCGCCACCACTTCGTCGTCGAGGCCTGGTGGGACCTGTTCGAGTCGTATCGCTACGAATTGACCAAGAAGCACGCCGCCGGCGTGCCCATCGAGCTGGAGATCGAGGAAGGCCGCGCGCACCTGACGCGGGTGTTCGGTTTCGCCCAGGGTCCGTCCCGCGATGCGCTCAGCAGCCTGCTGGACAAGTTCGGCGCAGCGCCTGACCTGACTGCCAAGGTTGCCGTGCTGCTCTCCGACGAGGCGGCGCAGGCGATGGCCGAGGCCGACGAGAAGAAGCACCTGGTGCGCAGCAACGTGTTCCCGCTGGAGGTGGAGCGCACGCAGAGCCAGTTCGCCAGCTGGTACGAGCTGTTCCCGCGCTCGCAGACAGACGACCCGGCGCGCCACGGCACCTTCAACGATGTGCTCGGGCAACTGCCGCGCATCCGCGACATGGGCTTCGACGTGCTGTATTTCCCGCCGATCCACCCCATCGGCCGCGCCCACCGCAAGGGCCCGAACAACTCGCTGTTCGCCGGCCCGGACGATCCTGGCAGCCCCTACGCCATTGGCAGCGCCGACGGCGGCCACGAAGCGATCCACCCACAGCTCGGCAGCCGCGAGGATTTCCGCGAACTGGTGGCGGCAGCGGCTGAACATGGCCTGGAGATCGCCCTGGATTTCGCCATCCAGTGTTCCCAGGACCACCCCTGGCTGAAGGAACACCCCGGCTGGTTCGCCTGGCGCCCGGACGGCACCATCCGCTATGCGGAAAACCCGCCGAAGAAATACCAGGACATCGTCAACGTCGACTTCTACGCCGAAGACGCCATGCCAGGCCTCTGGCTGGCCCTGCGCGACGTGGTGCTCGGCTGGGTGGAAGAGGGCGTGAAGATCTTCCGCGTCGACAACCCGCACACCAAGCCGCTGCCGTTCTGGGAATGGCTGATCGCCGATATCCGCCACACGCACCCCGAGGTGCTGTTCCTCGCCGAGGCCTTCACCAAGCCGGCGATGATGGCGCGCCTGGGCAAGGCCGGCTTCAACCAGAGCTACACCTACTTCACCTGGCGCACCACGAAGGACGAGCTGACCAGCTACTACAGCGAGTTGAACCAGCCGCCGCTGCGCGACTGCTACCGGCCGAACTTCTTCGTCAACACGCCGGACATCAACCCGGTGTTCCTGCACGAGAGCGGACGCCCCGGCTTCCTCATCCGCGCCGCCCTGGCGACCATGGGTTCCGGTCTGTGGGGCATGTATTCCGGATTCGAGCTGTGCGAGGCCGCGCCGGTGCCAGGCAAGGAGGAATACCTGGACTCCGAGAAATACCAGCTGCGTCCGCGCGACTACACCGCGCCGGGCAACATCAGCGCCGAAATCGCCCAGCTCAACCGCATCCGCCGGCAGAACCCGGCGCTGCAGACGCACCTGGGCTTCCAGGCCTACACCGCCTGGAACGACAACATCTTCTACTTCGGCAAGCGCACCGCGGATCGCTCCAATTTCATCCTGATCGCCGTCTGCCTCGACCCATTCAACGCCCAGGAAGCGCACTTCGAGCTGCCGCTCTGGGAGATGGGCCTGCCCGATCACGCCGATACCCATGGCGAAGACCTGATGACCGGCCATCGCTGGACCTGGCACGGCAAGAACCAGTGGATGCGCATCGAACCCTGGCATCAGCCGTTCGGCATCTGGCGCATCAGCTCGACCTGAACCCTCCCGTATCCCAGCGACGGTGCGGGCGCAGCGCGCCCGGCCAAGAAGGAAAAGCCACGATGGCGAAGCCCAAGAAAAGTCCCCGTTCCCGCAAGCCTGCCGCCTTCATCGACGACCCGCTCTGGTACAAGGACGCGGTCATCTACCAGGTCCATGTGAAATCCTTCTTCGATTCCAACAACGATGGAATCGGCGATTTCCCCGGCCTGATCGACAAGCTCGACTACATCGCCGACCTCGGCGTGAACACCATCTGGCTGCTGCCGTTCTATCCGTCGCCACGTCGCGACGACGGCTACGACATCGCCGAATACCGCGGCATCCACCCGGACTACGGGACCATGGCCGACGCCCGTCGCTTCATCGCCGAGGCGCATGCCCGCGGGCTGCGGGTGATCACCGAGCTGGTCATCAACCACACCTCGGACCAGCACCCCTGGTTCCAGCGTGCACGCAAGGCGAAGAAGGGTTCGAAGGCCCGGGATTTCTACGTCTGGTCCGACACCGATCAGAAATACGACGGTACGCGGATCATCTTCCTGGATACCGAGAAGTCCAACTGGACCTGGGACCCGGTGGCCCAGCAGTACTTCTGGCACCGCTTCTATTCGCACCAGCCGGACCTGAACTTCGACAATCCGCAGGTGATGAAGGCGGTCATCTCGATCATGCGCTACTGGCTGGACATGGGCATCGACGGCCTGCGCCTGGACGCGATTCCCTACCTGATCGAGCGCGACGGCACCAACAACGAGAACCTGCCGGAGACCCACGTGGTGCTCAAGCAGATCCGCGCCGAGATCGACGCCAACTACCCAGACCGCATGCTGCTGGCCGAGGCCAACCAGTGGCCGGAAGACACCCAGCTGTACTTCGGCGACGGCGACGAATGCCACATGGCGTTCCACTTCCCGCTGATGCCGCGGATGTACATGGCGATCGCCCAGGAAGACCGTTTCCCGATCACCGACATCCTCCGCCAGACGCCAGAAATCCCGGCCAACTGCCAGTGGTCGATCTTCCTGCGCAACCACGATGAGTTGACCCTTGAAATGGTCACCGACCGTGAGCGCGACTACCTGTGGAACTACTACGCCGCCGATCGCCGCGCGCGCATCAACCTCGGCATCCGCAGGCGCCTGGCGCCGCTGCTGGAGCGCGATCGCCGGCGCATCGAATTGCTCAACAGTCTGCTGCTGTCGATGCCGGGCACGCCGACGCTGTACTACGGCGACGAGATCGGCATGGGTGACAACATCCACCTCGGCGACCGCGACGGCGTGCGCACGCCGATGCAGTGGTCGGTGGACCGCAACGGCGGCTTCTCGCGCGCCGATCCGGCCAGCCTGGTGCTGCCCTCGATCATGGATTCGCTGTACGGCTACCAGGCGATCAACGTCGAGGCGCAGTCGCGCGATCCGCATTCGCTGCTCAACTGGACGCGGCGCATGCTCGCCGTGCGCAAGCAGCAGAAGGCCTTCGGCCGCGGCACGCTGAAGATGCTGGCGCCGAGCAACCGGCGCATCCTAGCCTACCTGCGCGAGTTCGACGGGCCGAACGGCGAGCATGAAACCATCCTCTGCGTGGCCAACGTCTCGCGCGCCGCGCAGGCGGTGGAGCTGGACCTTTCCGCGCTGGAGGGCCGGGTGCCGGTCGAGATGCTGGGTGGTAGCGCCTTCCCGCCGATCGGCCAGTTGCCGTACCTGCTGACCCTGCCGCCCTACGGCTTCTACTGGTTCCTGCTGGCGTCCGAGACGACCATGCCGAGCTGGCACCAGGTGCCGGTGGAAACCATGCCGGACTTCCCGACGCTGGTGCTCAAGCGCCGCGTCGAGGAGCTGCTGGAACAGCCTTCGCGCGGCGTCCTCGAAGGCGCCTCGCTGCCGGCCTATCTGCCCAAACGGCGCTGGTTCCCGGGCAAGGATTCGGCGATCAGGAACGTGCGGATCGCCTACGCCGTGCGCCTGAACGACGGCCCGCGACCGATGCTGCTCAGCGAAATCGAGGTGGATACCGATTCGGCCACCTGCCGTTACCAGCTGCCGTTCGGCTTCCTCCCGGAAGAGGAATTCGGCGCCGCGCTGCCACAGCAACTGGCGCTGGCGCGGGTGCGCCGAGGACGTCAGGTCGGCCTGCTGACCGATGCCTTTACCCTGGAAAGCTTCGTCCGCTCGGTACTCCAGGCGCTGCGCAGCGAACAGCGGGTGGCCAGCGAGGCCGGTGAAATCCGCTTCGTGCCGACCGCGCAACTGGCGGGCATCGAGGAGCCGGCAGAGTCCGGCGTGCGTTACCTGTCTGCCGAGCAGTCCAACAGCTCGGTGGTGATCGGCGACGCGATGGTCCTCAAGCTGCTGCGCCGGGTGTCCGCCGGCGTGCATCCGGAACTGGAGATGGGCCTCTACCTCACCGCTGGCGAATACCCCAACATCGCCGCGGTGCTGGGCGAGGTGCAGCGCGTGGATGCCGAAGGGCAGGGCCATGTGCTGATGATCCTGCAGCGCTACATGGCCAACCAGGGCGACGCCTGGGAATGGACGCAGAACAGTCTGGAGCGGGCGATCCGCGACGAGATTGCCGGCGGTCTTTCCGGGCATGAGAACCAGTACAGCGCGCTGGCCGAGCTGCAGGACTTCTCGCGCCTGCTCGGCCAGCGCCTGGGCGAGATGCACAAGGTACTGGCGGCGCCGACCGACAACCCCGACTTCAAGGCGGAAACCACCAGCAAGAAGGACGGCACAGCCCTGGCGAAAAGCGTCCGCCAGCAGCTGGAGCACGCCTTCTCGCTGCTGGAAGGCCGCAGCGGTCTCGACGCTGCCACCAGCGAGGCCGTTGCTGCACTGCTCAAGCAGCGCAAGCCGCTGCTCGGCGCCGTCGACACGCTGGCCAAACGCGCGGTCGGCGGCCTGCGCATCCGCGTGCATGGCGACCTGCACCTGGGCCAGGTGCTGGTGGTGCAGGGCGATGCCTATTTCATTGACTTCGAGGGCGAGCCGGCACGGCCGCTGGCCGAGCGCCGCGCCAAGCACAGCCCGTACAAGGACGTCAGCGGCGTGCTGCGCTCGTTCGACTACGCCGCCGCAATGGCGATCAGAAGCACGCATACGGCGGACGTTTCCGCCGAGGCCGACAGCGCCCGACGCAAGATCGCCGAGACCTACCGGCACACAGCCGGTCTGGTTTTCCTCGAAGCCTATCGCGCCGCTGCTGCCGATTTGCCGCACCAGTGGTCTGAGGAAGGTGGAGACGAGGCTGCACTGGTATTGTTCAGCCTCGAAAAGGCCGCTTACGAGATCGCCTACGAAGCCGAGAACCGCCCGGCGTGGTTGAGCGTGCCGGTGCAAGGCCTGCTCGACCTGGCGCAACAGCTATCCGATGGAGACACCAACCCATGAGTGACCGCCCGGCCATTTCCCTTCCAGGGGTCGGCCTGCTGCCCGACGATTCCGCCGTAGAGGCGCTGATTCGCGCCGAGCACGGCGACCCGTTTTCGATCCTCGGCCCTCACCCTGACGGAGAGGGGCTGATCATCCGCGCCTACCTGCCCAACGCCCTAGGCGTCGACGTGCTCGAACGCGACACCGGCAACCGCATCTGCGCGATGGACCAGGCGCAGGCGCCTGGCCTGTACTTCTGCCGCCTGGACATCGCCCAGCCGTATCTGCTGCACATCCGCTGGGCGACCGGCGAGCAGATCACCGAGGACCCCTACAGCTACGGCGAACTGCTCGGCGAGATGGACCTCTACCTGTTTGCCGAAGGCAACCACCGCGATCTGGGGCGTTGCCTCGGCGCGCAGATGATCACCCTCGGCGACGTCGAGGGCGTGCGCTTCGCGGTGTGGGCGCCCAACGCACGGCGGGTTTCGGTGGTCGGCGCGTTCAATGGCTGGGACGGTCGCCGTCACCCGATGCGCCTGCGCCACCCGAGCGGCGTGTGGGAAATCTTCATTCCGCGCCTGCAGGCGGGCGAGGCGTACAAGTTCGAGCTGCTCGGCCAGGACGGCATCCTGCCGCTGAAGGCCGACCCGATGGCGCTGTCCACCGAGACGCCGCCGAGCACCGCCTCCATCGTCGCCGCGCCGTTGCGCCACGACTGGCAGGACCGCGACTGGATGGAGCAGCGCGGGCAGCGTCAGTCGGTGAGTGCGCCGCTGTCGATCTATGAGCTGCATGCCGCGTCCTGGCGCCGCGAAGGCGGCGACGAGGGTCGCCTGTACAACTGGCGCGAGCTGGCCGAACGGCTGATCCCCTACGTCCAGGAGCTGGGCTTCACCCACATCGAACTGCTGCCGATCATGGAGCACCCGTTCGGGGGTTCCTGGGGCTACCAGCCGCTGTCGCAGTTCGCCCCCAGCGGGCGCTTCGGCACGCCGCAGGACTTCGCCGCTTTCGTCGACGCCTGTCATGGCGCCGGTATCGGTGTGATCCTCGACTGGGTGCCGGCGCATTTTCCCACCGACCCGCACGGCCTGGCGCGCTTCGACGGCACCGCACTGTACGAGTACGAGAACCCGCTGGAAGGCTTCCACCAGGATTGGGAAACCTACATCTACAACCTCGGCCGCACCGAGGTTCACGGCTTCATGATTGCCTCGGCGCTGCACTGGCTGAAGGATTTCCACATCGACGCGCTGCGCGTGGATGCGGTGGCCTCGATGCTCTACCGCGACTATTCGCGCAAGCAGGGCGAGTGGATTCCCAACCGTTTCGGCGGCCGCGAGAACCTCGAAGCCATCGACTTCCTGCGCCACCTCAACGATGTAGTGAACATCGAGGCGCCCGGCGCCCTGGTGATCGCCGAGGAATCCACCGCCTGGCCGGGGGTCAGCAAACCGACCTCCGAAGACGGTCTGGGCTTCGACTACAAGTGGAACATGGGCTGGATGCACGACAGCCTGAAGTACATCGAAGAGGACTCGATCAACCGCCGCTACCACCATGACAAGCTGACCTTCGGCCTGCTCTACGCCTTCTCCGAGCGTTTCGTACTGCCGATTTCCCATGACGAGGTGGTGCACGGCAAGCATTCGCTGATCGACAAGATGCCCGGCGATCGCTGGCAGAAGTTCGCCAACCTGCGCGCCTACCTGTCGTTCATGTGGACGCATCCGGGCAAGAAGCTGCTGTTCATGGGCTGCGAGTTCGGCCAGTGGCGCGAATGGAGCCACGACCGCGAGCTGGACTGGTACCTGACCAAGTACGCCGACCACCAGGGCGTGCAGCGCCTGGTCGGCGACCTCAACCGGCTGTATCGCGAGCAGCCCGCGCTGCACGAGCGCGACTGCGACGCCGAGGGCTTCCAGTGGCTGATCGGCGATGACTCGGGCAACAGCGTGTACGCCTGGCTGCGCTGGAGCCTGGCCGGCGAACCGCTGCTGGTGGTCGCCAACTTTACCCCGGTGCCGCGCCACGGTTACCGCATCGGCGTGCCGCGCGACGGCAACTGGCAGGAACTGTTCAACAGCGATGCCGAGTGCTACGCCGGCTCGAACCTGGGCAACTCCGGGGCAATTCTCGCCGAAAGCATCGACAGCCACGGCGAAAAGCAATCGCTGTCCCTGGACCTTCCGCCGCTCGGCGTGCTGATCCTGCGTCCCGCCTGAACGACCTGACGCGCCCGACTCCGGGCGCGTCGCTTCCCATCGAAGATCACCGCCAGACGCCGGGCGTCATCGCCCGGCGAGCAGCGTGCTGCGGCGAGATCGGAAGGTGCGATAGGGAAGGGCGAAGCGCGGGGCCCGACCATGAACATGGCCGGGCAAGGGACGGGTCAGAGGCTGTAGCTCATCTGCCGGCGCAGCTTGGCGACGGAGAGTTCCTGGCGGATTTCCAGAACCAGCTGCGAAATGGCGCGGATGCTGGCGTAACGCTCGGGAGCGATGGCCGTGACCACCAGTTGCGGCTCGCCGCTCTGCGCGTGGAACAGGCGGACGGTGATGCCCTGTTCCTCTTCCTTGCATTCACAGGCGAGGGGTACGAAGGACAGCTCGATGATCTGCCGAGCCTCCTGAAAAGAGATCGTCATCATGATGGCTCACCCGCTTCTTGTTGTGTCCCACAAGGCTAGCCAGATTCGACGACATTTCAATGAAACCGGAGCGGCTTCCGCCAAGCGGCGCAGCGTCAAACCACCGCACCCCACGCGGCTTTCAGCCGGTTTGCTTGCCGCTGTTCATGCTGCGCAGCTTCTTCGCCTGGGACTCCAGCAGCAGGTACACCAGCGAGGCGAGCAACAGCGGTATGAGGAAGTAGAGCACCCGGTAGCCGATCAGCGCGGCAAGCATGCTGCCCTTGGAAACCTGGTCCTGCAGCAGGGTGACGAACACGGTTTCGAGCACGCCCAGCCCGGCAGGAATGTGCGTGACGACGCCGGCGATGCTGCTGATCAGCAGCACGCCGAGCACGGTCGGGTAGTCGACCTTTTCCTGCAGCATGATGTACACCACCAGCGCCATCAGCCCCCAGTTGCAGCCACCCAGCACCAACTGGGTGGCTGCCATGCGCAGCGAGGGCAGGCCGATCTCATGGCCACGGATGGTCCAGGAACGCCGCTTGGAGAAGGCGCAGAGGCCAAGGTAGATCAGCGTCACCGCGACCAGCAGCACGCCGATCAGGCGCAGCGTGCCGGTGCCGATCGACCAGCTTTCCGGCATCTTCACCCAGCCCAGCGCGAACACCGTGCCGCCCAGCGCCATGTAGCCGAGCCAGTTGGTCATCAGGCTGAGGGTGAATATCTGCGTGATCACCGAATTCCTCAGGCCCAGGCGCGAATAAAGCCGGTAGCGGAAGGCGATGCCGCCGACCCAGGCGCTGAGGTTCAGGTTGAAGGCGTAGCAGACGAAGGTCACCGGCAGGATCTGCGCGGCTGGCAGGCTGTGCCGTGTGTAACGTTTACCCAGCAGGTCGAAGCTGGTGTAGACAAGGTAGCTGCCCAGCGTCGCCAGGCCGGCCAGCAGCAGCGTCTTCATGCTGTAGCCGCGCAGGGTGGTGATCACTTCGCCCCAGTCGACCCGCTTCGCCAGCGCTACCAGCAGCACCACGACCATGATGAAGAACAGGTAGGTCAGCAGTTTCTTGGCGATCGGCCACCATCGATGGCGTTCGGAAAACGAGGACCGGCGGGTTTCGCTGGAGGCATTCATTGGCCATCTCGCTGCAGATTGGCGATGGCGGCGGAGTCCGCCGGAGGCTCGATCACCGCCAGCCGCGGCTTGCCCGCCGGCAGCTTGGCGATCATCGACGGGAAGTGGCGCAGGAAGTGGAAGATCAGGAACACCAGCGGCGCGCGCCAGAAATAGCCGCGCACCATGCGCTCCAGCGACACCGTCTTGCAGTGGTCCTGGATCAGCAGGTCGAGGCGCTCGTGCAGCTGCCGGTTGAACACGGGGTCACGGATGAGCACGTTGGCTTCCAGGTTCAGCGACAGGCTCAGCGGGTCGAGGTTGCTCGAGCCCACAGTGGCCCAGTCGTGGTCGGCCAGCGCCACCTTGCCGTGCAGCGGGCGCCGGCAGTATTCGAAAATCTGCACGCCGTCGCGCAGCAGGTAGTTGTAGAGCATGCGTGCCCCGAGCCTGGCGATCGGCATGTCCGGCTGGCCCTGCAGCACCAGGCGCACGCGCACGCCGCGCCGGGCGGCGTTGCGGATCTCGCGCAGCACGCGGTAGCCGGGGAAGAAATAGGCGTTGGCGATCAGCAGGTGGCTCTGCGCCGAACGGATCGCCTCGAGGTAATGCTCCTCGATGTCGTTGCGATGGTTTTCGTTGTCGCGGGTAACCAGCAGCACGCGCGCATTGCCGCGGCTGTGGTTGTAGGTGCGCCCGATGGATTCCTGCGCGCGGCGCTGCCACCAGCGGCGGACCTGCTCGCGCGGGGCGATGCTCTTCAGCGCGAAACGGTGGATGTCGTCGACCGCCGGGCCTTCGATCTCCACCGCGTAATCCTGCTTCGCCTCCGGGCCGAAATCGGCCAGGTGATCGGCGGAATAGTTGATCCCGCCGACGAACGCACGCTCGCCGTCGATCACCACGATCTTGCGGTGCAGGCGGCGGAACAGGTTGGTACGCATGCCCATGAACTTGGGCTGCGGGTCGAACAGGTGCACGCGCACGCCGGCCGAGGTCAGCCCGGAAATGTACTCCTCGGTAAGGTCGGCGCAGCCGTAGCCATCCAGCGTGATGTCAATGCGCACGCCGCGTTCGGCGGCCTCCATCAGCACGTCGCGCAGCTCGTTGCCGACCTTGTCCTGATAGATGATGAAGGTCTCCAGGAGGACTTCCTTCTTCGCCTGGCGGATCGCCTCGAACACGCGCGGGAAGAACGCCTCGCCGTTTTCCAGCAACTGCAGGCGATTTCCGTCGCGCCAGCTGAATTTCATAGGTGAATCTCCACGGCCAGGGGTACATGGTCAGACAAGTGCGACCAGGGCCGGTTCGACAGCACCTGAGGGTTGCGCGTACTGGCGTTGCGCACATAGACACGGTCCAGACGCAGCAGCGGCCAGTGCGCGGGGAAGCTCTTGGCGACGATGCCGTGCTCCTTGGCAAAGGCCTCGTGCATGTTGGCGCCGCGCTGCAGCACCGGGCTGGCCTTGAGCCGCCAGTCGTTGAAATCACCGGCCACCACCACCGGCGCATCCGGCGGCAGGGTGGCGATCAGCTCGCAGAGCAGGCGCAACTGTTCCTGGCGATGCGCCTCGCGCAGCCCCAGGTGCACGCAGATGGCGTGGAACTGCTCGTGGCCCGGCACCTGCAGTTCGCAGTGCAGCAGGCCGCGGCGCTCGGGGCCGCTGATCGAGACGTCGAGGTTCTGGTAGCGCAAGATCGGGAATTTCGACAGCAGCGCATTGCCGTGGTCGCCGTCCTGGTAGACGGCGTTGCGGCCGTAGGCGAAATCGCTCCACATGCTGTCGGCGAGAAATTCGTACTGCGAGGTGCTCGGCCAGTCCGGGAAGCGCAGCGCGTGCTTCTCATGGGTGCCATGGACCTCCTGCAGGAAGACGATATCGGCGGAGATGCTGCGCACCGCATCGCGCAACTCCGGCAGGATGAAACGCCGGTTGAACAGGGTGAAGCCCTTGTGCGTGTTGACCGTCAGCACCTTCAGCGAATGCACCGCACTCGCCAGGTGCGCGTCCAGTTGCGAGCTTTGCAAATTCAAATCCGAACTCCTTCCGTTGCCGGGGCAGGGCGCGCTCAGTGCGCCTGGGCGACACCGAGCAGCACGGTGCTTTGCGCACGGTCGCTGAAGCTGCTGGCGATGTTGCCCAGCGAGACCACGCCGACCAGGCGTTTGTCGCGGTCGAGCACCGGCAGGCGGCGCATCTGGATGTTCGCCATGTTGCGCGCGACCTGCTGCACGTCTTCGTCGTCGAAGCAGTAGCGCACGCCGGAACTCATGATCCGGCGCACCGGCGTGGCGCCGTCGAGGCCTTCGGCCACCGCGCGCAGGGTGATGTCGCGATCGGTCACCATGCCCACCAGACGGCCGTTCTCGTGGACCAGCAGGGCCCCGGTGTCGATGCGTGCCATCAAGGTCGCTGCATCGCGGATGCTTTGCTCCGGACGCAGGGTCTGCACGTTACGGGTCATGATCTGATTGATCTTCATGGGCTCGCTCCTTTACTCGAAGAGTCGGCACTGCAACCGCGAGGCTCCAGGCAGCGCCCGCCATGGGCGCCTAGTTATTCCGACTGATCAGGAGGAGGAGGGTTCCGGCGCAGAGCGCTGCGCGGCGCCGGCCGGTGGCGCTGTCGGTCAGGCCAGTCCTTCGCGGCTCGCCACGCTGAGGCCGTCGCGCGACCACAGCTGCAGGATGAAATCGGCTTCCAGGTGAGTCGCCAGGCTGTGCATGCCCAGCGCATCGCCAAGCAGCCGGTGAACCTCATCGCCGTCCAGCGGGCAGCCTTCGATGGGGTGCCGCCAGTGGCAGGCGAGCAGCACGCCGTTTTCGTCGAGCGAGTCGCGCATCCGCTCGGCCACCGCCAACAGGTCGCCGCGATTGAGGTAGTAGCCCACCTCGCTGAAGACGATCAGGTCGAAGCGTTCGCCCGGCCAGTCTTGCGGCAGGCGCATCTGCTCGACGCGCGCGTGGGGGAAGTCGGCCAGGCGCTCGCGTGCCAGGCGCACGGCGGCCACCGAGGTATCGCCGCAGAGCAGGTTGTCGCAGC